>JAYSQM010000213.1:0-1626 GCA_043721575.1 Phycicoccus sp.
CAGATGCCGGATCCGGCCCGGGTCGCCACGACGACGCACGCGTCCGCGCCTCGTGCCGCGGCCCCTTTGTGGGCGGCCTGCAGCAGACGTCGGCCGACCCCGCGACGTCGCGCAGAGGGAAGGACGCCGACGTTGTAGACGACCGCCACGCCTTCCTCTATCGACATGCTCAGGCACCCGACCGGGTGACCGTTCGCATGGGCGATGACGCTGCGCGAGCCGGGCTCGGCGACCATCTGCTCGAACAGGTCGGTGTACTCGCTCGGGATCCCGAACACGTTGGTGAAGATCTGGGTCCACTCATGGTGGTCGGACGCGTCGGTGACCGATCGGATCTCGATGCCCTCCCCGGCTGCGGTCTTCGGGGTTGCGGTCTTCGGGGCTGCGGTGGTCAGCGCACGGCCCGGCAGGTCCAGCCACATCGCCGGGGCGCTGCCGGTCCCGACCATTCCCCGGGCAACCAGGTGGGGCACCAGCACATCGGCGCCCAGATGGTCCCAGGCGCTGAACCGCCACGGCACGTCGTACGTCGACAGCACGGCCAGGCAGCTGTCGAGCTCGCGTTCACTCACGGGGCCGTGGAAGTCCCTGGCGTCATAGCGGATCACCCCGTTGACGACGCGAAGAGGCGTCGTGCTCACCGTCCAGATGGCGTGGCCGGTGTCCTGGATCTCGCCGCCGGGGAACAGCGGCGCGAACCGTGTCCGCACGCCTGCGAACGCCCGGTCGAGACGGTCGGCGCGGGCTCCCACCCGGCTGGCGGCTAGGTCGGTCATCTCCTGACCGTAGGGTCGGCCTCACTCCCGGTCAATCCACCATTTGGGCGACCTTTGCCGACGGCGCCTGATCCGGAATGACTAGGCCTTCGCCCAGCCGCCGCGACCCCGAAGGCACCGGCTCGGTCACCGGCTCAGCAACACCGCAGCCAGCGCCAACACCGCAGGAACGGCCTGGATGAACAGGATTCGCGGGCTGACCGTCTTGGCGCCATACAGTCCGGCGATGATCACGCAGACCAGGAAGAAGACCTTGGCCTGGAAGCCCACCGGGTCGGCCGCGATCAGACTCCAGACCAGCCCGGCCGACAGGAAACCGTTGTAGAGGCCCTGGTTGGCAGCCAGGGCGGCACTCTCGGCGGCGAACTCCGGGGTGGTCCCGAAGCTGGCGCGTCCGCGTGGGGTGTTCCAGAAGAACATCTCCAGGACGAGGAAGCCGAGGTGCAGGGCGGCCACCATGCCGACCAGGATCTGCGCGAGGAGCGTCATGGCCGGGGAGCCTACGCCGATGCACTCAGGCGAGCCGGCGGGTCATCTGGGGATGACGCCGGACCGCGATCCACGCGAGGGCACCCGCGAGCAGCGGCACCAGCACGACGACCGCGAGAAGCGGCAGCCACGGGATGACGATGATCGGGGCCCGCGTCGTCATCTTGCCGGTGACCTGGTCCACGATCCGGGCCGTCAGCGGCCAGGTGCTCGCGATCCCGGGGACCATGCCGACGGCCACGCCGAGCAGGGCGCCGCAGGCCGCGACGACGAGTGCCTGGGAGGCGGCAATGCCACGGCGGGTATGCCGGGTGGCCCCCACCGCGGCCAGGGTCGCCATGTCGTTCTGGGACTCGGCGAG
>JAYSQM010000214.1:0-15877 GCA_043721575.1 Phycicoccus sp.
GGCGGGATGACGGTCACCGAGCTGGCGACTTCGCTCGGTGTCGGGCGGCCCATCGTCTATCGGCTGGTGGCCACGCTGGCGGCCCGGGACTTCGTTACCCGTCGCCCGGACGGTCGGATCCGGATGGGTCTGGGGATCACCCGGCTGTCGTCCTCGGTGCTGCCGCTGCTGCGCGAGAGCGCACTGCCCATCTTGCGGGCACTGGCGGACACGGTGGGCGCCACGGCACACCTGACCGTGGTCGAGGGCGGAGAAGCGCTCGCCATCGCCGTCGTCGAACCGTCCTGGACCGACTATCACGTGGCCTATCGCATCGGCACCCGTCATCCGCTTGACCGGGGTGCGGCAGGTCGCGCCATCCTGGCCGCGCGAGAGGGCCGGGCGGCATACGTCGTCACCGATGGTGAGCTGGAGTCCGGAGCGCACGGGATCGCGGCGCCGATCATGGGCATGACCGGGCTCGAGGCCTCGCTGGGCGTGGTCTCGATGGTCCCTCTGGACGCCAGAACCGTGGGACCACAGGTGAGCTCGGCGGCCCAAGCCGTGGCCTCAGCGCTGGCCTGAGCTTTGGCCTGAGTCTTGCGCTGAGCCGGCGCTCTGGACCAGTGGCAGGGTCCGATAGTCGATCTGGGTTGCGAGCGCGATGACGGTTGACACCCTGATCACGTGTCCGTCGTCGACGACCATGTCGATCACGCGCTGCAGGTCGGTGTTGTCTCTGGCGACCACCCGGATCATGAGGTCGCCGGAGCCGGTGATCGTGTGTGCCTCGAGTACCTCGGGTATGGCGGACAGGTGCGTAACAATGGGGTCGTGGCCGCGGCCCTGGCGGATCTCGAGTGTGCAGAAGGCCGTCACCGGGTAGCCCATGGCGGCCGGATTCACCTGGGGCGCAAAGGTCGTGAGCACTCCACGCTGGTGGAGCCGGTCGAGTCGGGTCTGGACGGTACCGCGGGCGACGCCGAGGCGTCGTGACGCCGCCAGGACGCCGATCTGTGGGTCGTCCATGAAGGCGCTGAGGATACGAGTGTCCAGGTCGTCCAGGTGCATGGACAGAGTGTATGGAGAACAGGTATCGGGGCAGCGCACTCTGTGCAGCCTGACCAGCCAAACGGGCACTACTTGCACCGTGCGACCTCGCTGGTTCACAGTGTGGTCATGACCGACACGAGCACCCTCACGGCCGAAGAGCGCGACGCCAACCTCGACCTGGAACAGCTCAAGCAGCTCGTCGGCCTGGTGGAGTACGACGAGACCAAGGACCGGTTCCCGGTGACTGGCTGGGATGCCCTGGTGTTCGTGGTCGGTAACGCGACGCAGACGTCGCTCTTCTTCCAGTCCGCCTTCGGCATGGAGCTGGTTGCCTACAGCGGCCCCGAGACCGGCAACCGCGACCACAAGGCCTTCGTGCTCAAGAGTGGATCGTGCCGCTTCGTCATCAAGGGTGGAGTCGCCCTCGACAGCCCGCTGCTGGACCATCACCGCGTCCACGGGGATGGCGTCGTCGACATCGCCCTCGAGGTACCGGACGTGGACAAGTGCATCGAGCACGCGCGTTCAACCGGCGCCGTGATCGTCCAGGAACCCCAGGACATCACCGACGAGCACGGCACGGTCCGGGTGGGTGCCATCGCAGCATACGGCGACACCCAGCACACCCTCGTTGACCGCTCCCGGTACCACGGGGTCTACCTGCCCGGCTATGTCGAGCGGACCTCTGGCTTCGTCAGGCGCGAGGGTGCGCCGAAGCGGATCTTCCAGGCGCTCGACCACGTCGTGGGCAACGTCGAGCTCGGCAAGATGGACGAATGGGTGACCTACTACAACCTGGTCATGGGCTTCGTGAACATGGCCGAGTTCATCGGCGACGACATCGCCACGGACTACTCCGCGCTGATGAGCAAGGTTGTCGCCAATGGCAACCACCGGGTGAAGTTCCCCCTGAACGAGCCGGCGATCGCCAAGAAGAGGAGCCAGATCGATGAGTTCCTCGAGTTCTACAACGGCCCCGGCGTTCAACACCTGGCCCTGGCCACGGGCGATATCCTGGCCGCCGTCGACG
Source organism: Phycicoccus sp. (assembly GCA_043721575.1). Classification (GTDB taxonomy): domain Bacteria; phylum Actinomycetota; class Actinomycetes; order Actinomycetales; family Dermatophilaceae; genus UBA4719. The sequence goes on from JAYSQM010000214.1 coordinate 2,063, forward strand.
CCATGTCTGCCGAGGGTGTGGAGTTCTTGGCGACTCCGGACTCGTACTACGAGGACCCGGCCCTACGTGAGCGCATCGGCCACGTGCGCGTCCCGATCGAGGAGCTGCAGAAGCGCGGCATCCTGGTCGATCGCGACGAGGACGGCTACCTGCTGCAGATCTTCACGCGGCCCTTCGGCGACCGCCCCACCGTGTTCTTCGAGATGATCGAGCGCCACGGCTCGCTGGGTTTCGGCAAGGGCAACTTCAAGGCGCTGTTCGAGGCCATCGAGCGCGAGCAGGAGCGCCGGGGCAACCTCTAGAGCAGGAGCGCCGTCCAGCGGTCGGTGCGCGGGTCAGAGGTCGTTTCCCGCGTAGGAGAGGTTGAAGCTTTTGTTGGTGAGGGGGAAGTCGGGCACGATGGTGTCCGCCAGGGCGACGGGTAACGCTGGCCAGTTGAACCAGGACGGGTCCACGATCTTGGCTCGGGTGAGGCGGCCGTCACGGTCGACCTCAACGCGGTGGACGATGGTGCCGCGCCACCCTTCGACGATGCCGACCCCGCTTCGCACTGCCCCCGGGGGGGCATCGGTCCTGGTTCGCTCCGCTGGTGCGCCTCGGAAGGTCAACAGCTCGGCAGTGCTGGTGAGCTGTATGGCCAGCTGGGTGGAGGCTGCGAACTCGTCGCGGCGGAGGGTGAAGCGGGCGAGGACGTCTCCGCCGGTCCTGGTAAGGGGTGAGAGGGGAAGGTCGGTGGTGGGGTGGTCGAGGCGTGCGTCGGTGGCGAGGCCACTGGCGCGCGCGACGTAGCCCAGGCATCCGAGGTCCCGTGCCTGGTCGCGGGTGAGGACTGCGGTGCCGGTGAAGCGGTCACGGATGACGGTGTTCGCAAGGGTGAGCTGGGCGACTTCTGCGAGGTCTTCGGCGATCTGGGCGAGTTGAGCAGGGTCGGGTAGGGCGAGTAGCTCGACGGCCCCGGGACTGATGGCGCCGCGGAGCAGTCGGTGGCCGGTGGTGGTGTTGTTGATCCGCAGTAGCTGTTCGCGGATCCGTTGCGCGTGGGCGTTGGCGAGGGAGAAGCCGACGTCGTTGGCCAGCGCGCCCAGATCGGCGGCGTGGTTGTAGAGCCTTTCCAGTTCGAGGACCAGAGCGCGCAGCCGGTGGGCTGGTTCGGGCATGACGATGCCGAGGGCGTCTTCCACGGCGAGGCTGTGGGCCAGAGCGTGGGCAGCGGAGGTGTCACCGCTGATCCGTTCGGCGAGGTGGATGGCGCCGGTGGCATCGAGCCCTTCGAAGAGCTTCTCGACGCCACGGTGGGTGAACCAGAGCCGGGCCTTGAGCTTGAGGATGCTTTCCCCGACGACGGAGAGGCGGAAGTGTCCCGGCTCGATGATGCCGGCGTGGACAGGCCCGATCGGGATCTCATAGACCCCGTCGCCCTCCACTGCGAGGAATGGGTAGGCCTCGGTGTCGGTGAACGGCGGCGGTGGCCCGGCGTTGTGGCGCATCGGGTACCAGCCGGCGGGCCAGTGTGCGTGCCGGACCAGTCGGCGGGGCAGCGGGTGACTGACGGGCACGATCCCGAACAGGTCGTGCATTTCGCGTTCGAAGCGTGAGGCGGGAAAGGACAGCGAGGCCAGCGAAGGCAGCTGTGGGTCGTCGGCGGGGAGGGTGACCTGCAGTTCGATCCGGCGGTCCGGGGCGCCGGCGAGGAAGAGGTACACCACGCGCAGGGTGGCGCCCTCGTCGTGCGCTGCGACCAGGCCAAGGCGGAAGCCGTCCCCGAACAGCGCCGCGGCCTGTGCGGCGAGGCCGGCCGGTGCCAGGGTTCGGGCAATGCGGTGAACGCCGGCCGGCGCGGCGTTGATGGAAGCGTCGGCGGTCATGGGGCGGCTCCGAGCAGGGTGGCAGCGGTGTGGAAGAGCTGGGTGAGCGGCCCGGCGGTCAGACCCAGGGCCACGCTCAGGATGACGCCGGTAACCAGCGCAGCGGCGACGGAGCCCGAGATGGCGATCGCCGGTGAGCTCGCGTCTGGTGGGCCGAGCAGCATTCGGCTGCCGTTGCGGACCAGGGCGGCGAAGGCGATGACCATGAGCAGCAGCACGGCGCCGAGCACCCACCCGAGGTGGGCACCCGCGAGCGCGCGGGCGATGGACAGCTCGCTGGCGAACATGGCGAACGGTGGCAGGCCGAGCAGGACCGCCAGGCCCACGGCGAACGGGATGCCGATCAGGCGAGATCGGGCCAGCACAGCGGTGACGTCACCGATCGCGGTGGAGTCGTGCGCGGCTTGCAGCTGTCCGGCGGCCAGGAACACCAGCGCCTTGGCGATCCCGTGGGCCAGGACGTGCAGCAGCAGCGCGGCGACTGCCAGTGTGGTGCCGGCGGCTGCCGCGACCGCGACCAGGCCCATGTTCTCCATGGAGGAGTAGGCCAGCATCCGTTTGAAGTCGGTCTGGACGACCAGCAGTGACGCGGCGATCAGCACGGTGAGGAGCCCGACGATGAGCAGGCCGGTGCGCAGGAAATCGCTGCCCAGCGCCAGGTCGACAACGGACTTGACGCGCAGCAGCGCGGAGAATGCGACGGACAGCAGCACTCCACTCATCAGCGCAGATACCGGTGCCGGGGCTTGGCTGTGTGCGTCGGCCAGCCAGGTGTGGAACGGGACAAGTCCGGCTTTGGCGCCGTAGCCCAGCAGCAACAACCCGGCGGCCAGGGAGGTCACGCCGGGGTCGAGCTGAGCGGCATGGGCGAGCAGAACGTCGATGTCCAGGGCCGTGCCGCTCGACGCGCCGGCGTGCAGGCTGGCGAAGTAGAGCAGAACGGTGCCCAGGAACGCCAGCGCGATACCGACAGAGCAGATGACGACGTACTTCCAGGTGGCCTCCAGCGCGGCACGGGTCCGGCGGTGGGCGACGAGGAACGCGGTGGCGACGGTGGTGGCTTCGATGGCCACCCACATCACACCGATGTTGTTGGCCAGGACGGCAAGCCCCATTGCGGCGAGGAAGATGGGCACGAGTACGCCGTAGAGGCTCGCGCCCTTGTGGTCGGTGTGCCCGTGGTCGAGCTCGGCGTCGACGTAGCCGACGCTGGCCCAGGTGGCCAGGGTGCCCACCGTGCCGATGACGATGAGCATGGTCACCGTGAGCGCGTCGGCTCGCAGCAGATGCCCGACACCGAACCGCGCCCCGGACTCGACACCGAAGCCGAGGACGGCGCCGCTGACCAGGACCGAGAGCGCGGCGAGGACGGTGACCGACGCGCTCAGCCGCCGCCAGCCGAGCACGGCCGCGAGCGCGGCCGCGGCGAGCGGGGCGAGGATCGGCGTCAGCATCAGGATGATCATCAGTCGCGCAGCTCCCGTAGCTGATCGAGGTCGGTGTCGCCGAAGGCGCGGCGCATGTGCCCGGTAAGAAGACCCAGCACGAGCACGGCGAACAGCACGTCCAGCGATGCGCCGAGCTCGACGATGAGGGGCACGCCGGCGGTGATCAGGAACGCGGTGGCTGCGATGCCGTTGTCCAGCATCATGAAACCCACGGCCTGGGACAGGGCACGGCGCCGGCTGACCATGACGAACACGGCAATCAAGATCACGGCGAACGCGGCCGGCACGGCGCGGGTGGCCGCGGTGGGGTCCAGCGTGATGATCGGCCGGGTCACGGCGTAGGCCAGGACGGTCAGACCTGCGGTGATCAGCAGTGACGTGGTGGTGTTGACCAGCGGCGTGCTCTCACGACGTTCGTGATCCTCGGTGCCGACGGCCCGCGCGAGCAGGACCGGCAGGACGCCCGCGCGCAGGACCAGCACGATCACTCCGACGGTGACCAGAGCCGCATCACGCTCGTAGACGCCCTCGGTCACGGGGATCGCGGCCAGAGCTGCGCCTTGCCAGGCCAGCAGCTTGACGATCGCGCGGAGCTCACGGCGCCACACGATCAGGACAGCGAACAGCAGAAACGCTCCCGCGGCGAGACTGAGCACCCCGCTATAGGTGGCTTGGGTCATCTGCCCTTCTCTGTTGCGGTCCTGGCGGTTGATGTCATGGCGATCAGCTGGTCGGGTTGGCAAGGAAGGAGGACGCCGTGACCGCCAGCAGGGCAAGCAGGAACGAACCGGCCAGCAGCTCGGGAACCCGGAACAGCCGAAGCTTCGCGATGAACACCTCAACGGCGGCGAGCATGCCGGCCAGGAGGGCGACCTTGACGGTGATCGCCAAGAGCCCAAGGAGCGACCCGAGCAGCGACGGGTCAGTGTCGGCTATTCCCCAGGGCAGGAACAGGTTCGCCACGAGCGCCAGCAGGACCGTGAGGCGCATGCCGCTGGCCCACTCGACCAGTGCCAGCTTGGGACCGGAGTACTCCAGAACCATCGCCTCATGAATCATCGTCACTTCGAGGTGGGTGGAGGGGTTGTCAACTGGCAGCCGCCCGGTCTCGGCGACGATCACGATGATCAGCGCCACGAACGCCATCACGCTCGCGGGCGAGAGCACCTGTCCGGGGTTGCGCGAGGTCGCCGAGACGATGGCAGCCAGGTTGGCCGACTGACCCGGAACGGACAGGGCGAACACCGCTAGCAGGATGGTGGGTTCGACCAGGGCCGCGATGGTGATCTCGCGGCTGGACCCCATGCCGCCGAACGCGGTGCCGGTGTCCAGACCGGCCAGGGTCAGGGCTACCGTTCCCAGGAACAGCAGGCCGACGACCCCGAACAGGTCCGCGGCCGAGTCCAGGGGAGAGCCCAGCGCAATCAGCGGCACGATCGCGGCGATCAGCAGCGTGCTGCCGGCCATAACGGCTGGTGCCAGAGCGAGGACCACCGTGGTCCCACGCGGCGTGACCTGCTGTTTGCGCAGCTGTTTGCGCAGGTCCCGCCAGGGCTGACCGATACCGCCGCCGGCCCGGCCCTCCAGGCGGGCGCGCACCTGCCGCATCCCACCCACGACGAACGGCGCTGCGGCCAGAACCCCAACCACCTGCAGGGCGGCGGCCACGACTGCCAGGGCGCTCATCGAGCAACCAGGAGAACGACGAGCAGCCCCAGGGCGCCGTAGGCCAGGTAGAGGTGGACGCTGCCGGTATGGGCGCGGCGCACCCACCCCGCCCAGGTTGTCACCGCACGGACCACCGGGGTGTAGCAGCGCTGTTCCACCGGGTCGGCCTGCCGGGTTCGGTAGGTGACCCTTTCGACCAGGTACCGGGACTCGGCAAAGTGGGTGATCTCCACGTCGGTGTCGGGCCGCAGGACGTCATCGAAGACGCGCTGCAAAGGTTCCGCGAACGATGTGGCGGTGTACTGCATCCGCGGGCTCAGGGAATCTGCGCCGCAGGCCCACAGCGGGGACACCACCGCAGCGGGGCGGTGCCGCACCCCCCAACGGGCCAGACCGAGCGCGAGCAGCACCGCAAGGACCAGGGCGCCGGCAATCAGGCTCGGCGAGAGCGAGCCGGCGACACCGGGCAGCCGCAGGATCGTGCCGAGCCGCGGACCCGCAGCGTCGCCACCGACCGTGGGCAGCGCGGCCAGCACCCGCCCAAGGGTCGGGCCGAGCAGCACTGGTGCGACCGCGAATACAACGCAGGCCACCGCGGCCAGCGTCATGCCGATGAGCATGCTCGTGGGTGCCTCCCGGGCTTTCTCAGCGGCCGCCGACCGCGGCCGGGCCAGGAACCCGACCCCGAAGGCCTTCACCATGGCCGCGATCCCGAGCCCGGTGGTCAGCGCGACCGCGCCCACCGACAGGGGCATCGCCAGCGCGAGCAGGGTGTTGCCGGCGGGCGGGGCGTGGATGAGGCTTTGCAGCAGCAGCCATTCGCTGGCGAAGCCGGCACCCAGCGGCAGGCCGGACGCGCCGAGGGCGGCGATGCCGAACAGCACGGTGGTGACCGGCATCCGGCGGGCCAGGCCCCCGAGCTTGTCCAGGTCGCGCAGTCCGGTCGCGGCCAGCACGGATCCCGCGGCCAGGAAGCCGAGCGTCTTGAAGGCGGCGTGGGCAAGGAGGTGAAGGAGTGCGGCGGTCATCGCGATGGCGGCCACCGTCGGCGCACCGGAGGAGCGCAGGAGCGCGGCAGCACCCAGTGCGAGCGTGACCAGTCCCATGTTCTCGGTGGTCGAGTAGGCCAACAGTCGTTTCAGGTCGGTCGCCACGGAGGCCTGCAGCACCCCGAAGACTGCTGACACGGCGCCGAAGATCATCAGCGTCAGGCCCCACCAGTGCGGCCCGGGGCCGAGCAGCTGCAGGTCGATGCGGATGATGCCGTAGATACCCATGTTGACCATCGCCGCGCTCATCAACGCCGAGGCCGGGCTGGGTGCCTCGGGATGCGCCCGCGGCAACCACGCATGCAGCGGAAGCAGCCCGGCCTTGGACCCGAATCCGGTGAGGGTCAACAGGAACACCGCGGTGCGCGTGCCGGACGAAAGACCATCCGCGTGCGCGGCGATGGTGCTGAAGGCGTCGCCACCGCCGGCCGCGGACAACATCACCAGGGCCAGCAGGATCGCCGCGAAGCCCAGCTGGGTCATGACCGCGTAGAAGACCCCTGCGGACCTGACTGCGTCACGGCGGTGCTCGGACAGCACCAGGACCAGTGACGCGGCGGCCATCAGCTCCCAGGCCAGCAGAAACGTCGTCACAGATCCGGCTGCCGGAACGAGGAGCATGCCTGCCACGAACAGCGGCAGCGTGGTCAGCGGGAAACGAGCCCAGTGTTCCCGTTGCGCGTACCCGACGGCGTAGATTCCCACCGCGATCGAGACCGCACCGGTCGCGGCCATGAACACCCCACCCAGCCGGTCGAGATCGAGACGGACACCGACCAGGGGTAGCAACCAGCCGATCCGCAGATGCCGTGGCTCGCCGAAGATCACGCTGAGGCCGAGCGCCAGGCCGACCGCTCCGAGGATGGCGGTGAGGCCTCCGCACAGCGCGGCCTCAGCGTCCGTCGGACGCGCGGCGCGAGGGCCCTCACCAAGCGCCGGAACGGCCGGGGAGGTGTGAACGGCAGTGGTCACCGGCCGGTCACCGTACGCAGCGCGGTGATGATCTGCTGAGGGGTTGGTGGACAGCCAGGTACTTCCAGATCTACCGGGACCACGTCGCCGACCGGACCCACCACGCCGTAGCCGTCGGCGAACACCCCACCGTTGCAGGCGCAGTCGCCAACAGCGATGACGACCCGGGGCTCCGGAACCGCATGGAAGGTGTTCAGCAACGGCTGACGCATGTTGTGGGTCACCACACCGGTCGCGAGCAGTGCGTCGGCGTGGCGGGGCGAGGCGACCAGGCGCGCCCCGAACCGCTCCGCGTCATACACCGCAGAGAAGGCGCCCGAGATCTCGAGCTCACAACCATTGCAGGAACCGGCGTCCACGTGCCGTACCTGCAGGGAGCCGGTCACTCCGGTGGGGGGCGCAATGGCCGCCTCGGGGGCGTCCTGCGCAGGCTCGACGATGCGCCCGACCCGACCGATCCTGCCGATCCAGCTCATTGGTCCCTGTCCTTGTCAGACGTGATGGCCGCACTCATCAGCGGCCCGCTCGTGCCGTGGCCCGGCCGCTGGCTTGCAGGTCCTTGAGCAGACCCAACTGGTCGGTGAGCAGTCCCGTCAGTACTTTCCGGGCGACCAGGAGTAGCTCAGCCATGTCCTGCGAGGCCATCGAGTAGATCACGTTGTTTCCCTGCTTGCGGGCCACGATCACACCGGCCCTGCGCAGTACGGCGAGCTGCTGAGAAAGGTGTGATGACTCCAGGCCGAGCTTGGGCATCAGCTCGGCCACCGAGTGCTCACCCTCGGCGAGCAGCTCCAGAATCCGGATCCGCCCAGGGTGCCCGAGGGTCTTGAAGAACTCGGCCTTCAACGTGTAGATCGGTTCCAATATCGGCACTTGATGAAGTTATCATATAGTTAGTTACCCCGAACGAGGCGGTTGTACACCGGGGATGGCGCAAATGGCGATTGCGGCGCAGACTATGAAGATTGAAGGTCCCGAACGTTCGGGAGGACACCATGACCCCCACGGTCACCGCGCCGGAGCTGATGCCGGTCCTGTCTCGCGGCAAGCACCGCAACCCGCGCCGAGGCGCCTGCTTCATGGAGATGGCCTCGTTCCTCGCGGGCGAGCGCTGGAGCGATCATCCGGCGTGCACGCACCCGCTGCTCGCGCACCTGGCCCGGCTCGTCAACGACAGCGTCACCGATCAGTGGCGCACCCGGCTCACACCCTTGATCCCGTCGGTCATCGGCCTGACCAGTGACGATGTCCACGTGGACGCGGCAATCGCCCTGCGCTCGGCGCTGGCGGCCCTGCCGATCGCCGCAGAGCCGCGTCAGCACGTGCTGGCCACCGCCGTGATCGGGTGCGAGCGCGTCCTCGCCGAGCTCGACGGCCGCGACCGGGACTCGCTGAGCCGGCAGAGTCGCCAGGTCCTGGATCAGGTCCCCGAGGCTGCAGCGTGGGCCCGGTCCTTCTCGGGCGGGTTGCGGGTATCGCGACGGACCTTCCGTGGCCAGACCGCGCCGCGCATCCTGAGCGTCGCCGTCGAGGGCATTGCTCTGGCGTGCGCACCCGATGTCGAGCAGCGGCTGGTCGACCTGCTCACCGCCACGATCGCCGACTGCCAGGCGTTGATCCTCACAGAGGCAGCTCCGAGGCCCAGCGCGGTCGCCGCGCTCGCCTAGCGGCCCGCTCGAGGCGTGCACCGGGAGTGGTGGCGAAAGACGCCGCCCATGCTGCTTCGATAGGGGCATGGTTGCGGCGACGGATGGGTCAGGGCGGGCAGCGATCGGCCGACCGCAGCTGCGGCCGTGGCATTTCGTCCTCTGCTTCGGCTTGGTCAGCTTGTTGGCCGACATGGTCTACGAGGGCGCGCGCAGCATCATCGGGCCCTACCTGGCGACCCTCGGGGCGTCAGCGACAGTTGTCGGAGCCGTTGCTGGCGCAGGGGAGTTCATCGGTTACGGCCTGCGAGTGGTGTCCGGATACCTGGTCCAGCGCAGCCGGCACTACTGGACGTGGACCATCGCAGGTTATGCGCTGACGGTTCTCAGTGTCCCCCTGATCGGCGCGACCAACGTGATGGCTCCGGCGTTGCTGCTCTATGGCACCGAGCGGCTGGGCAAGGCGGTGCGTTCACCGGCCAAGGACACGCTGTTGTCCCACGCCTCCACGCAGACCGGGCGCGGAACCGCGTTCGGGGTCCACCAGGCGATGGACCAGTTCGGCGCCATGGCCGGGCCGCTGCTGCTGGCGGCAGTCCTGTCCCAACGCGCGGGCGACTACCGCCTGGCCTTCGGAGTCCTCATCGTCCCGGGTGTCCTGGTGCTTGCCCTGCTGTTCTGGCTGCGCCATCGCGTCCCGGACCCCGCGGCATACGAGGTGGAGGCATCGACGATCCAAGCTCGCCCGGAGGCTTCCGGAGGCCACGGTGACGGGAGCGCCCGGGTCGGCCTGCCGCCGCTGCTTTGGCAGTACGTCGGCGCAATTGCCGTGCTGTCATTGGGGGTTGCCTCGTTCCCACTGCTGGCCTTCCATGCCCAGACGCAGGGCCTGCTGACGGCTGCACAGGTCCCGGTGGTCTTTGCGCTGGCGATGCTGGTCGACGGCGTGAGCGGTCTGCTGATGGGCCGGGTCTATGACCGGCGGGGACCCAAGGTCCTGCTCGTCGCGCCGGTCGCAGCCGGCGTGGCTGCCATCGCCTTCACCCACAACGCGACCCTGGTCTGGGTCGGCGTGGCGGTATGGGGAGTCGTCAACGGCGTCCTGGACTCGACTGTCAAGGCCGTGGTCACCGAGCTCGTCGCGCCGGGTGAACGGGCCATCGCGTTCGGCTGGCTTGCCTTCGTCCGTGGCCTCGGCCTGCTGGTGGCGGGCGCCGCCCTTGGTCTGGCCTACGACCAGAGCATCACGCTCGTGGTCTGGCTGATCCTGGGGGCCAACGCCGTTGCGCTGACCGCGCTGGCATGGGTGGTGGCGCGTCTGTGAGACAGCGCGTCTGTGGCGGCGCCGCACCGGCGACACCCGCGCCAGCCGCAATGTCGGTGAGTACGCTGGCACCTGTGGATCAGACCACTGCGCAGGGGGATGTCGCGGGCCGTCGACACCAGGTGGTGGTGATCGGCTCGGGCTTCGGTGGGCTGTTCGCCACGCAGGCCCTCAAGCATGCTGACGTCGACATCACCCTCATCGCCAACACCACCCATCACCTGTTCCAGCCGCTGCTGTACCAGGTTGCGACGGGCATCCTGTCCGAGGGGGAGATCGCCCCTTCGACCCGCGAGATCCTGAGACGCCAACGCAATTCGCTCGTGTTGCTCGGCGAGGTCACTGATATCGACCTTGCCGACCGCAAGGTCACCTCCACGGTGCTGGACCAGACCAGCATCACGGCATACGACTCGCTCGTGGTCGCCGCGGGGGCCGGCCAGTCGTACTTCGGCAACGACCAGTTCGCGCGTTTCGCGCCGGGGATGAAGAGCATCGACGACGCCCTCGAGCTGCGCGGGCGCATCTTCGTCAGCTTCGAGCTGGCCGAGCTGGCCGAGGAGGAGGAACAGCGCGCCCGGCTGATGACCTTCGTGGTCGTGGGCGCAGGGCCGACCGGGGTGGAGATGGCGGGGCAGATTGCCGAGCTCTCGCATCGCACGCTGCGTCACGACTTCCGGCGCATCGACCCTCGTCGGGCCCGGGTGATCCTGCTGGACGCGGCACCGACGGTGCTGGGCTCGTTCGGTGACCGTCTGGGGGCCAAGGCTCTGGCCAGGCTGAACGAGATCGGCGTGGAGGTGCAGCTCGGAGCCAAGGTCGTGGGAGTCGACGGCACCGGCATCGAGGTCGAGGATGGGCAGGGGCAACGTCGGCGGATCGAGTCCGTCTGCAAGGTGTGGGCTGCCGGCGTCTCAGCGAGCCCGCTCGGCGCGCTGCTCGCGCAGCAGTCCGGCGCGGGACTGGACCGTGCAGGGCGGATCGAGGTTCAGCCGGACCTGACCCTGCCGGGGCATCCCGAGGTCTTCGTGGTGGGCGACATGATCGCGCTGGACGGGCTGCCCGGAGTGGCTCAGGTCGCGATCCAGGGTGGCCGCCATGCGGCGCGTCAGATCCAGGCCCGACTGGCCGGGCGGGTTGAAGGTCAGCCCTTCGAGTACCACGACAAGGGCAGTATGGCGACGATCTCGCGTTTCAGTGCGGTCGCCAGCATCGGCCGGCTGCGGCTCAGCGGGTTCATCGCCTGGCTGATCTGGCTGGGCGTCCACCTGGTCTACATCATCGGGTTCAAGCACCGGCTGACGACGTTGTTGCACTGGGCCGTGAGCTTCGTTGGTCGCGGGCGTTCCGAGCGGGCGGTCACCCAGCAGCAGATCTTCGCCCGCCAGGCGCTCGAGCAGCTCGGTGAGAGCTTCTCCCCGACGCTGTCCCCGCGGCTGACGTTGTCTCCACGGCGGGAGGACCGTCCCAGGCCTGAGATCCCGCGCGGATAGGCCTTGAAGGGGTCGTCCACGGTCGAGCTCTCGAGCGCCTTGTCGAGCGCCTTGTCGAGCGCCTTGTCGAGATGCAGCGAGACAGCCACGATGGTCCTCCCATTTCGGGTAGGTCCAACACTTCAACGGTCGGGGCACTCGGCGTACTTGGCAACGCACCGAAATCTTTGGCTCTGTTGGGATTTGGGCGCCCCGGGTCGCCTAATGTGGGGCTCATGGCGCATCCACCGCAGTCAGCACAGGACGTCTCCATGCGGCTGCGGGCGACCGGCTATCTGCCTGACGAGGGCCTGTCCACGATCACCTACCTCGCGCTGGCCATGCAGCGGCCGCTGCTGCTCGAGGGTGAGCCGGGCACGGGCAAGACGGCCCTCGCCGAGGCGCTGGCCACGCTGCTGGAGGTCCCGCTGATCCGGCTACAGTGCTACGAGGGGATCGACGCCAGCCAGGCTCTCTATGACTGGGACTTCCCGCGCCAGATCCTGCACCTGCGGGCGGTCGAGGCGACCAGCCAGACGACCGACAGTGTGGACACCGAGGCGCTGGAGGCCTCGCTGTTCGCCGACCGGTTCCTGCTCGACCGGCCCATCCTGCGGGCGTTGCGCGAGCAGAACGCCGTGTTGCTCATCGACGAGATCGACCGTGCCGACGACGAGTTCGAGGCGTTCCTGCTCGAGGTGCTCTCGACCAACCAGGTGACCATCCCGGAGTACGGAGTGGTGCGCGCCGAGAATCCGCCGGTGGTCGTCCTGACCTCCAACCGCACCCGTGAGCTCCACGACGCACTCAAACGGCGCTGCCTCTATCACTGGATCGACCACCCGAGTCTGGCCCGCGAGGTCGAGATCGTGCGCAGCCGGCTGCCCGAGGTGTCCGAGCGGCTCGCCGAACAGGTGGCCCGGGCCGTGCAGCGGATGCGCGCCTCGGGCGACCTGCTCAAGCCTCCGGGCGTGGCCGAGACGCTGGACTGGGCGCGGGCGCTGCACCAGCTCGGGCGCGACCAGCTCGACCTCGAGACCGCGAGCGCCACGCTGGGTGCCGTGCTGAAGTACCGCGAGGACACCGACCGTGTGCGCGACGCCCTGGACCTGATCCTGGCCCGATGAGCGACGTGGGCAGCGCCGCCGGCCTGGCGCCTGACGAGATGCTGGTGGCGTTCACCCGCACGGTGCGACACGCCGGTGTCCAGGTCACCGCTGACCGCACTCAGGCGTTCCTGCGGGCGACCTCGATCGCGGACGCAGGCGACCGGCAGGGGGTGTTCTGGGCAGGCCGAGGCACGCTCTGTTGCTCACCGGAGGACCTCGAACGCTACGACGCGGCGTTCCGTGCCTGGTTCTCTGCCGAGAGCGCACCTCGTCTGCGCGGCGAGCCTGCGACGCGAACGGTCCAACGGGCCTCGTTGGTGCCCGAGGCGTCGGCCGGCGATGAGGGCGAGGACCAGGTGGTCCGCGCCCTTGCGAGCGCGAGCGAGGTGCTGCGCCATCGCGACATCGCCCAGCTGTCTCCGACCGAACGCCGTTCGCTGGCAATGTTGTTCGCCGGACTCCGGGTCGATCCTCCGCGTCGTCGCAGCCCACGGCGAGGCCCGTCACATCGTGGTGAGATCGACCCCCGGCGCACGCTGCGCGAGCAGCTGCGACGGGCAGGGGAGCCCGGACCGCTGAGTCATCGCCGCCCCCGGGTCAGGCCCCGCCGGATCGTGCTCCTGGTGGACGTGTCCGGGTCGATGGAGCCCTATGCCGACTCGTTGCTGCGGCTCGGCCACCGGATGTCCCACGCGGTGCCTGGCCGGGTGGAGATCTTCACGATCGGCACGCGCCTGACCCGGGTGACGACGGCGTTGCGGCTGCGCGATCCTGAGGAGGCGCTCAGGGCAGCGGGCCAGGCCGTCCCGGACTGGTCCGGCGGCACCCGGCTCGGAGAGTCGATCCGCGCCTTCACCGTGCGATGGGGACAACGGGGTATGGCGCGTGGCTCGGTCATCGTCATCGCCTCCGACGGGTGGGAGCGCGGCGACCCGCGGCTGCTCGGCGAGCAGGTCGCCCGTCTGGGGCGGCTCGCCCACGCGGTCGTGTGGATGAACCCGCACCGGGGAAAGGCCGGATACCAACCGGTCCAGGGCGGTATCGCCGCGGTGCTGCCGCACGTTGACCAGCTGGTGGCCGGGCACTCGCTCGCGTCGTTCGCGGAGCTGTTGAAGGTGGTGGCACATGCGTGAGGTACTGCCCGAGCTGATGGCCTGGTGGCACGGCGGCCTGACGACCGGTGTCGGGACCGTGGTCGGGACGTGGCGCTCGGCCCCACGCCCGCCCGGTGCGTCCATGCTGGTCGGCCCGGACAAGAGCGC
>JAYSQM010000215.1:0-9264 GCA_043721575.1 Phycicoccus sp.
GGAGCCCGCCATGGCTGAGATGTTCTATGACGACGATGCAGATCTGTCAGTGATCCAGGGACGCAAGGTTGCTGTCATCGGATACGGCAGCCAGGGGCATGCTCACGCGCTGAACCTGCGCGACTCCGGCGTCGACGTCCGGGTCGGCCTGGCCGAGGGCAGCAGGTCCAGGGCCAAGGCGGAGGCAGAGGGCCTGAAGGTCCTCTCGGTGGCCGAGGCGGTCCGGGAGGCCGACCTTGTCATGATCCTGACGCCGGACCAGGTCCAGCGCACGGTCTACGCCGAGTCGGTCGCCCCGAACCTCAAGGAGGGCACGGCGCTGTTCTTCGCTCACGGCTTCAACATCCGATTCGGCTACATCCAGGCCCCGTCCGGTGTCGATGTCGCCCTGGTAGCCCCCAAGGGACCGGGCCACCTCGTGCGTCGCGAGTACGTCGACGGCCGCGGCGTCCCCGTGCTCGTCGCCGTCGAGAAGGACGAGACCGGCAAGGCCTGGGAGCTGGCCAGGTCCTACGCCCGGGCGATCGGTGGCCTGCGCGCCGGCGGCATCAGGACGACCTTCACCGAGGAGACCGAGACCGACCTGTTCGGCGAGCAGGCGGTTCTGTGCGGTGGCGCGTCGCAGCTGGTCATGTACGGCTTCGAGACCCTCGTGGAGGCCGGCTACCAGCCTGAGGTGGCTTACTTCGAGTGTCTGCACGAGCTCAAGCTGATCGTCGACCTGATGGTCGAGGGCGGCATCGCCAAGCAGCGCTGGTCGGTCTCCGACACCGCTGAGTACGGCGACTACGTCTCGGGTCCGCGCGTCATCGACGAGCGGGTCAAGGAGAACATGAAGGCTGTCCTGGCGGACATCAGGAGCGGCGCCTTCGCCAAGCGCTTCATCGACGACCAGGACGCTGGCGCCCCGGAGTTCACAGCACTGCGCGAGAAGGGCGCTGCACACCCGATCGAGGCGACCGGTCGCGAGCTGCGTGGCCTGATGAGCTGGATCAAGGCCTCCGACACGGACTACGTCGAGGGCACCGCCGCGCGCTGACCCACTTCGCAGCCTTTCTCCACTTGTTGCCCGAAACCACCGATTCGCCCCGTGCGACCGGTGGTTTCGGTGGTTTCGGGGCAAGAAGGCCGCGTGGACCCAGGAGAAGCTCGTCCATATCGCGAGCTGGTGGCGCCCGCGAAGATAGCGCGCCCTAAACTGGTCGCGGGCACAGCGCGGTGCCGAGGAATCTGCTCCCCGACGGTCGGCCGCACACGTGGACCGGCCGGCCCCTCCAGCTGTGAAGGACAGGCCCCGTGACCAAGCCCGTTGTCTTGAAGCCCGTTGTCTCAAAGCCCGTTGTCTTGATTGCCGAAGAGCTCTCGCCCGCGACCATCGACGCCCTCGGGCCTGACTTCGAGATCCGATACTGCGATGGCGCCAACCGCGAGGAGCTGCTGTCGGCCCTGGCTGACGTCGACGCCGTGCTGATCCGTTCCGCCACCAAGATCGACCAGGAGGCGCTCGCTGCCGCCAAACGGCTCAAGGTCGTCGCCCGTGCCGGCGTCGGTCTGGACAACGTGGATGTCAAGGCCGCAACGATTGCCGGCGTCATGGTCGTGAACGCCCCGACTTCCAACATCACCTCTGCTGCCGAGCTGGCCGTCGGCCTGTTGCTGGCCACCGCCCGCAACATCGCGCCCGCCAACCAGGCGCTGAAGGGCGGCAGCTGGAAGCGCAGTCAGTACGGCGGCGTCGAGCTGCTCGACAAGACCGTCGGCATCGTCGGCCTTGGCCGGATCGGCGCGCTGACCGCCGAGCGGCTCGCGGGCTTCGGCATGAAGCTCCTCGCGTACGACCCCTACCTGAGCGCGGCGCGCGCGGGCCAGCTCGGCGTGCGCCTCGTCTCCCTCGACGAGCTGTTGCGCGAGAGCGACTTCATCACCGTGCACCTGCCCAGGACGCCGGAGACCCTTGGCCTCATCGGCGAAGAGGCCCTCAAGCTGGTCAAGCCGTCCGTGCGCATCATCAACGCAGCCCGCGGTGGCATCGTCGACGAGCAGGCCCTGGCCGACGCACTCAGGGAGGGCCGCGTCGCCGGGGCCGGCATCGACGTGTTCGAGGAGGAGCCCTGCACAGAGTCGCCACTGTTCGAGTTCGAGTCGGTCGTCGTCACCCCGCACCTGGGCGCTTCGACCGAAGAGGCCCAGGAGAAGGCCGGCGTCGCGGTTGCCAGGTCGGTCCGACTGGCCCTTGCCGGCGAGCTGGTCCCCGACGCCGTGAACGTCTCGGGCGGTGTCATCGCCGAGGAGGTCCGTCCCGGAATCGCCCTGGTGGAGAAGCTCGGTCGCATCTACACCGCGCTCGCGGGGTCGGTCCCGGCGCAGCTCGACATCGAAGTCCGGGGCGAGATCACCCAGCACGACGTCAGCATCTGGAAGCTGGCCGCACTCAAGGGCCTGTTCCAGGACGTCGTCGAGGAGACGGTGTCCTACGTCAACGCCCCGTTGCTGGCCCAGGAGCGAGGTTGCGAGGTACGCCTCCTGACCGACCCGAACAGTCCGGACTTCCGCAACGTCACCACGCTGCGCGGAACCCTGGCCGACGGCACCGTCATCAGCGTCGCCGGCACGCTCACCGGCCCGCGGATGATCGAGAAGGTCGTCGGCGTCAACGGCTTCGACCTCGAGGTTCCTGTCTCCGAGCACATGGCCTTCTTCACGTATGTCGACCGGCCGGGTGTGATCGGCAGCGTCGGTCGCGTGCTCGGCGAGGCTGGGATCAACATCGGAGGCATGCAGGTGGCCCCTGACGCCGAGGGTGGCCATGCCCTGGTGGTGCTCACGCTCGACTCGCAGATCCCGGCAGCAGTGCTGAGCCAGATCTCCCAGGAGATCGGCGCGACCACCATCGGGCTTGTCGACCTCGACGGCTGAGCTCGCTGGGTCTGTCTCAACGTGTGAGAAACCCGTTTCACATAGTTGGACGTCCACGTACTCTCGAACGCATGACGCGGCGGCTACTCACCATTTCCTGCCGCGGCGAGCTTGCCTGAGTCAGCACCTCGCCGCGGAGACCCCGCATCCGCTGCTGACTGGCTCCCGGGATGACCGGAGTTCCGCCAAATGCCTCAATACTGTTGTACGACAGCCCCTTTGGGCGAAGGACGTGTTTCACATGAGCGAAGAAGAGCTGGCCGCCCGCCGCGCGTTGCAGGAGTCCATGGACCTGCGCGACCAGGGCCACTCGGACGACTGAGCCGCATCGACAGATGACGAACGGCCTCGGGACCATCCCGGCGCCGTTCGTCAGGTGAGACAGGGAATCCAGGATGTAAGACCGCTCCTACGCTGGTGAACATGGTTGAGGCGCAGGCAACAGATTCGCTGGACATCGCGGTCATCGGGGGCGATGGCATTGGCCCCGAGGTGGTGGCCGAGGGGCTCAAGGTCCTTTCTGCGGTCACCGCGGCTGGTGGCCTCAAGGTCAACACCACCGAGTTCGACCTGGGGGCCCGTCGCTGGCACGCCACAGGGGAGACCCTGCCGGACTCGGCCCTGGCTGAGATCCGCGGACACGACGCGATCCTGCTCGGCGCTGTCGGCGACCCGGGCGTTCCCAGCGGTGTCCTCGAGCGGGGGCTGCTGCTCGAGCTGCGATTCGCCCTCGACCACTACGTCAACCTGCGCCCGGCGCGGCTCTATCCCGGGGTGCAGAGCCCCCTGGTACTCGAGCGGGTCGCTCCGACCGGCATCGACTTCGTCGTCGTGCGTGAAGGCACCGAAGGCCCGTACGTCGGCAACGGTGGCGCACTGCGCGTCGGTTCGCCGGCGGAGGTCGCCACCGAGGTCAGCGTCAACACACGCTATGGCGTGGAGCGCGTCGTGCGCGACGCCTTCGCTCGCGCCCAGGCCCGGGAGCGCAAGCACCTGACCCTCGTGCACAAGCACAACGTCCTCGTGCACGCCGGTGACCTGTGGCGTCGGACGGTCGACGAGGTGGGTGCCGAGTTCCCCGACGTGACAACGGCATACCAGCACGTGGACGCGGCCACGATCTTCATGGTTACCGACCCCGGCCGCTTCGACGTGATCGTAACGGACAACCTCTTCGGCGACATCCTGACCGACATCGCGGCCGCGATCGTCGGTGGCATTGGCCTGGCTGCCAGCGGCAACATCAACCCCGAGGGAACGGCTCCCAGCATGTTCGAACCGGTCCACGGTTCGGCGCCCGACATTGCGGGTCAGGGCAAGGCCGACCCGACGGCCGCGATTCTGTCCGTCGCCATGCTCCTGGACCACCTCGGACGCACCCAGGATGCGCTCCGGGTCGAGCAGGCCGTGGCTTCGGACCTGCGCATGCGGGGGACCGCGACCCGTTCCACCTCACAGGTCGGCGATGCCATCGCCGCCCTCGTCGGCTGAGTCGGTCGCGTCCAGACCCCTTCGCTGGGGCCGGCACGGCGGGTCCGGCTAACCTTCGGGGAGCAGACACCACGCGCACGTCCTGGAGGACCGATGTCTTTGGCAGCACTCTCGTTCACCGTCGACCTGCGTTCTGACGCACTGCCGGACGACCAGCGCGAGGCCGTTCTTGCCAACCCGGGGTTCGGCAAGACCTTCACCGACCACATGGTCCTGGCGACTTGGACCACAGGTCAGGGTTGGCATGACGCCAAGGTCAAGGCCTACGGGCCGTTGTCGCTCGACCCTTCAGCGGCGGTGCTGCACTACGCCCAGGAGATCTTCGAGGGAATGAAGGCCTACCGGCACGCTGACGGCTCGGTCTGGACCTTCCGTCCCGAGGCCAACGCGGCCCGGTTCGCCCGCAGTGCAAGGCGACTGGCTCTTCCGGAGCTGTCAGAGACGGACTTCATCGAGTCGCTCAAGGCGTTGGTCACCACCGACGAGAAGTGGGTTCCCGCGGGGGACGCCGGGGAGGCGAGCCTCTATCTGCGCCCGTTCATGTTCGCCTCCGAGGCGTTCCTGGGAGTGCGTCCGTCGGCCGAGGTGACCTACTGCGTGATCGCCTCGCCCGCGGGTCCCTACTTCGCCGGCGGGCTCAAGCCCGTGTCTATCTGGCTGTCCACCGACTACACCCGAGCAGCCCCGGGTGGCACCGGCGCGGCCAAGTGCGGCGGCAACTACGCCGCCGGCCTGGCCGCGCAGGTCGAAGCCACGGCCAATGGCTGCGACCAGGTCGCCTTCCTGGACGCCGTGGAGCGCAAGTGGGTCGAGGAGCTCGGCGGGATGAATCTCTGCTTCGTCCACAGCGACGGCACCATCGTGACCCCCGAGCTGACCGGCACCATCCTGGAGGGCGTGACGCGCTCCTCGATCCTCGAGCTGGCCCGCGACCTCGGCCACAAGGTGGACGAACGCCGTCTGTCCATCGACGAGTGGCGCGACGGTGTGGTCAGCGGCGAGATCACCGAGGTGTTCGCCTGCGGGACCGCAGCAGTCGTGACGCCGGTCGGGCGGTTGGCCTGGCAGGGAGGCGAGGTCGTCATCGGCGATCACGACGTCTTCGGTGGCGTTGGGCCGGTGACCGCATCGATCCGTCAGGCGCTGCTCGACGTGCAGTACGGCCGCGTGACGGACTCGCGCGGCTGGTTGACCCGTCTCGTGTGAAGACCGTATGAATCGAAGGAACTCAAAGGTCTGCGAACAGACCATTGACGCGAAGCTCCTGATGGGACTTGAATCACCTCACCACCGTTCTCGGCAGCCTATGGTCTGTCGGTAGATGTATGAGAGGTGAAGCATGTACACCAGTCCCACCCAAGAGATCCCCACCCGTTGACGGTGGCGCAACCTGTGGCTGCGGTGCGTCGCCTGCCCGATGCGGTCCTGCGACCGCTGAGGGGGGGCAACGCTTTCGAGTCCACGGTGGAACAGCTCGCAACAGCAGTGCGCCTGGGTGTGTTCGCGTATGGCGAGCAGCTGCCTCCCGAGCGGGAGCTCGCCGAGCGACTCGGCGTCAGCAGGATGACACTGCGCGAAGCCATTGCTGCACTTCGGGACTCAGGTCTGGTGACCACCCGGCGCGGCCGAGGAGGCGGCACCGTCGTGGTCTACCAGGGCCCGGCTCCGGTGAACCAGACCCGGTCGGGAGTGCGTCACGGCGCTGCGCTATCCGATGCTCTGGACTTCCGGCGGGTCGTCGAGCCCGGCGCCGCGTACCTCGCGGCGGGACGGTCGTTGTCGGCGGACCAGCGCGCGTGGCTCACAGCATCTGCACAAGAGGTCTGCTCGGCGCCGGACAACGGCGCATACCGGGTCGCGGATTCCAGGCTGCACCTGGCCATCGCCACGTTGTCCGGGTCACCGATGCTCATCGAGGCGGTAACTCGTGCACAGGGCGCATTGCAAGAGCTGTTGGCGGCGATCCCGGTGCTACAGCGCAACATCAGCCATTCCGACACCCAACACGAGGCGATCGTTGCGGCCGTGCTGGCCGGGGACGTCGATGGTGCCCGGGCGCACATGGAGGAGCACTGCGATGCGACCTCAGCGTTGCTGCGGGGCCTTCTCGGCTAGCGGGCTCGGACGATGCCAGCGCCCTTCACGCAAGCCACGACGAGTTTCGAACCTGAGGAGAGATGTATGACCGCTCGACCAGCACTGACCCTTGAGCAGCTGCGCTCGGAGATCGAGTCGGGTGCCATCGACACGGTCATCACGGCGTTCACCGACATGCAGGGACGCCTACAGGGCAAGCGCAACCACGGGCACTACTTCCTGGACCATGTCCTCGGTCATGGTGTCGAAGGCTGCAACTACCTCCTGGCCGTCGACGTCGAGATGAACACGGTCGACGGCTACGCCATCAGCTCCTGGGAGCGCGGCTATGGCGACATGTCGTTCGAGCTGGACATGTCGACGCTGTGCCGGACGCCGGGTCAGCCCTACTCAGCCACGGTGCAGTGCGACCTGGTCTGGCTGGACGGCACCGGTCAGGTGCGCCCAGCGCCCCGCTCC
Source organism: Phycicoccus sp. (assembly GCA_043721575.1). Lineage (GTDB taxonomy): Bacteria > Actinomycetota > Actinomycetes > Actinomycetales > Dermatophilaceae > UBA4719. The sequence continues at coordinate 6,964 of JAYSQM010000215.1, forward strand.
GTGCTCAAGTCCCAGACGGCTGCCGCGGCGGACCTCGGCTGTGTGGCCCTCGCCGGGACGGAGTTGGAGTTCATCGTGTTCGAGGACTCCTTCGACGAGGCCTGGGACCGGCGTTACCAGGGGCTCACGGGCGCCAACCGTTACAACGTCGACTACTCGATCCTGGGCGGAACCAGGGTCGAGCCGCTGCTGCGCGACATCCGCAACGAGATGTACGCCGCGGGCGTCATCGTCGAGAATGCCAAGGGCGAGTGCAACCTGGGCCAGCACGAGATCGCGTTCCTCTACGACGACGTCGTGCGCACCTGCGACAACCACAGCATCTACAAGAACGCGGCCAAGGAGATCGCGGCGGTCCATGGCCAGTCGCTGACGTTCATGGCCAAGTACGACCAGCGCGAGGGCAACTCCTGCCACATCCATCTCTCGCTGCGTGGGCAGGACGGCACCATGGTCTTCGCCGACGACAACCGGGACAGTGGCCAGAGCCAGATGTTCGACCACTTCCTGGCCGGCATCCAGGCCACGCTGCGCGAGTTCACGCTGCTGTATGCGCCAAACATCAACTCCTACAAGCGTTTTACGCCTGGTTCCTTTGCCCCGACAGCGATCGCATGGGGCCGTGACAACCGCACCTGCGCGTTGCGTGTGGTCGGTCACGGCGCTGGGCTGCGTGTCGAGAACCGCGTGCCGGGCGGTGACGTCAACCCCTACCTGGCTATCGCCGCGATGCTCGCAGGGGGCTTGCACGGTGTCCGCGAGCAGCTGACGCTCGAGCCGGCCTTCGCGGGCAACGCCTACGCCTCGGACAAGGAGCGCGTGCCCTCCACCCTGCTGGAGGCGCGAGACCTCTTCGCCGCATCCACGTTGGCTGAGCAGGCCTTTGGCAAGGACGTGGTGGAGCACTACGTGCATGCAGCCGACATCGAGCTGGCGGCGTTCAACACCGCGGTGACCGACTGGGAACGAGTCCGAGGGTTCGAGAGACTGTGACGATGACAGCGAGCGAGGATCGCGGCGCAGCAGGTCCGGAGCGAGCGCGGAGTCGGACCGAGAGGCTGCAATGACAACTCCGCAGATGACAGAGCACGACGTCATCAACCCTGCAACCGGGGTGCTGGTCCAAAGGGTGACCCAGGCCGATGTGGACCAGGCCGACGAGGCCATCGCCCGGGCGGATGCCGCAGGCGCCTCCTGGCGCGAGGTCGCGCCCGCCGATCGCGGCCGGCTGCTGCGTCGTTTCAGCGAGGTCGTGGACTCCCACCTGGAGGAGCTGGCCCAGCTCGAGGTCATCAACGCCGGGCACACCATCGGCAATGCCCGTTGGGAGGCGGGCAACGTCCGCGATGTCCTCAACTACTACTCGGCCGCTCCAGAACGACTGTTCGGCAAGCAGATTCCGGTCGCCGGCGGCCTAAATGTCACGTTCAAGGAGCCGCTCGGGACGGTGGGCATCATCGTGCCGTGGAACTTCCCGATGCCTATCGCCGGTTGGGGTTTCGCGCCGGCGCTGGCTGCCGGCAACACCGTGGTCCTCAAGCCTGCCGAGCTCACGCCTCTGACCGCGATCCGGCTCGGTGAGTTCGCACTGGAGGCCGGCATCCCGGAGGGCGTATTCACCGTCATTGCCGGGAAGGGGTCGGTGGTCGGCGAGCGGTTCGTGACGCACCCAGCCGTCCGCAAGATCTGCTTCACAGGGTCGACAGCCGTGGGTCAGCGGATCATGCGAGGGGCGGCCGACCAGGTCAAGCGGATCACCCTGGAACTTGGCGGCAAGAGCGCCAACGTCATCTTCGACGACGCCGATATCCATGCTGCCGCGCTAGCAGCTCCAATGTCTTTCCTCGACAACGCGGGTCAGGACTGCTGCGCACGCAGCCGGATCCTGGTGCAGCGCAACGTTTTTGATCGTTTCATGGAGCTGTTCGAGCCGGCTGTCAAGGCCGTCGTGGTGGCCGACCCGTCGCTGGAGGGCACCCAGATGGGGCCGCTGATCAGCGCGGGTCAGCGGGAGACGGTGCGCTCGTATGTCGAGAACTCGGCGGAGCCGGTGGATGTCGCGTTCCGCGGCGAGGCCCCCGGGGGAGCCGGCTTCTGGTACCCCGCCACCGTGGTCCTTGCGCGCAGCACCACCGAACGGGTCTGGCGCGAGGAGGTCTTCGGCCCGGTCGTGGCCGTGCTGCCCTTCGAGGACGAGGCCGACGCGATCGCCAAGGCCAACGACACCGAGTACGGCCTGTCCGGGTCCATCTGGACCCGTGACGTGGGGCGCGCGATTCGCGTCTCACGCGGCATACAGGC
>JAYSQM010000216.1:0-1577 GCA_043721575.1 Phycicoccus sp.
GAGCATCCGTTCCTGGCCTGTTCCTTCTGGCTGGTCACTGCCTACGCTCTTGCCGGACGCCTCGAGGAAGCCCACGCCCTGATGCGCCGACTCGTGGCACTGGCCAATGACGTCGGCCTGTTGTCCGAGGAGTACGACCCGGCTCGGGCCCGCATGGTGGGCAACTTCCCGCAGGCGTTCTCACACCTGGCGCTGACCGGCGCCGCCCTCGCTCTTCATGACGCCGACCGTGCACTCTCGCAAGATGCCGACCGCGCATTCGCTGAAGATGCGCCCGCTGAAAGGACATTGAGCTGATGAACACCTCCTCACACCTGCCGGACAACCTGGCGTTGCTGGCTCACGAGACCAGTTGGTTGATGCGCACAGCAGCGGGCATGGACGACGACTCCATCCGCGGGGCCAGCCTGTGCGAGGGCTGGACCCGTGCCCACGTGCTGTCGCACATCGCCCGCAACGCCGACGCGTTGGTGAACCTGGTCAGCTGGGCCGTCACGGGCACCCCCCTGGCGATGTACGACTCGCCCGAGGCACGTGACGCGGACATCGTGGCCGGCTCGACCCGCCGGGCCCCGGAGATCTTCACCGATCTCGAGGACTCTGCGGCGCGGTTTGCCGCAGCGGCATCAGGTCTGGCGGGCCCGCCGGAGCAGGCCGAGGTCGAGATGCGCAGCGGGCGCACGGTGCTCGCGGGCCAGCTGCCGACGCTGCGGCTGATGGAGGTCGTGTTCCACCACGTCGACCTGGAGGCCGGCTACACGTTCGCTGACGCCGAGCCCGGGTTCGTCAAGCGGGCAGTCAGCAACGCCATCGAGCGGATCACGGCCAGCACCCAGGCGCCCGCGGTCACGCTGCGCAGTGACGAAGGCGACGTGTGGTCGATCGGTGACGGCGCCGGTCGCGTCGTCACCGGGAGCAACGCCGCACTGTTGCTCTGGCTCGCGCGAGGCGATGGCGCCGGGGTCTCCAGCGAGGCTCCCTTGCCCGGACTGCCTTCCTGGGGTTGAGGTTCTACGCCGTTTGACGTAGCCAAGGCTCACACGGGCGTCGGTTGGGCGCGGCACGCAGACGGACCACGATCCTTGAATGGACGTTCCCGTGGTCACCTCACTCGGTCATGCCGGTCTCCGGATCGACGCGCCCGGGCTTCGCATGCTCTGTGACCCCTGGCTGTCACCTGGCGGTACCTTCCTCGGATCGTGGTTCCAGTTCCCGGACAACTCCCACCTGCGCCGGTCCGACCTCCTGGACTGTGACTGGATCGCCATCTCGCACGAGCACCTCGACCACCTCGACCTGCCGCTGCTCGCCAGCCTGCCGGCCTCGGTGCGCCTGGTCATCCCGCGCTACCCTGCGCCCGAGCTGCGCAACCGGATCGCGGCGGCCGGGTTGAAGAACGTCGTGATCGAGCTCGACGCATGGCAGCGTCTGGCTCTCAACGACCGCGGGGACTGGGTCACGGTCATCCCGGAACGCTCGCCGATGTGCCACGACGCCGCGATCCTGATCCACGCCGCGGGCCACGCGATCATGCACACCAACGATGCCCGGCTCTCGGTGGCCCAGGTCCGCCGTGC
>JAYSQM010000217.1:0-4096 GCA_043721575.1 Phycicoccus sp.
GACTCGTGCAGCATCGTTGCGAGGTTGAAGCTCACGTCCGCTCCTTTGTGCTAGGGAAGGCTCAATGACGATCAGAGGGGTATGACGGACAGGTCCACCAGCTCGCCGAGGCGTGCCCGGTGTGTTCCTGCGGTGCCGAAGGCGATCTGGTCGGCCTTGGCGCGCTTGAGGTACAGGTGCGCCGGATGCTCCCAGGTCATCCCGATCCCACCGTGCAGCTGGACACACTCCTCGGCGGCCTTCACCGCAACCTCCGAGCAGTAGGCCTGCGCCACGGAGGCGGCCACCCGTCGGTCCGGGTCGTCCTCGGCGGCCGTCACCGCGGCATACCGCGCGGCAGCACGCGCAGACTCGACCATGACGTACAGGTCGGCCAGCCGGTGCTTGATCGCCTGGAACCCGCCTACGGGGCGGCCGAACTGCCTACGGTCAAGCAGATAGGAAACGGTGTGGTCCAGGCACCACTGCGCGACGCCCAGCTGTTCGGAGGCCAGCAGCGCGGACCCCAGCTCGAGCGCGTCGCGCACCGCGGCGTCGCCGGACTCTGCGCCGGCCACCTGCCTGGAGTGTGCGCCGGTGAAAGCGACGTCGGCGAGCTGCCGGGTCATGTCCAGGGAGACGACCGGCTCGACGCCGACCCCAGCCCCGGGAACCGCGACCTGGTGCAGCTCGACCCCGGCGCCGGTGAGAACCGGCACCAGGAGCACATCGGCATCAAGTGCCCCAACCACGCTGGTGACTCGGCCCTGCAGCCTGCCGCCGTCGTCCGCACGGACAGCTGGCCGGAAGCTGGCCGCACTGGCCGAGAACGGAACCACCAGTGCGGCCGTGCGCTCGCCGGCAGCCAGCTGGTCCAGGGTCTCGTCGTCATCGCCATGCAAGAGAACGGTCGTGGCGACGACAGCGCTGGTGAGGAACGGGACCGGCGCGACGAAGAGGCCCAGCTCCTCCAGCACGACGGCCGCCTCACGCGCCGTGGCGCCGGCTCCGCCCCGGTCCTCGGGCACCAGGAGCCCGGCCAGGCCGAGGTCCAGCGACAGTGAGCGCCACAGTCCCAGTGCGAGGTCGCGGTCGCCGTCGTAGGTCGCGACCACCATCTTGGGAGTGCATCGCGCGGTGAGCAGATCGTGGATGCTCTGGCGCAGGGAGTCCTCCACGTCGGTGTAGAGCAGGTTGAGGTCATTGCTGGTTGATGCAGGTCTCATCGGGGTAGGTCCTTCCAGGCGATGTCCTTGTCGGTTCTAGGCTCGGCCGGCAGCCCCAGCACCCGTTCCGCGACGATGTTGCGCAGGATCTCCGACGTTCCACCCTCGATCGAGTTGCCCTTGGCCCGCAGGTAGCGATAGCCGGCGTCACGGCCGGTGAACTCCACGAGGTCGGGTCGGACCATGGTCCAGTCGCTGTAGCGCAGACCGTCTTCACCGAGCAGCTCGAGCTCGAGACCGCTTAGTTCCTGCGCGAGTCGGGCGAAGGTCAGCTTCATGGCTGAGCCCTCCGGCCCGGGCTGGCCGAGCGCGAGCTTCTGCCCGAGCCGTTTCCCGGTGAGCCGGGCGACCTCCGCCTCCACCCACAGTGTCATCAGCCGGTCGTGCAGCTCCCGGTTGCGCAGCTCGGGACGGTCCCGCCAGGTCTTGGCGACCACGCCGATCATGCCGCTCTCGCGCGCAGCGGCATGTCCGCCGATGGCGACACGCTCATTCATCAAGGTGGCGTTGGCGACCTTCCAGCCCTGGCCCTCCTCGCCGAGGCGGTAGGAGTCGGGGATGCGTACGTCGGTGAGGAAGACCTCGTTGAACTCGGCCTCCCCGGTGATCTGGCGCAGCGGTCGCACGTCGACCCCGGGATCGGTCATGTCGCAGATGAAGTAGCTCAGGCCGGCGTGCTTGGAGACGTTCGGGTCGGTCCGGACCAGCAGGATCGCGAACCGGGCCTTGTGGGCGGCCGATGTCCACACCTTCTGCCCGTTGACGACCCAGCTGTCACCGTCGCGTGTCGCACGGGTGCTGACCGCGGCGAGGTCGGAGCCGGCGCCGGGTTCGCTGAACAGCTGGCACCAGACCTCCTCGCCGGTCCACAGCGGCCCGAGAAAGCGCTGTTTCTGCTCGTCGGTGCCGAAGGCGAGGATGGTGGGTGCTGCCATGCCCAGTCCGATCCCGTTTTGGCGCGGGTCGTTGTCCGGGGCGCCGCCGGCCTCGAGCAGCTGGCCGACGTAAGTCTGGAGGGCCCGCGGCAGGCCGAGGCCGCCGAGGCCTTCGGGGAAGTGCACCCAGGCCAGACCCGCGTCGAAGCGTGCGCGCAGGAAGTCGAGTCGGTCCGTGGTCTTCGGGTCGGTGGCCGCGAGGAGCTCTTCGACGCGCGACCTCAGGTCGTCACGCACCACGTCGTCACCCACCATGTCGTCACCCACCATGTCGTCGCCGCTCATGAGGCCTCACCCGGCTGCTGCATCGTGGCGTCGTGGGCGAAGTCCATCAGGTGTTCTCCTTCATCGAGGTGAGCCCGGCGGCGATGAGAGGTTCGACGATGGCGCCGACGGTGTCGAACCCGTCGCCCACGGTCTGTCCATGGGCGTAGCGGTAGTGGATGCCTTCGAGGATCACGGCCAGCTTGAAGTGGGCCAGCCCGAGGTAGAAGCCGATAGCCGACAGGTCACTTCGGCTGCGGTCGGCATACCGGTTGAGAATCTCCTGGTCGGTGAGGAAGCCCGGCGCCGTGGAGGCATCTGCGACGGTGTCGCCGGTGGCCAGGTCGGCCATCCGCTGGTAGACCAGCAGCAGCGCCACGTCGGTGAGGGGGTCGCCCAGGGTGGCCATCTCCCAGTCGATCACCGCGGCCACCTCGTCGTCGTCGCTAACCAGCAGGTTGTCGAGGCGGAAGTCGCCGTGCACCACGGCCGGCGCGCCCTCGACGGGCAGGTTGGCCTCGAGCAGGCGGTGCAGCTCGTCGGCGCCGGCGAGCTCGCGGCTGTACGAGGCGTCGAGCTGTTTCTTCCACCGCCGCACCTGGCGTTCCAGGAACCCCCCGGGACGGCCGAAGTCACCGAGTCCGACTTCCGCTGGGTCGACCCGGTGCAAGGTGGCCAGGGTGTCCACCATCCGCGCGGAGATGGCGGCGGTGCGCTCGGGCCCGAGTGGTTCGAGCTGGTCGGCGAGGCGGTACGGCGTTCCCTCCACCCGCTCCATCACGTAGAACGGGGCCCCGATGACGTCCGGGTCCGTGCACAGCGCGTACATCGACGGAACCGGGACGTCCGTGGGGAGCAACGCGCTCATCACCCGGTGTTCGCGTGGCATGTCATGGGCGGTCGCGAGCACGTGACCAAGGGGAGGTCGCCGTACGATCCAGCTGTTCTGGCCGTCGGTGACCTCGTAGGTCAGGTTCGACTTGCCACCGGCGATCAGCTGCGCAGCCAGTGGACCCTCGACGGCACCGGGGCGTGCTCCCGCGAAGAAGGCACGGAACCGCGCGAGGTCCAGCCCGGGCGGGTCCAGCCCGGGCGGGTCCGTCGCTGTGTCTTCGTCGCGGTCACCCTGGTTGGACATCTCAGTCCACCAGCACGGAGACGATCTCGGCGACGCAGGCGGGCTTGTCGCCGCCGTCGAGCTCGACCGTGACCCGGACCGTGGCCTGGGCGCCCCGCGGACCCCGCGTGAGCTCGAGCAGCTCGGCGCCGGCTCGGACCTTCGACCCCACGGGGACCGGGGAAGGGAAACGGACCTTGTTCGAGCCGTAGTTCACACCCATGCGCAGTCCCTCGATCGTGTAGATCTGCCAGACCAGCTTGGGGACCAGCGACAGGGTCAGGTAGCCGTGCGCGATCGTCGTACCGAACGGTCCGGTGGCGGCTTTCTCGGGATCCACATGGATCCACTGGTGGTCACCGGTTGCTTCGGCGAACAGGTCGATCTGCTCCTGGGTGATGGTATGCCAGTCGCTGTAGCCGAGGTGGGTGCCGACGGCCTGCTCGAGCTCGTCGAGCCCGTTGAAAGTCTTCACTCGAATCTCCCTATCCTTTCGACGGCCGTTATGCGCGGGGCCCGCCTGCGACGTAGATGACCTGCCCCGACACGAACGAGGCGTCCTCGCGAACGAAGAA
>JAYSQM010000218.1:0-14564 GCA_043721575.1 Phycicoccus sp.
CCACGTCGTCCTGGCCGACGAACCCACCGGCAACCTGGACACCGCCACCGGTGAAGAGATCATCGAGCTCCTCACCAACCTGCGCGAGACCCAGGGCACTACGTTGATCATCGCCACCCACGACCCCGACCTCGCCAAGCGCTGCGACCACGCCATCCACCTGCGCGACGGCAAACTCGACTGACATAACGCTGTGGGGCAACCCGGCCGGTCGTTCAACCAGTTCGCTTCGGAGTGTCGCAGTCCGTAGGTGACGGGCACGCCCATAACCGAAACTTAAGGACATCACCGTGCTTCGCACTCGCGAGGCCGGCACATTGCGCGCCGACCACACTTCCAGAACCGTCACGCTGACCGGGTGGGTGGGGTGTGGCGGCGTTCACGCGACGCCCTCGCCGCAGCGGCGCAGTTCCTTGGCGACGAGGGCAAGATAGCTTTCGATCCCGACTACGCCGGCCATCCACTGGCCGGGGTTGAAATGGCGGGACCAGCGCTGCCAGCTCCGGCCCAGGCACGTCTCCTGCGACTCGGTGGCGGGGATCGGTGTGGCATCGGCGCGGACTACGGCCGCCGAGAACCACCACATGTCGGGGCAGAGGTCGGGGTAAGCGGGATTGAGCCGCAGCAACTGGTCGCTCGATCCGACGGTGTACCCCGCCGGCAGGTTCCCGCCAGGCAGGACGACGCAGATCATCCCCCCTTCGGTCATGACCTCGTAAGACCTCCTTCACTTACCCCGCAAGACCAACCGGCTAGGGACGCTTTCGGCGACGTTCCAGCCGACGGCCCCCACCTGATCTCCGTCGCATAACAGGATCGTTGGTTGGGATGCGCAATCGTGACTTGCGGGTCATTGGGCTTCAATCTTTCGGGTCGATGCCGAGTCTCCTGAGCAGAGCGTCGATGGCCGCAGCGACCTGCTCTGGGGCGACGATGGTGTGCAGGTGCTGGCCCGGCAAGGTAGTGACCGGCCACCCTCGGGCCTCAGCTTCGTGCCGTTCTGTGCTGTAGGTGTCGCCGAAGGCGAGGTACGCGCAGGGTCGGTCATCCCAGCCGAAAGGTGCCGGCAATGAGTCCTGAAAGTAGGACAGCGGCAGACGCGGCTGCTCTCGCTCGACCTGCTCACGAACCCCAGCGTTCGGGAACAGCCCCTCGAGGTCGGTCTCGTCCCACCAGTGCGTCCATTCTGGCAAGAGTCCATCCGCGTCGGCCTTTTGCGACAGGAAGTCGCGGAAGGCCGGAGGTACAAGTGGTACGCGGCCGTTGCGGACGGGCAGTCCCGCGTCGACGAAGACGTTGGCGACCACGCGGCGCTCCTGGACGAGTGCCGGGACGTAGAGGCCAGCGTTGCTGTGCGCGACCAGGGCGATGTCCTTGTCGGGGGGCAGCGCGGCCAGGAACGTGCCCAGCACGTCACTAGGACCCGTTGGCGCTCGCTCGCCCGCGGGCGCAGTCTTCACTACCCAGCCTCGCAGTGACAGGGCCTTAGCGACGGGGCGCCAGACCGCTGGGCCGAGCAGCGGACTCGGCAGCAGCGCAACGAGAACATCCACAAATCGGGAGCGTAACGCTTGGAGCGAACACCCGCCGAGACGAGCGTCCGTAAGCGATCCGCTACTGGTCAGGCTGGAATTGCTGGCCAGGGCGGCACTCGCTGACGGCAAGAGGGCACGTTGTCGCCGCGCGTCCTATGTTTGGTAGATGCTGACCCGTGTCGATCTCACTTTGGACTGCACGAACCCGCAACTGCTGGCTGCGTTCTGGAAGACCGCTGCCGGGTACGTCGACGAACCGCCGCCGAAACCGTTCGCCACGCGTGAGGAATGGCTGTCGCAATTCGACGACGAGTTCGACGACGGGATGGACGCAGCGTGGCTACATGACCCGACGGGCGTCGCGCCTCGCCTGAGCCTGTTGCAGGTTCCCGAGCCGAAGACCGCCAAGAACCGGCTTCATCTCGATCTTCGGGTGTCCGGCGACGGCACACCCGAGCAACGCTGGTCCCGTGTCATGACCGAGGTCGCCCGACTCGACGCTGCCGGTGCGGCCACGCTGCGGGAGTTCACCGGACATCACGTTGTGATGGCCGATCCTGAACGCAACGAGTTCTGCGTCGCCTGATCGGTTGTCGACCCTCCCAGACGCAGCGTCCTGATCCACCTCGTCCTACTCGTCGTCCACCTGGTAGGCGCGCTGATGAGGCTGCTCGACCGGACCACGCAGTGACCGGCTCGCCACCCACCTGAACCGTGGCCGCTTCCCGCAGCTAGAGTGCCGGCCGCGCCAGCACACCTGGAACCCGTCCCAAGGATTCTGGTCACCGGTCGCGCCGAGGGTCGTACGGGCACCGATGTTTGGCTCCGACGGGTCCGCTGGCCGTTCGGCCTATCGGGACTCACTCTAAGTAGCGGTCCGCGGCATCCAACGGGCATCGATGACCCAGGGACCGGATGGGAACCCCAGACGAGGGCCGTTCTGGCGCGACGGGGAAAGGAAGCCGGCGTCATCTTGGCGGCGGCAGGCCGGCCGCGTTTGTGCGCGCGCCGGGAACCTGCGAAATCAGACCAGCCCAAGGATCGTCGCCGTCGCGTCGTACTCGCCGGTGGTGACCCCGAGCGAGGGGTTGACCGGCGCGCCTGCGGGCCAGGTGTGGCCGCCGCCATTGACGGTGACGAGTTGGGCGCCGCAGGGGTACGTGGTCGTCACGATGTGCGGGGCAGTCCGGGTGGTGGTAGCCGTCGGGCAGCCGTCGAGGGCGGCCCAGGCCGCGATGGCCGCAGCGGCCGGCGGGATCGCGGGGTAGCCGGACCGGGCGTCGGGTCCCCCACGGTAGGGATCCACTGGGTCGGCGTCGCCATGCACGGCGACGATCCAGATCGGGTGGCAGCCCACCCGCGGGTTGATCGATGCCGCTACCGTCACCACGGCCTGGAACCTGCCCGGTAGGGCGCAGGCGGCGAAGCCAGCCATGTCGCCACCGTCGCTTATCCCGGTAATTACTACGCGGCCGGGATCGGCGCATTCGGCGGCAGCCAACTGTGTGACCAGTGCGGACAGGAACGCCAAATCGTCATAGCCGGTGGTGCCGGAGAAATTCCAGGACTTGGCGGGGCCTGCGCCCTGTGGCAGCACCGCCAGCACGCCAGCCGTCATGGCGCGGGCCGGGATCCGGCTCTGGGTCGCTAGCTCCTCCGATGTCTGGCCGTATCCGGGCAACCCAATCACCAAGCCCAGCCGGTGGTGACCGTCGTCCCCGGCCGGGACGGCGAACAGCGCCCGACGTCCGCCCGGCAACGCGAGGACTACCGTGCCGGCGGCACGCCCGCTGCCGCAGCTGGGCCCAGGGCTCGGCGGTGGGGTGGTGATCGGCAGGCGCGTCGGCGGGGCGGTCGTCAGGACGGCCGTCGGCGTGGCGGTCGGCAGGCGCGTCGGCGGGGCGGTCGTCAGGACGGCCGTCGGTATTGACGATGTGGGCGCTGGGTTCTGCTGGCGTGGGACCGCGCCGGATTGGGATCCGGCGCAACCCGCAACTGCCATCAGAAGCAGGATCGCGGCTCCGTGTCGCAGACAGTGCACGGGCCCCAGCATCCCTGCCTTACGCGGACCTGTCTGCATTCTGGGGGAAAATTTCCGACTGCGATCACCTGGACCGGGTGAAGATCACGCCCAGAACAAGGCCGGGCTACTCATATGGCCCCTAACGGTGCACGTGGTCGAGTCATTGATGACGGCGCTGGTGACGAGGTGACAGGCTGTTTCGGTCTGGTCGCCGTGACTACGACGTAGCGGCTAGTGCTGCGAAAAGCCGTGGCGTCCTCGTTCCCCTCCTGGAGAATCCGCAGCAGTCGCTCGCGTGCCAGTTCGCCCTGGCCGACGCGCTCAAGCACCTCGAAGCCGGCGATCGCCATTGGGTGGCTGGTGCGCTCGGCCTCGAGGTAGGCCGCCGGGGACGCAGCGGTGAAGGCGAGTTCGTGCTGCTCGAGCGTGATGGTCATGCCGTGGGCCGCGAACAGCGGGACAAGGGCGGTCTCCTCGTGCCATGCGAACGGAGTCGGCGGCACCGGGGCACCGAGCGCGCTTCGGACCAGGTCCATCGCAGCCGCGTTCAGCTGCCCGATTGCCCCGCCCGGCAGCCAGGCGCTGAACACGATCCGTCCGTCGGGCGCCAAGACGCGGACCATCTCCGTGACCGCGGCCGCAGGGTCCGCCGCAAAGATCACGGCGAAGTTAGACAGCACGGCGTCGAAGCACCGATCGGGCAGGGGAAGCGAGGAAGCCTCGCCGGGAAAGAGTTGCACCCTGAGCCCCTCGCGGCGGGCGAGGGCGCGGGCCACGTCGAGCAGGCGAGCCGCCGGGTCCACTGCCGTGACGTGAACGCCGGCCCGTGCCGCGATCAGGGCCACGTTGCCGGTGCCGCACCCGACATCGAGCAAGCGCTGTCCGGGCAGCAATCTCGCCGCGCGCACCACGGCCTCCGCGGCCGGGAAGAGCGCCAACGCAGTCCGTTCGTACTGACCGCGGTCCCAGTCCATCGGTGGCTGCGGGGGCGGCGATTGCGTGGCCGTCGTACCTGCGTCGCTGATACCTGTCATACCCTCACCCTGGTTTCGTTACAGCATAACGTAACGGTGTCACGTTATGCTGTCAAGGTGGGTCGACCCAGAGAACATGACCAGCGCACCGGCGCCGCCCTGCTCGACGCCGCGGAGCGGATCGTGGCAGCCGACGGCCTCGGCGCCGTGTCCGTACGTGCCCTCGCCGACGAGGTGGGGACCACGACACGGGCCATTTACAGCCTCTTCGGCTCCAAAGACGGACTCATCGCCGCCCTCGGGGCACGGACCTTCGACCTGCTCGCCGCCACCGTGCAGGCTCAGCCGACAACGCGCGACGCCGCTGCCGACCTCGTCGACGCAGGCGTCAACGGATTCCGTCGCCTCGTCGTGGATCACCCTGCCCTGTTCCAACTCGGCATTCAGCAGACCCACACCACAGACGAGCAGCGGGTCGAGATACGCACGGCAGCCGCACGCGCCTGGACGGTGTTGGAGGCACGCGTGACCCGGCTGCAGAAACAAGGGCGCTTAGGAACGCAGAGCGTGGACGAGGCCGCCACCGCCTTCCATGCGCTCTGCGAAGGCCTGGCCGCGCTCGAGATCCGCTGTGCCTTTCCTGCAGAGGCCATAGCCGAGCATCTTTGGCGCAGCGCACTCACTGCACTCGTCAGGGGGTTCAACAGCACCACCGGCGACCGATCGCGACCACGAAGGGCGCCGCTTGCCCGGCGATCAACCCGGCAACCGGCGGCGGGTTAGTCGCGATACAGCGTTGCGGGTCCGAGGGTGCAACACCAGGGTCCAAACGCAGTCGCGGGCCAACAGCGCCACCAGCTTGGCCGACTGCTCAGTAAGCTGCGGTGATAAGCCGTACTCGGGCAAACGCCCGGTCCCGCAGACCGATGGTTCAATCGGCGATCGCGTCCGGGCTGTCGCAACGCTGGTGCCTTGAGCGGTCTCAGCCGAATTTGACGGAACCGGTGCTCACCGTCCCTGCGTGCCGTCCGGGAGCGGTGTGGTGCTGCCAGTAGAGGTTCGTGTGGTCGATGACCTTGTCGGGCGCGGGGGCGCCCCACTGGCTGAGGTCTTCGGTGGTGTGGGCATCGCCGACGAGCGTCGCGTCGTAGCCCCGGACGATCGCTCCGTGGAGTGTGGACCGGATACAGGCGTCGGTCTGCGCCCCGGTGACGATCAGGCGCCCCACCTTGCGCTCAGCAAGCACGGCCTCGAGGTCGGTGTTCTCGAAGGAGTCGCCGTACCGCTTGTGGACTACCGGCTCAGACTCTTCCTGAGTGAGCTCGGGAACGTAAAGCCAGCCGTCGCTGCCTTTGGGCATGTCGTCGGCGGAGTGCTGCACCCACACGACGGGCACATTCTCGGCTCTCGCCTTGTCCACCAGGAAGGCGATGTTGGCGATGACACCGTCACGGTTGTGCACGCCGGCCATGACGTCGTTCTGAACGTCGATGACGAGTAGCGCGGTGTTTGGGCGTTCGGTCAGGGTGGTCATGACGCTCCTCGGCGTTGGGTTCTGCGTACACCCACGTTATGCGCGACCGCGGACAGCCGTGCAATGTGTCAGTGCCATGGCGAGCGGGCGACGCCTTCACGGGAGCGACCCGAGGCGCTCTCCCGTTGGGGTCGGTGAGCACCGTGTCAGCAATCCGACGTGACTCCGTAACGGCTTCCGCCGACCTCACCCATCTGGGCGCAGTGGTGTACGCGCCCCACTGCAGGAGGGACGGCACCGCAGCCCGAAAGCCGATCGTGTTACAGGACCGTTACTCCGGTATGACGCGGGCGGGAAGCTGCGTCCCTTCTCAGCCAGGGTTGAGATACGGCAAGGCTGTGCAGTTCACGCGTCTCCTGCCAGTGCGGCGACCACCTTCGCGGGTGAGGGCATCGCGCGGATGTCTTCTGCCAGGCCGACCGCTGCCGCCCGGAAGCTGTCCTCAACCAGGATCCGGCGTACCGCGTGGGCGATGGCCTCCGGAGTGGCTTCGTCGGGGCTCAGCGAAAGGCCCGTACCGCTGTTCTTGGCCCCTTGTGCGTTGCGGAACTGGTCTGCGCCCTGCGGCAGGCACAGCTGAGGTAGTCCGTAGCCAAGAGCTCCCAGGAACGTTCCGGATCCGCCGTGGGACACCACCGCCACACAGTGCGGTAGGACGTCGATCTGAGAGACGTAGCGCTCCACAGTCACGTGCGAGGGCTGTGGGCCCAGCGCTGCCGGGTCACCGTTGGGACCCACCGTCACCAGGATCTGAACGCCCAGGCCGGCAAGGCCCTCAGCTGCGGCCCGCAGAACCACGCCCTGGTTGTGCACCGTTCCCAAGGTGAGGTACACCAAGGGGCGCCGTTCGTCGAGGCAGGCCGGCCGTATCGCGGTCTGTTCACCGGAGTAGAGGACCGGCCGCAGCGGCTGTACATCGCTGGCATGTCGCAGCGATACCGTCTGCACCTTGGGCGGGCAGATGTCCAGGTAGCTGGAGGTGAAGCACCCGGCATGCGGCGGGATCGACTGGCCATGCTCTGACCACAGTGGTGCCAGGTACTCCCCGGCTTCCTCAATGAACGCGCCCGGCACGGCGCCACCAAATGCGTGCGTCACGCACGGCGCGCCTATCAGCGTCCCGACCAACGGGGCCGCGAGCTCAGCCTGCTCGTGGACCAACAGCCCTGGCCGCCAGGAACGCGCCAGAGGTAGCAGGTCGGCGAACATCGCAGGGGTATGACCCTGGCCAAACAGTCGCGGGAAGTTGAAGCTTCCCAGCCTTTCAGGCCGGACGTCGAGCATCGCAGGGGAGAACCGCCGCGTCAGCTCAGCCAGCGACTGACCCGACAGCCCAGCAGGAGCCACGTCCAGGCCTGCCGCGGCAACGCGCGGACACGCATCGCGGCCCGTGGCCCACAAGACCTCGTGCCCCGCGGCGGCGAAAGCCCGAGCCAGCGGCACCATCGGGAAGATGTGGCCGTACCCAGAGGTCGACGAGAACAGCACGCGCACCACTTCCGCCTCCTCCGTACCCAAGAGCTGACTGCCTATGCCTGGGAACCATCAGCAGATACGTCGACGCATCCTCGACCTTCATGATAGTTCGCGGCGGGATCCCCCAAGAGGACGTCCTTGGGACCGGGGTTCGCGGCCCTTTGAAAGTCGCCCGTTCATCCTCTCCGCTGGGCCCTGAGCACCGCATCGTGGATGGTGGTCGTGCGGCCATCGGGGTCGAGGGTGTGACGTGCTCGGGCCTCGTCGACGAGAGTGACCCACTCCTTCGGGGCGAGTGAGGCGGCGACGTCGGAAGCGGTGAAGAACAGCTCGGAAATCGATGGTCGCCTGATGGTGGTCTCCAGGTCCAAGGGGTGGTGGCCGACGACGAGCAGCGTGCCGCCCGGTGCGACCGACTCCGCGAGCCGGTGGTGGAGCAGCTCGCGCTGATCCTTGGGCAGGTGCATGAACTGGGCCGACACCAGGTCGTAGGACGCCGCGGCCGGGACCCAGTCGGTGAGATCCGTATGCAGCCAGGTGATGCGCTGCGCAACTTCGGCGCTGACGTCGAGGGCGTGGGCGGCGCCGCGTTCCAGGGCGACGGTGGAGAGGTCGACTGCGGTGACCCGCCAGCCGTGCTCGGCCAGCCAGATGGCGTCTGCGCCTTCCCCGCAGCCGATGTCGAGCGCCGCACCGGGGGCGAGGTCGACTGCCTCGGTGACGAGGTGAGGGTTGGCGTGGCCGCTCCAGAGTGCGCTGCTCGAGTGGTACATCTGGTCCCAGAAGGCTTCGTTCATCACGACGTCGTTTGGACCGTCCCCGTGGTGGTCGTGGCCGTGGCCGTGGGGTGGTCGCTGGTGCTGCAACACCTTAGAAGCCACCCTCCTTGGGCAGCTCCAGCTCGCTCTTGGCCAGCTCTTCGACGTTGACGTCCTTGAAGGTCACGACCCGCACGTTCTTGACGAACCGTGCCGGCCGGTAGACATCCCAGACCCACGCGTCGGCCATCGTGACGTCGAAATAGACCTCACCACCCTCGCCGCGAACCTTCACGTCAACGGAGTTGGCCAGGTAGAAACGACGCTCGGTCTCAACGACGTGGGAGAACAGCCCGACGACGTCGCGATACTCGCGATAGAGCTGCAGCTCCATCTCGGTCTCGTACTTCTCCAGGTCCTCAGAGCTCATTGCCCGCCTCCGCTCTCGGTCCGCACCACACCATCATCATCCATCACAGCGCCCGCCATCAATCCGGGCAGCCGCCACGACCGGCGGTGATGCACGCTTGGGCCGCGGTGCCTCAGCGCCTCGAAATGCTCGGGCGCGGAGTAGCCCTTGTTCAGCTCCCAGGCATAGCCCGGTACCTCGGCCGCGAGCGCGACCATCATCGCGTCACGCTCGACCTTGGCCAACACGCTCGCGGCCGCAACCGACGAGCAGAACAGGTCAGCCTTGACCATCGTCCTGACCGGGACACAGGGGGCAAGGGCGACCCCGGACTCGAGAAAGCCCAACAGCCCGAACCGTTCGGGGTCGCTGAGCCAGTCATGGTTGCCGTCGAGAATGACCAGATCCGGTATGACGGGCAGCGCGGCGAGCGCGCGGGTGCCGGCCAGCCGCAGGGCCGCCATGATCCCGTACGTGTCGATCTCGCCCGGCGAGGCGTGCCCGACCGCATGAGCCGTCGCCCACCTCTGGATCTTGGGCACCATCCGCTCGCGCATCTGGTGGGAGAGCAGCTTGGAGTCCTTCACGCCGACCGGCGCCGAACGGCATACGTCGTCGATCACCACGACGCCGACCGACACCGGACCCGCGAGGGCCCCACGACCGACCTCGTCCATTCCGGCGAGCAGCCGGTGCCCCTCGCGCTGCAGCGCGCGCTCGACCCTCAGCGAGGGTTTGCCAGACATGGTGGCTGCCCTCATCTCGGCGTTGCCGCCGGGACCTTGGCGAACGTCTCATTGGGGTTTGCCAGCCAGGCCCAGTGCTGCAGTGGCCAGACGACGGTGAGGGCACGACCCACGATCAGGCTCTCGGGGACAGTGCCCTTGGCGCCGCCCGAGCCCTGGTCGTGGGGGCGGGAGTCCGCGGAGTCGGAGCGGTGGTCGCCCATCACCCAGACCCGCCCTGGCGGGACGGTGATGTCGAAGGGCGTCTGACTCGGCGCGTCGCCGGCGAAGATATACGACTCGGTCAGCGGCGCGCCGTTGACCATGAGCTTCTGGGAGCTGTCGCAGCAGACGACGTGGTCGCCCGGCAGCCCGATGACCCGCTTGATCAGATGGTTGCCCTCGTCGCTGGGCAGCAACCCGACAAAGGTCAACGTCGTGTTCAGGGCGCTCGCCAACGGGGTCCGAGGGACCGGGACCGGAGGCGGCAACCAGTGGTCGGGGTCCTGGAACACGATGACGTCGCCGCGCTTGAGGTCGATGGGCGACGGTGTCAGCTTGCTGACGATCACCCGGTCATCCTTGACCAAGGTGTTCTCCATCGACCCCGAGGGAATGTAGAACGCCTGCATCAGCCAGGTCTTGACGACCAGCGACAACAGCAACGCCATGCCGATGACGATCACGGACTCGCGCAGCAGCAGCCAGGGGGCGCCTCGCCGGAGCTGGGGCTCGGCATGGGGCTCGCCCTGCTCGGTTTCGGACCGTTGACTGGCACCCGCTGCGCCGTCGAGGCGACCCTGATCCGGCTCGGTCACGCTCACTTGTGGCTCTCCCCCGTGGGGCTGGCAGGTATGCCGTCCAGCGCGTCTGGTGCGGCCAGGACGCCGGCTCGGCTCGGCGGCCAATAGATCAGCGCAGCCCTGCCGATCACGTCGTCCAGTCGCACCATTCCTCCTCCAGGATCGCCCAGATGGGCACGTGAGTCTGCCGAGTCGCTGCGGTGGTCGCCCATGACCCAGATCCGTTCGACCGGGACCGTGACATCGAAGGTCAGGTCGCTGGGTTTGTCGCCCGGGTAGAGGTAGGACTCCTTGACTGCGACGTTGTTGACGGTCAGGCGACCGCCCGCGTCACAGCACACCACATGATCTCCGGGGAGTCCGACGACACGCTTGACGTAGTCGCTCTCGTTGGTCTCGATGGACAGCATGGAGGCCATCGCACCCAGCGTCCTGCCCACTGTCTCTCCCAATGTGGACCCCTGGTCGGAGCCCGTTCCCGGAGCAGGGTCGGCGAAGGTGCGGGTGCCGTCGAAGACGACCAGTTCCCCTCGTTGCAGCGATGAGGCGACCCCGATCTTGTTAACCAGGATGCGGTCGCCCGGCTCCAGCGTGGGCTCCATCGACCCCGAGGGAATGTAGAAGGACTGCACGAGAAAGCCCCTGACCATCAGCATCAGCACGAGCCCGGCACCCACCACGACCAGCCAGCGATGACGCGGGCGTTGCCGGTCGATCCCCCGGGCCAGCGGCACAGGGATCGCGGGGGTCTCGGTCGATGCCGTCTGGTGTCCGGGGCTCATCGCTGCCGAGCCTAGTGCGGGCGCCTGTGACAGGTCGCCCTCAGCGGGCGGGCGTCGCGTCGCGCTTCTCCTTGATCTTGGCAGCCTTGCCGCGCAGGTCGCGCAGGTAGTAGAGCTTGGCGCGACGCACGTCACCGCGGGTCACGAGCTCGATCTTCTCCACGACCGGGGTATGCAGCGGGAAGGTGCGCTCGACGCCGACGCCGAAGCTGACCTTGCGAACCGTGTAGGTCTCGCCGATGCCGCCGCCGTGGCGACGGATGACGACACCCTGGAAGACCTGGACACGCGAGCGCGTGCCTTCAATGACCTTGACGTGAACCTTGACGTTGTCACCGGCGCGAAATGCCGGGATGTCGTCGCGCAGGCTGGCCTTGTCGACGTCGTCGAGCTTGTGCATGTTGGCTTCGCTTTCTCGTCAGCGCCACAGGTCACTCACGGTTCTGATGCTCGCCACGGCGTGGTGCCGGACGGGCAATTCGGATGGGCTGCTCCTGCGATCCGTCACTCGTTGCTCTCCCCCTGTGGCAGGGGCACGAAATCGGTGCAAGACGCGAGGAGTCAGTCTGCCACAGCAGAAGGGTCAGCCTGAAATTGGGCGACCTGACTGGACTGGACCTGGGCGAGCACCTCGCGGTCCCGGGCGTCCAGGTCAGCCGGGTCCAGCCGCGCGATCATGTCCGGTCTGCGCAGCGCGGTGCGCCGCAGCCGCTCGTCCCGCCTCCAGCGCGCGATCGCTTCGTGGTGACCGGAGCGCAGGACCTCGGGTATGCCGTGTCCGCGCCACTGCGGCGGTTTGGTGAACACCGGGTACTCCAGCAGACCATCCTCGTGGGACTCCTCGACCAGGGAGTCGGCGTTGCCGAGGACGCCGGGCACCAGTCGCGCGATGGCCTCGACCATGGCCAGCACGGCGACCTCGCCGCCGCCCAGGACGTAGTCGCCCAGCGAGACCACGGTGACCGGCATGAGCGCCTCGGCATGCTCGATGACCCGTTCGTCGATGCCCTCGTAGCGACCGCAGGCGAAGGCCAGCCAGGGTTGGGCCGCCAGCTCGCGGGCCATGGCCTGGCTGAACCGAACACCGCCCGGTCCGGGGACCAGCAGATGGGGAACGTCGCCGTGCTCCCCCGGGGCCTCCCCCGAAGCCAAGAGGTGTTCCAGTGCCTCCCCCCACGGCTCCGGACGCATCACCATGCCGGCGCCACCGCCGTACGGGGTGTCATCGACGGTGCGATGACGGTCGTGGGCGAAGTCCCGCAGGTCGTGGACCCGCAGGTCGATCACGCCCTGCTGGCGCGCCTTGCCGATCAGCGAGAGATCCAGCGGCGAGAGGTACTCCGGGAAGATGGTGACGACATCCACTCTCATGACCGGGCCCTCACGACTCGCCCAGGTCCAGCAGGCCCGCGGGCGGGTCGAGCACGACGCGGCCACCCTCGATGTCGACCTCGGGCACGATCGCCGCGACGAACGGGACCAGGGCCTCTCGACCGTTGGTCAACCGAAGGACCAACAGGTCCTGGGTCGGCCGGGACTGCAGTGCGGTCACCTCGCCGACCTCGTCGCCGCCGACGGTGAAGGCCTTGAGCCCGACGAGATCCCTTTCGTACCAAGTGTCCTCGTCGTCATCGTCCTCGAAAACGTCGCCCACCAGCTTGATACCCCGCAGTGCCTCGGCCCCGCTTCGGTCGTCGGTGTGCTCGAAGCCGAGCAGGAGGACGCCGTTGTGGTCGCGGGCGCTGCGCAACACCAGTGGACCGGCCGCCGCGGGCTCGGTCACGAAGGTCGCACCGGGCACGAAGCGCTCGTCCGCGGCACCGGTGAGAACCCGCACGGTCACTTCACCGCGCAGTCCGTGCGCCTTGCCGATACGAGCGACGACCACCTGCATGAGCCAGTCCTTGGGGAGGGATGCGGAGACGATCAGGACAAAACTAAGGGGTACGCCGGAAGGTGAGCTTCCGGCATACCCCTTGTCGGGCGTGCTCAGCGGGCGCTCGCACGCTGTTCAGCGGGCTGTCGCAGGCTGAATACGATGTGCGTTATCGCACACGGTCCGTGTCGACGATGTCGACCCGCACAGGCTGGCCGCCCGCAAGGGCGCCCATCACGGTGCGAAGGGCATTGGCCGTGCGGCCGGAGCGGCCGATGACCCGACCGAGGTCATCGGGATGGACCCGGACCTCGAGGACCTCGCCGTGACGCAGTTCCTTGCGCCGGACAGCGACATCCTCATCGTGGTCGACGATGCCCTTGACCAGGTGCTCCAGCGCCTCTTCGAGCACGATCAGGCCTCAGCCTTGGCGTCGTCGGATGCCTCGACGACCTCGACAGCAGGGGCCTCGACAGCAGCGCCGTCCGCGGCAGGGGCAACAGCCTCGGCCTCGGTCTTGTCAGCCTTGGGCTCGGCCTTCGCCTCGGTCTTGTCAGCCTTGGGCTCGGCCTTGGCCTCGGTCTTGTCAGCCTTGGGCTCGGCCTCGGCCTTCCGCTTCCTGGCCGTAGTGGCGCCGTCCTTGGGCTCTGCCATCGCGGACTTGGAGGCCGCTTCGAACAAGGCCAACTTGTCGGCCTTCGGCTCGGCGACACGCAGGGTGCCCTCGGTGCCCGGAAGGCCCTTGAACGTCTGCCAGTCACCCGTGATCTTCAGCAGCGCCGCGACCTGCTCGGTCGGCTGCGCGCCGACCCCGAGCCAGTACTGCGCACGCTCGGAGTTGATCTCGATGAGCGAGGGCTCCTGGGTCGGGTGGTACTTGCCGATCTCCTCGATCGCCCGGCCATCGCGCTTGGTGCGCGAGTCCATGATGACGACGCGGTAGAACGGTGCACGGATCTTGCCCATGCGCTTCAAACGAATCTTGACGGCCACGTTTGTGGTGTCTCCTGTTTCTTGTCTGGGGTGAGTCGGCACGGCATCCGCGTGGGGACACGGCTCGTGACGCTCGGATGGACACGCCCGAAGCGGAGAGAGGGGCCGCAGACAGGCGAGTACGACCGCCATTCTGCCAGATCCAGCGCGATCCTTCGAACGCACGCGACGGGGCCCGGCCCGGTTCACTCCTCGGAACGGCCCGTCATGGGCATTCCCCGAGCCACTAAGGTCCTGGAACGTCGGCTGTTGCCGGCCCCACCAGAACCTCGAGAAGACTGGGACCCATGCTCTACCTGCTGACCAGAACCGTTCTGGCTCCGGTCGCGCGTCTGATCTATCGCCCCATCATCGAGGGCCGGGAGAACATCCCCCGCACCGGACCGCTCCTGCTGGCCAGCAACCATCTCTCGTTCATCGACAGCTTCGTCATCCCTCTGGTGGCCCCTCGGCGCGTGGTGTTCCTTGCCAAGTCCGAGTACTTCACCGGACACGGCATACGCGGCCTGTGGATGCGCTGGCTCTTCACTGGTCTAGGCGCCGTCCCGGTCCAGCGCGGAATCCACGGCGCGGCCCAGGAGTCACTGGACTCGGCCCTGGAGGTCCTGAACGACGGGCTCGCGTTCGGTGTCTACCCCGAGGGGACGCGATCGCGGGATGGTCGCCTGTACCGCGG
>JAYSQM010000219.1:0-2659 GCA_043721575.1 Phycicoccus sp.
TCAGCGATCAGCTGGCGGGTTTGATCACGTATCCGATGCCGCGCACGGTGTGGATCATCGGCGTACGGCCAACGTCGATCTTCTTGCGTAGGTACGAGATGTAGAGCTCGACGACGTTGGCCTGGCCGCGGAAGTCGTAGTTCCACACCCGATCCAGGATCTGCGCCTTGGAGAGCACCCGCCTGGGGTTGCGCATGAGGTACCGAAGGAGCTCGAACTCCGTTGCGGTCAGGGCGATCTGGGCCTCGGCGCGGGTCACCTCATGGGTGTCCTCATCCATGGTCAGGTCACCGACGGCCAGCACGGACGCCGAGGCATCGGCCACCACGGCGGTGCGGCGGATGAGCGCGCGGAGCCGGGCCACGACCTCTTCGAGGCTGAAGGGCTTGGTGACGTAGTCGTCGCCTCCCGCGGTCAGGCCTGCGACGCGGTGCTCGGCGGCGTCCTGCGCCGTGAGGAACAGGACGGGCACTTTGGGGTTGTCGGCGCGGATCCGACGCAGCACCTCCAAGCCGTCGAAGTCCGGGAGCATCATGTCCAGCGCGACGGCATCGGGCTGGAACTCTCGTGCGGCGCGGACGGCCTCGATGCCGCTGGCCGCAGCGCGGACCTCCCAGCCCTCGTAGCGCAGCGCCATGCTGAGCAGCTCGGTCAGGTTGGACTCGTCGTCGACGACGAGAACGCGCACGGGGGAGCCGTCCAGGTGGAGCAACGGGGCGCCGACAGTCTGGGTCATGACCCCAGTGAAGTGCTCGTTCCTGAGAGCAACATCGCCGTTGTCTGTGAATTGAATGTGAGCGCTCTGTGGTGCCCCGCTGCCCGGGCTGGCCTCGGCGCTGGTCGGCGTTCGTTCACGCCGAAGGCGGGCCGAGTGTCACTGCACGCCGAGGCGGGCCTTGAGGCCGTCGAGCTCGGTCCCGAGCATCGCCGGAAGTGTGTCGCCGAACTTGTCGAACCACTCCTGGATCTTCGGGATCTCGGCCGCCCACTCCTGGGTGGAGACGTGCAGCGCCTCCTGGACCTGTTCAGGCGTCATGTTCAGGCCATCGGTGTCGAGGGACTCCGCAGTCGGCACGAGGCCGATCGGGGTCTCGAGGGCGGCGGCGCGGCCCTCGATGCGCTCGACGACCCACTTGAGCACGCGGGAGTTCTCGCCGAAGCCCGGCCACAGGAAGCCACCGTCGGCGTCGCGACGGAACCAGTTGACGTAGAAGATCTTCGGCAGCTTGGTCGCGTCAGCACCCTTGCCGATGTCCAGCCAGTGGTTGAAGTAGTCGCCGGCGTCGTAGCCGATGAAGGGCAGCATCGCCATCGGGTCGCGGCGGACGACGCCGACCGCACCGGTTGCGGCGGCTGTCGTCTCGGAGGAGAGGGTCGCGCCCATGAACGTGCCGTGCACCCAGTCGCGGGACTCGGTCACGAGCGGGATGGTCGTCTTGCGTCGGCCACCGAAGATGATGGCCGAGATCGGCACCCCCTGCGGGTTGTCGTACTCCGGTGCCAGGATCGGGCACTGCTCGATCGGCGTGCAGTACCGGGAGTTCGGGTGGCTGGACAGGACGCCGTTCTTGCCGTCCTCGGGCGTCCAGTCGTTGCCCAACCAGTCGATGGCGTGGGCCGGCGGGTTCTCCATGCCCTCCCACCAGACGTCACCGTTGTCGGTCAGTGCGACGTTGGTGAAGACCGAGTTGCCCTTCTCGATGGTGCGCATCGCGTTGGGGTTGGTCTTCTCGTTGGTGCCGGGCGCGACACCGAAGAAGCCGAACTCGGGGTTGACGGCGTAGAGGCGGCCGTCGTTGCCGAACCTCATCCACGCGATGTCGTCGCCGAGCGTCTGGACCTCCCAGCCGGGGACGGTCGGCGCCAGCATGGACAGGTTGGTCTTGCCGCAGGCGCTGGGGAAGGCGGCGGCGATGTAGTGGGTCTCCTTCTGCGGGGAGGTGAGCTTGAGGATCAGCATGTGCTCGGCGAGCCAGCCCTCGTCGCGGGCGATCACGGACGCGATACGCAGGCTGTAGCACTTCTTGCCCAGCAGGGCGTTGCCACCGTAGCCCGACCCGTAGGACCAGATCATCCGCTCTTCGGGGAACTGCACGATGTACTTGGTGTCGTTGCACGGCCAACGAACATCCGTCTCGCCGGCCTCGAGCGGGGCGCCGACCGAGTGGAGCGCGGGGACGAAGTCGGCGTCGATCTCCTCGATCTTCTTCAGGACCTCGGTGCCGCAGCGAGCCATGACGCGCATGGATGCCACGACGTATGCCGAGTCGGTGATCTCCACGCCGAACATGGGCTCCTCGGCGTTCAGGTGCCCCATGGCGAACGGGATGACGTACATCGTGCGACCGGTCATCGACCCGCGGTAGAGGTCCCGCATGATCGCCTTCATCGCGTCCGGCGCCATCCAGTTGTTGGTGGGGCCGCAGTCCAGCTCGTCGACCGAGCAGATGTAGGTGCGGTCCTCGACGCGAGCAACGTCCGTGGGGTCGGAGGCGCAGTGGAACGAGTTGGGCTTGATGTCCTCGTTGAGACGGGTGAAGGTGCCGGCCGAGACGAGCTCGTCGGTCAGCGTCTTCCACTCCTCGTCGGAGCCGGTGACCCAGGAGACGCGGTCGGGCGTGGTCAGCGCTGCGACCTCGGCGACCCAGTCGGCAAGCCG
>JAYSQM010000220.1:0-1467 GCA_043721575.1 Phycicoccus sp.
ACGAGGGCAGGCGCGATCAGGGCGAGAAACAGAAGGGTTACGCCGTCCTCGCTGTGCAGGACCCACGTCGCCACGTACTGGGCGCCGGCCAGCATGAGGCCCGTAGCGAGCCCCTGCAACAGGAAGGTGAGCATCAGGGTGCGGAATGGCGGGCTGCGTTTCAGCGCGCGGATGCCGGCAGCGTAGTTCTGCGCGATCCAGATCTGGGGTGCATGGGCAGGCACCATGACGTTGCGCGGCGCGATCGTGCTGGACGCGAGCATCCCGGCCCCGATCACCAGCCCGGCGACGATCGCCATCAGCAGGTAGCCGGAGTGCCCGCCGCCGCCGAGACTGCGCAGTGCCGGGCCGCCAGCGCCGAAGAGCAGGATGGCGGCGGTCAGCACGACGACCCGCCACGTGATCAGCTTGGTCCGCTCGTCATATCCGCTGACCAGCTCGGCAGGCAGGGCGATGTACGGGACCTGGAACAGGCTGAATGCCGTTGCCGTGAGCAGGAACGCTACAAAGACCCAGAGTCCGGAAACGACCGGGTCGAGCCCGGCCGGCACGGCGAAGGTCGCGACGAAGAACACCGGAATCAGCGCGCCGCCTAGCACCATGAACCGGCGTCTCGACCGAGTCACCGCCAGGCTGCGGTCGCTGCGCGCGCCGATAACCGGGTCGATGATGACGTCCCAGATCTTGGCGGCCGTCACCAGGATGCCGGCCGCCAGAGCCGCAACGCCCAGGGTGTCGGTCAGGTAGTAGACCAGCACAAGCCCCGGCAGCGTGGAGAATCCGCCTGTGCCGAGCGAACCCACGGCGTAACCGACGACGGTCCTCCTACTGAGGATGTGCTCCGGCGCGATCATTGGCGAAGTGTATGGCGGGCGGGATGGGTCGTGGTGGACAAGTCGCCTCGTTTGAGGCCTTGACCCAGGGCGATGACCTCGAGGCCAATAACCCGGCCCCAAACGGCTTAGCGCTGGGCAACGAGCAGGCTCTGTGCGCCTACGCCGATCGGGCCGTCGCGGTCACTCAGCAGGCTGCTGGCGAGGCCCACACCACCGGGCGAGATGGTCGTCTGCGCCTCCAGGCATATCCACTCGCCGATCGGTGGGCGGTCACCGATCGCCTGGCGCAACCTGGCTGATAATGGGGGCGCACTGTTTCGGGGGTCATCACTACGAGGGCTGGATCTGGAGGGTGAGTTGGCTGACGACGAGGTGCTGACCTACCTGCAGATGCTCTCTCCCGACGACCTTTGTCCGGCCCTCAGACCGCCGGCCGTCCTCGAGGTTCAGGAGCTCGACCAATGGTCACCTCTGGTCCGTAGCATGACCCTCAGCGTCGGCCGTCCCCACCGCTGGCCCAGTCAGTGGTGGGATGACCAGCAATGGCGGACCTACCTGAGGCGAGAACACCTGCGGCACTGGGTGGCCCTCGTCCACGGCGTACCAGCGGGGTTGCTCTCCCTGGACGTGC
>JAYSQM010000221.1:0-13241 GCA_043721575.1 Phycicoccus sp.
CGACCCGCACCGACCAGGGAAGAAGCCAAGGGCGGCCTCATGCCACCCTCGGCCGATGCTCTAAGGCCCGCACGTGACCATCGCGCAGGGCATAGAAGACGAACTCCAGCTGGCGCCTGGCAGCGGCGACACTGCCGATGTTGCGGCCGCGGCGGTCGGCGACCCGCTCCCGCAGCGCCCCGGCGGGGCTACCTGCCGGGATGCGTTTGACCGACTCGATCGCGGCCCAGCGGACCAGGCGGGAGCCCTGCTTGGTGATCCGTCCCCGGTGGACGTGGGTGTCGGACTCGTGGTGCTTGGGCGTCAGCCCGGCCCAGCAGGTCAGCTTCGGCGCCGAGGCGAACCGGGTGATGTCACCGATCTCGGCGACGAACACCGCCCCCAGGGTGGGCCCGATGCCGGGGATGACCTGGACCGCGGTGTATCCCGGCTCGGCCGCCATGCGCCCGCGGACCATGCCAGCGAACAGGTCGACCTCGAAGTCGAGGTCATCCATCAGCCGTCGCAGCGAGGCGATCCGGGCCGCGTACGGGGCCGGCAGGTCCAGCCGGTCCAACAACTCCGTGCCGGCCAGGCCGAACAGGTCGCTCATCAAGACCTGCACCCCGCACTTGGCCAACACGGCGTGGACCTCGGCCTTGCAGTGCGAGCGTAACCCGACCAGCTTGGCCCGGTGCCGCACCAGCTCACGCAGCTCCCTGGTCGCCGGGGGCGCGATCCACGCCTCGGGCAGGCGGCCCATCCGCAACAGGTCGGCCAAGTCGGTGGCGTCGCGGACGTCGTTCTTGACCCTGCGGTACTCAAAGGCCTTAACACCCAACGGGTGGGCCAGGTGCACGCTGGCACCACCGGCCTGCAACGCATCCACAGCCCAGTACCAGCCGTAGGTGGCCTCCAACACCACCTCCGGACACTCACCGGCCCGGGCCATCACCGACGCCAACCGCTCGGCGTCGTTGACGATCCGCACACTCTCGAGCACCTCACCACCCTGCGTGGTCCGCACGATCACCGTCCGGCGACGGTGCAGATCGATTCCTACAAACTGTTTACCGGCATACGCTTCCATCGTGGGCCTCCTTGCCCTCGCGTGTCGCACATGAACGCTCCCAATCATCACGCTGGGAGGCGTCACGTGGGGAGCGGAGGAGGCCCCGCTCCTACATCGCATCACAGGCTTAACGTCCGCACCGAACCGCCCCTGAGCAGGTGCCGTATGGCACATTCGTGGCACACCGTGGGTTCGATCAGAGCGCCGACGTCGGTTTCGCGGTAGTGCGACCAAACGGTGGAACACGTGAGGGCCGGGACAACATCCCCCCTAACGACCCGCCGCCTATTTCAGCGGGCTGCCAAACCGCACTCGTGCGCCACGACCACGGCCTGGACGCGGTCGCGCACCCCGAGCTTGGCCAGGATGCGCGTGACGTGCGTCTTCACAGTCGTCTCGTCCAGGTAGAGCTCCGTCCCGATCTCCGCGTTTGAGTGGCCCCTTGGCCATCGAGCGCAAGACACCCCGCTCGCGCGGCATGAGGGAGCGCAGGCTCTGGTGAGCTGTCCAACGCTGGTCGGTGCACATAGCTGTCGACGAGCCGGTCGATGACGCTCGGCCCGAATGCCGCGTCGTCCGCCGCGCAGGTCTTGACCGCCGCGATGAGATCAGTCGGCGGCATGGTCTTGATGAGGAATCCCGAGGCCCCGCCCGAAGCGCGCCGATCACGTACTCGTCGAGGTCGAAAATGGTCAGCACCACGTCGGGCACGAGCCGCTGCGAATCCACCACGGCAGCGGGGCCGTCGTCGCATAGCCCGACCACCTCCATGTTGGCGTCTCTGTTGAGGATCGCGGCCACCCTGCTGCGCAAGGAGCTCGTGGTCGTCGGCCAGCATCACCAGGTTCACGGCGCCACCCGGGCGCGACAGCCCACCAGGAGCCCGGCGCTGACCCTGAAGCCGCTGCCGTCCGCAGGGCTGTCGACCGCGAGCACACCGCCGAGTCCCTGCATCTGCTCGGCGAGCCCGACCAGCCCGTACCCGGATCTGCTCCCGGCGGCTCCCCCAGGCCCGTCGTCGACGATCTCGGCCTCGACCGCCT
The DNA here is from genome assembly GCA_043721575.1 of Phycicoccus sp. Lineage (GTDB taxonomy): Bacteria > Actinomycetota > Actinomycetes > Actinomycetales > Dermatophilaceae > UBA4719. The sequence goes on from JAYSQM010000221.1 coordinate 2,095, forward strand.
CGGCGCGGTGGCGCATGGCGACCAGCACCGTCGCCCCTGGTGCGTGCCGCGCCGCGTTCGCGAGGCCCTCCTGCACGATCCGGTATGCCGTGAGGCCCACGTCGGCGGACGCCTCACCGTCAGCCGCGTCGAGGTCGGCGGCGACGCGGACGCCTCCCCGCCGCAGGATGTGCGGGTCGGTGACGTAGGGCCCGGCCTCGGCGAAGACGTCACCGATGGGTTGGTTGAGCCCGAGCGCGACCAGGGTCGCGATGCGGGCCAACCCCGCCGCGGCCATGGTTCGGGTCTGGCGCTGGCGAGAGACCAGCACCCCAGCCAGCAGCAGCGCGAACAGCGCCAGTCCGTACTTGGCGTACGCCTGGAGCCGAGCATGCAAGCCTTTCGGGTTCAGTCGCGGCCAGCCAACGCGCAGCGCGGATCACGCAATAGGGGGACGAGGGAGAGCACGGAAACCCCTCCTTCCCCACGACTCCCGGACCAATGCGAGATGATCGAATTCGGCGGTGACTGCGATGGGCGCAATCGCCAGCGCGGCAGAACAGTTGCTGCCCGCTGACTGTGAGCCCATCTGGTAGCGCGCCGTCCCAGTCGCAGGCAGCGAGCGTTCCCTTCTCGACCGCTGCCGTGCGCCCCCCGGAGCCTCAAGACTCGCGTTGGCGCGGCGCTGAGCCTACGGTGTGGGCGATGGCTCAAGGCGGTAGCCGTGGCCGCGCAGAGTCGTGATGGTCGGAATGTGGAGGGTGGCAAATCCGCCGGTCGGACGGGCCGCTTCGGCCAGCCGCCGCCGTAGTGCGGCCATCGTCACGTCGAGGGTCTTGGTCGAGCCGAACCAGTTCTCATCCCACACCTGCGCCATCAGGTCCTCACGCGTGACTGCGGTTCCTGGATGGCGGGCCAGCGCCACGAGGAGCTCGAACTCCTTTGGTCGCATGTCGATCTCGCGGTCGCGCAGCAAGCACCGTCGTGCGGCGACGTCCACGACAAGGTCGCCCATCCGGATCGGCTCGGTGTCTGCTGCCGGATCTGGTCTTCGGCGCAGGTGTGCGCGCAGCCGCGCCAGCAGCACGGTGAGGTTGAACGGTTTGACCAGGTAGTCATCGGCCCCGGCGTCAAGACCCACGATCACGTCGATCTCGTCGCTGCGCGCGGTCAGGATGATGATCAACAGGTCGGGCTTCTCGGCGCGCAGAGTGCGGGCCACCTCGACGCCATCGATGTCCGGCAGTCCGAGGTCGAGCAGGACGACGTCCGGAGGGGACTCGCGTGCCCGGGTCAGCCCGGCCCCGCCTGTGCGGCACCAGGACGCGTCATAGCCGTTGCCCTGCAGGCCGGCCCGCAGGTGTCGGCCGATGGTGTCATCGTCCTCGATCACCAGGACGTGAAGCCTGTCGGCGGCGAGTGTCCGGTTCATGGGCCAGATCGTACGCACGGACGAGGGGCAGGCTGCAACCATGTTGCCACACGATTTCTCATAGGTCTCACAGGTCCCGCAGCTCTTCGACGGCGGGGCGGGTCGAGGCCCGGGCGCTGACCACGGCGGCCATGCCCAGGGCGGCCACGACGGCGAGGACGGTGATCGTCAGGTAACCCCACGGGACGGCGATGACGGACGGCGGCGGATCGAAGACGCCGGTCAGTACCTTGACCAGCATCTGCGAGAGACCCCACGCGATCAGTCCACCGCCAGCCAGGCCGCCGATCGTGATCAGGAGGCCCTCGCTAAGAGCTAGACCGCGCAGCTGGGCTCGTCGAGCCCCCAGCACCGACAGGATCGCAAGGCTGCGCCGGCGCTCGGCCAACCCGACCGCGAGGACGATTCCGCCGGCGCTCGCGGCCAGCAGTACCGCGAATACCAGCTCGAGTCGGGTGAGGCCGGCGAGGTTGACCGACGTCAGGCTCGACCCGACCTGCGAGCGGGCCTGCGTCACGTTCGTGATCGCCGCGGAGGCGCCGAGGCGTTGCTGAAGGTCCGTAGCGACGCCGGCCTGGTTGCTGCCGCCGGTATCCACCAGGAACGCGCCAACTGCGTCTGAACCGGTTGCCTTGATGATGTAGTCGGCGTTGGCCACGAAGAAGCTGTCCTTGGGGGCGGTCGGGAACTCCTTGACGATCCCGGCGTAATGGAACGGGACCGTCTGCAGCTCCTTGGTCCGGCTGTCCTGCAGCCTGAGATTGATCAGGTCACCGGGGGCGAGCTGGAAGTCCTTGACGGTCTCGTCGCTGACCAGGATCGAGTCGGGTTGGGCGGCCAGCTTGGCCATGAGCGCCTTGGCTGTCCCACCAACGAAGTACGCGTCCTGCAGGGAGGTGGCGCTGGTGATGCTGCCCGGACGCACGCCATACAGATCCTGCAGATCGGCCCCGACGTAGGCGAACCGGTGCTGGACCGGCTCCACATGGCGAACTCCGGGCACGGACACCATGCCAGCCGCGGCTGCCGGTCCGACCCGAAGGCCCGGTGACTCGGTCACCGTAACGTCGGCGCCGTTGGTCAGTTGCGCGTCTGCCTCTGCCTGTTGCTGGTAAGTCGCGTTGAAGGTTGCGGTCGAGGCGGCAAAGGAGATGGCCAGCGCGACCAGGACGAGGGCGCGCGCCAGGGGGCGGCGCTGCCTGGACATGCTCGACGCACCGATCTGGGCGAGCCGGCCGGTCAGGGGCCGGATGAGTCGCGCGAGCGGGCGACGACCGTGGGTGAGAGCCAGATTGGCGATCCGCCACAACAACATGGCCGCCCCGAGCCACAACAGGGCTGGGCCCAGGAACGCCCAGTAGGACACCGAGATCGTTGCCACACCTTCAGGAGCAAGGACCAGGGAGTAGTTGTTGCTACCGGAGGCCCAGAACACCAGAAGCGCGCCGGCGATCAGCATGAAGTCCGCGCCGCTCCTCATCCACAAGGGCGTGCCTGGTCGACCGACGGCGTGTCTGGCCTGCGCAACTGTGCGCGTTCGCAGGTCCCGCAGCGCCGGCACCAGGACCGTCAATGTGGCAATGACCAGCCCGGCGACGAATGCGATGGCGAACCAGACGAACGTGGAGGAGGCGCTGCCGCCCTGGGGTGAGGGTCCGAAGGCCAGACGCCCAGCGGCTGCACCGATTCCGAGGCCCAGGAGCCCGCCGACGGTGCCGATGAGCAGGGCTTCGACCACGGCTAGACGGGCGACCTTGCCTGGTGCCAGGCCCCGGGTTCGCAGCAGCGCCTGCTCCGCTCGTCGTCGGTCTGCGCCCGCGCTGGCCAGGGCGGCAGTGAGCAGGGCGGCCAGGACCGCACCGGGCAGGCCCAGGAACAGGAACAGCATCTGCGCATAGAGCGCATCCTTGCGTGCCCCATCAAGGGCAGCCCCCAGGTTGTTGCCCACCACCGCCTTCCCGCCGAGGTGCGCCTCCAGGTTGTGCGCGGCTCCGATCACCGACTCGTATGCGGCGGCCGGGTCGCCCGAGAGCGGGGCGTCGCGTGCGACGTGGATCTGGGTGGTCAGGGCGAGGTTCGGGGCCGACAACCCGCGGCCCATAAGCGTGTTGAAGGTGGTTTCAGGCAGCAGGATCACGTTGTCCGGGGGGGCAGATGGTTGGGACTGGGGTGGTGCGCCGACCTTCTGGAACAGGGAGTCCGCCTGCGGCAGGTCCACGACGCCGGCGATGGTGACCACAGCCGGCGCGTTCCCTGCTCGCCCGATGCTGACCTGGTCGCCGGGGCGGACGTGTAGGTTCGCGGCGGTCTGCTGGGCCAGGAGCACCCCGGTGGGTGATCCGCTGAGCTGCCGGATCTCACCAGGGAACCTCTGACGATAGGTCGGCGTAAGGCTCAGCACCATGCCGGGCCCTGTTGTCTGGGTGGTGCTCCCGGCGGTTGCCGCCAAGCCGGTGGTCTGCGCCATCGACACCGGCTCTGTGGCTTTGACGCCCGCCGCCTTGGCCACTGCCGTCATCACCGCGGCCGGGTCTGCACCGGGCTGGACCTGGACCTGCCAGTCGACGGCGACGGAGCGCAGCGCTCGGGCGGTCATGGTCGCCTTCGAGGCCGTCAGGAATGAGCCCAGTGCAGCGATCAGCGCCACCGCCATAGAAATACCCACGGCGGTGGCCAGCAGGCGTCCGGTGCGCCGGCGGAGCAGGCCACCCAGCCAGGTGATCGTCATGACACCACTGCCTTGGTCGCGGCCGTTCGTAGTCGGCCTTCGTGCATGGTCCAGTGCGTGTCGAGGCGTTCCGCCACGGCCCGGTCATGAGTGCTGACCACCAGCGCCGCGCCAATTCGCGCTGTGGCGGCGAGCAGGACATCCATCAGATGCTGACCCGTTGCGCGGTCGAGCTGGCCGGTGGGCTCATCCGCCAGGACCAGGCGTGGCCGCTGGGCCAGCACGCGGGCGACAGCGACGCGCTGGGCCTGGCCGCCCGAGAGCTCCTCCGGCAGCTTGCCTGCCAGGTTGCTCACGCCGACCAGCTCGAGGGCTTCGGCCACCCGGTCGCGGCATTCCTGCTCGTCGACCCCCGCCAGAACCAGTGGCAGTGCCGTGTTCTCCGCAACGTCAAGAGCCGGCACCAGGCTCGGACTCTGGAAGACCACCCCGATGTCCCGGGCACGCTCAGCCGCGTTGGTGGAGAAGCTTGGCCAGGTGACCTGTCCGCTGGTGGGGAGCTCAAGGCCTGCCATCAGGTGCAGGAGGGTGGACTTGCCGGAGCCGGAGGGCCCGGCGATCGCGATACGGGCGCCGGGGCAGACATCGCTGGTGGTGCCGTGGACGGCGACCACGGCAGAGAGGCCCGAGCCGAAGGTGCGCGACGCGTCGGTGCAGACGACCAGGTTCTCGTTTGGTTTCATGAGACCACGGCCCCGTCCTGCAATGAGATGACGCGGCCCGCGATGCGGACCACCTCGGCACTGTGGGTCACCACGAGCAGGCCCGCCCCATCGGCGACGCGTTCACGCAGGAGCATCAGGATCTGCTGTTCACTTTGCCCGTCCAGCTCGCCGGTGGGTTCGTCGGCCAGGACAATGTCCGGGTTGTTCGCAAGGGCCACGGCCAGACCGGCGCGTGCCAGCTCACCCCCGGACAGTTCCTGTGGCAACGCCCGCCCGCGGTCGCGCAGCGCGACCTGTTCGAGCAGCTCGTTCGGGCTGTAGCGCCGATGATCCTGATCGCTGGCGAGCTGGGCCAGGCGTATGTTCGCGCGGACATCCAGGTGCGGCAAGAGGTTTCGGGACTGCATGAGGATTCCGATGCGCCGCGCCCGGATACGCGCCCGATCGGCCTCGGGACGGTGGCTGATCCGCTCACCACCCACGGTGACGGTGCCACCGGCTGGCTCGTCCAACCCTGCCAGGCACGACAGCAGGGTTGACTTGCCCGACCCTGACGGTCCGACGACGGCGACAACCTCACCGCGCTCGACGGTCAATGAGACGCCTCGCAGCGCGAGGGTTTCGTCGTCACCGTTTCGGAAGAAGCGGTAGAGGTCGCGTGCCTGCAACGCCGGTGCGGTCATCAGCTCCACCGCAGCGAGTCCGAGACGATGCGCCAGGGATCGACGTTGTCGGCGTTGGTCGGACCGGAAAGTGTGAGGTCTACCCTTTTACCCGCGCGGTAGAACGTGTAGCGCTCAAAGGCGTCGCGCACCACCTTGCCGGTCACCTGGTCGGGCGACGAATCACCTTGGTAGGTCAGCAGAATGGCCTTCCCGCCGCTTCGGGCGACCGTAGACACCTTGCCCACCGAGAAATTGGGGACCTTGGCCTTCAGCGAGGGCGCTTCGGTGTTCCTGACAGAGGCGATGGTGGGCTCGGTCGGTGCGGCCGCGGTCGACACTTCGATGTGGTTCCGCTTGTCGGTGAAGGACGTCGTGGCCCCGGTGGAGGTTCGAGACCATCCCTCCGGGGTCTTCACCGAGTACCCGCCACCGGTTGGGCTGAAGGCCACGTAGGCCTGGTTGTCGGGGATGTCGCCGGGCGGGTTCGCCTCAGTCACTCTTGGAGCCGGTTGACTCGTCGCTGCGGCGGCGGACGACGGGCCGCTCGAGCTGACCGCGGGTCCCGACCTTGCCGGCGTGCCGGAGCACGCGGCCAGGATGGCGGTCGCTGCGATGGCTCCAGCCATGGTCAGGGTCCTTCGTGCAGACATGATGCCTCCAGCTCGCGAACGAGAAACGACAACGAACAACGACGCTGACAACGTTAGGAAGCCGACGGTTAGCCGACGGACCCCAAACGGCAAGAGGACGGCAAAACCTCTCTGTGAAACCCCCGAGGCGCCAAGGTCGCACTGCGCGGCAGCCATGATGGGTCCATGCGTCAGCGCGTGGTCCGAGTAGCCGTGGTGGCCGTGGCCGTGGCCCTGGTCTTCTTCGCCGTGCCGCTGGCGATCATGGTCCGGGCCGCGTTCTTCACCCAGGAGCGCGGCGAGCTCGAGCGCGCAGCGCTGGCAGCGGCCCTGCGCGTGGGCCCCCAGTTTGCATCCGGCGACCAGATGGAGCTTCCACTGGCCGAGACCGACACCCCTGTCGGGGTCTACGACATGAAGATGCGGCTGAGAGCGGGCCGGGGACCCGGCGCGGCCGACCCGGTCACGAGAAGTGCGGCCAAGGGCGTTGTGACGGATGGACAGATCGGCAGCGACCTCGTGGTCGCCGTCCCCGTCTCATCCTCAGAGGACGTCGTCGGCGTGGCGCGTGCCTCGGTGGCGGCCCGGGTGGTCTGGGAGCGCGTCATACTCGCCTGGCTCGTGTTGGGCGCCCTGGCGCTTGGCTCTCTGCTCGTTGCGATCCTGGTCGCGCGCCGTCAAGCCCGCCTGATCACTGAGCCCCTCGAGGCGCTGTCCGCCGCGTCACAACGCGTTGCCGACGGTGACCTGACGGCGCGCGCCGAGCGGAGCGCCATCCCGGAGATTCATCGGGTCGCCGGAACGCACAACGCCATGGTCAGCCGACTGACGCAGGCGATCGAGAAGGAGCGCCACTTCAGCGCCAACGCCTCACACCAGCTACGAACCCCGCTCACCGGGCTCCAGCTTGGTCTGGAGGCCGCCCTCCAGAACCCAACAGCCGACCTGCGATCGGTCCTGTCCGACGCGACGCGCCGGGTCCGCGAGCTGCACAGGACCGTTGACGAGGTACTGGCGCTGGCACGACTGAGCCCAGATCAGTGGCTGGTCGGCGCACCCCATCCCCTGGGCCAGCTGATGGGCGAGGTCGAAAGCCGTTGGCACGGCCAGCTGGCCCGCGAGGGCCGTCGAATCGTGGTGAACCTCGAGCCCGAGCTGACCACGAGCGAGGTCCCGGGAAGCTTGGTCACCCAAATTCTGAATGTGTTGATAGACAACGCTCTTCGCCACGGTCGGGGTGCTGTGACCTTGACGGCCCGCGAGACCAGCGAGACCCTCGCGCTCGACGTTGCCGACGAGGGGTCAATCGCTATGTCGTCAGTTGAAGTGTTCGATCGCGGGACGACTGGAGGCGACGGACAAGGCATCGGCCTGGCATTGGCCCGGTCCATGGCCGAAGCCAGCGGCGGGCGGCTGCTGCTTGCCTGCAGAGCACCGGCGACCTTTACCTTGTTCCTTGCCGACGTCGCCGACGTCGCCGACGTCAGCGTGGGCCTCACCGTTTCGTAGCCGCCAGGGGCAGCCGTAGCTCGAAAACAGCCCCCGACTCGGCGGCCCCGGGGAGCAGGGTCAGGGACCCGAAATGGGCCTGGGCGATCTCGCGACTGATCGCCAGGCCCAGCCCGCTGCCACCACTGTCGCGGGCCCGCGCCTGGTCGAGGCGGGTGAACCGGTCGAAGATCCGCAGCCGGTGCTCGAGCGGCACACCCGGACCGTCGTCGGCGACCTGCACGACCGCCCACGCGCCCTCGCGGCGCAGCGACAATGACACGGTTGTGGCAGCGTGGCGCGCCGCGTTGTCCACCAGGTTGCCCACGACCTGGGCAAGCCTGGCGCCATCCCCGCGGACCCGCAGCGCCGGCAAGGGAACCACGTGGACCGTCACCGCGGCGTGCCTACGCAGCCGTTCGGCCTCTTCGTGCACCACGTCATCCATGTCGACCTCCTCCTCCGCCAGCGGGAGGCGCCCGTCCAGGCGGGCCAGCAGCAGCAGGTCCTCAACCAGGCGCTGCATCCGGCCATACTCCCCCTGTAGGTCTTGGCCTGTCTCCTGCCACAGGTCGAGGTCCTGACGGGCAAGGGCCACCTCGAGCGCGGCCTGCATGTTGGCCAGTGGGCTGCGCAGCTCGTGGGAGGCGTCTGCGACGAACCGGCGCTGGCGGCCGGCGGAGGCCTCCAGCCGGTCCAGCATTGAGTTCATCGTCTCGGCCAGCCGGTGCACCTCGTCGCGCGCGCCCGGCAGGGGCACCCGCTTGGACAGGTCACCACCGCCGATCGCGGCAACCCCGCGGCGGATCCGCTCGACCGGCGCCAGTGCGCGACCCACGCCCAGCCAGGTGACCAGCGCTGTCAGCACCAGCGCCACAGGCAGAACCTCCACGAGCAGCCACCGCACGCTCTCGACCGCCCGGTCGGCTGGGGCCAGCGACAGCGCCACCACGATCGTGCGCCGCGCCGTCGGGGGCCCGGCCGGCTCCTGCAGGACCCGGAAGCGCTCACCAGCGCCGATCGGCAGAGCGGCGACCGTGCTGATCTGTGACCCCTGCTGGCCAGGTTTCGGCTGGACCAACGCGCTCTCGCCTTCAATGTTGGCGCTGGCCACCAGGACCCGGCCGCTGCCGTCGAGCACCTGGACCAGGCTGTTGTCGTCCTGGGTTGCAGGCAGGACCGACGGTAGCGTGCCGTTGCTCAGCGCCACGACGTCTTGGGCGCGGGTGTGTGCCGCCGCGTCCACCCCCGCGACCAGATCGCGCTGGAGCAGGATGACGAACGCGACGCCGGTCAACGCCAGGACCACCGCGACCGTGGCCGTGGCTGCCAGCGTGATCCGCCCGCGGACCCCGGGTCTGGCCCAGGTCATCGCATCCGCCCGCCCAGGCGGTACCCGACGCCGCGGACTGTCTCGATGCCGACGTCCTTCGACGCCGCGAGCTTGCGCCGCAGGTGGCCGATGTAGACCTCCACGACATTCGCGTCGCCGTCGAAGGCCTGGTCCCAGACGTGCTCGAGGATCTCGGTCTTGCTCACCACGTGGTCCACGTGGTGCACCAGATAGATGAGCAGCCCGAGCTCGCGGGCGGTCAGGTGCAGCTCCTGGTCGCCCAGCCAGGCCCGTCGCCGCTCGGGTTCGACCCGCAACGACCCGACCGTCATTGACGGGTCCGGGCCTGCGCTGCTACGCCGAAGCAGAGCCCGCAGCCGGGCCACCAGCACCACCGGGGAGAACGGCTTGGACACGAAGTCGTCGGCACCGATGTCGAGAGCGTCCGCCTCGTCGTACTCGCCGTCCTTGGCAGTCAGGAACAGGATCGGCGTGTTGTCCCCGGCCGCCCGCAGATGCCGACAGATGTCGTAACCGGACATGCCCGGCAGCATCACGTCCAGGACGATGACGTCGAAGTCGTGCTCGCGGGCCGCCCAGTCACCATCGACGCCGTTCCCGGCCAGCACAACGCTGAAGCCCTCGGCCTCCAGAGTGCGGCGCAGGGCCCTCGCCAGGGGACGTTCGTCCTCCACCACCAGGACCCGCACCATCGCCTCCTTGCTGTTGGTTTGCTGAACGTCAGAGTAGACGCCGGGCATGCGTCCGCGGGCGGTCGAGGTTCACCTCGGCCGCCCGCGTGCAGTGCTCGTTACTCGTTGCCCTCGAACTGGTGGTCGACGTTGCTGCCGGGGGCATCGGCGTGTCCACCAGGGCCGTCGGACACACCGGCCTTCTCGCTGCCAGCCGTCTCGGTGGCAGCGGTCTCCGGCGCCTCGACGCCAGCCTTCTCGCTCGATGTGCCGGTGTCGGGGGTCGTCTGGTCGCCCTGCTGGACGCTGCCCGTCGGGTTGATGGTGGTCGTCGGTGCGGTGTCGGCCGCGAATGACGTGCCCATCCCGACCAGAGCCGCAACGCCGAGGGCGGTGGCAGCGACGCCGCCGAGGACGATGTTCTTGATCTTCATGGTGGTTCCTTTCAAGAGGGGTCGTGCGAACAACACCCACTGTGCGGAACCACCCCTGAAGGGAACCTGATCGAACCTGTCGATCCCCTCAGGTTCCAAACGTCAACGCAAAGCCTCCACGAAGCGGGTCGCCGAGTCGACCGTCGACATTCAGGTGTTTCTCAGCGGGGGTTGTCGACACTGAACGTGCGAGAGAATCCGACCGTTGAAGCAAGGAGAAACGAAGGGTGGATGACGTGCGCGTACTGGTAGTCGAAGACGAGGTGCGGCTGGCCGAGACGGTCCGCCGTGGACTAACCGACGGCGGGTTCGTTGTCGATTTTGTCCACAACGGCGAAGACACGGTCTGGATCGCGACCGAGAACGCGTTTGACGTCATCGTTCTGGACATCATGTTGCCGAAGTTGAACGGCACAAGGTGCTGGAGCAACTGCGCAACCGGGGGGTCTGGACACCGGTTCTCATGTTCACCGCCAAGGACGGGGAGGATGACCAGAGCGATGCATTCGACCTGGGCGCCGACGACTACCTGACCAAGCCGTTCATCTTCATCGTCCAGGTCGCGCGCCTGCGCGCCCTGATCCGGCGAGGGCTCCCGAACGACCTGTCGTGCTGACCGCGGGCGATTTGTCACTGGACCCTGCCCGGCGCCGCGTGACCCCACGGCACTGGAGGTCTTTGCGTTCGTGCGGGACTCCCTTGCAGTGGCGCTGCCTGGCCATGAGGTCGAGCACATCGGGAGCACGTCCATTCCCGGCCTGCGCGGCAAGGGCATTGTGGACGTGATGGTGCTCGCCCCAGACGACGCCGATACGGCCACCATCGCTGAGCGGCTCGTGGCGCTCGGGCTGCAGCACGCCCGCGGTCCCAGGCCGGAGCGCCCCTTCCTCCTCGGCGGTGTAGACCGCGATGGCGCCAGGACCTACATCCACGCCCATGTCATACGGGCCGGGTCCGACGAAGCCATCGCCCAGCATGGGCTGGCCGAGGCCCTGCGCAACGACCCTCATTGCGCAACGAGTACGCCTCACTCAAGCAGAGGGTGGTCGATTCCGGCACCACCGACCCAACGGATTACTCGATCGAGAAGGGTGACTGGGTT
>JAYSQM010000222.1:0-5251 GCA_043721575.1 Phycicoccus sp.
GCCACCATCTCGACGAGGAACAGGACCGCAGCGCCCACGAGGACGTCGGTGCGGGTCAGTGCCTGGGGTATGGCCTCGATGTCACCGAACCGCCCCAGCAACCCCATGACGAGCACCACGGCATAGGCGTTGATGCCACTGGCCCATCCGGACGTGAACACCCACGGCAAGAGCTCGACACCCACCGGCAGCCCTCTTTCTGTCTTGGTCCGACCGTTCTGCTCAATGCCACCGGTACCGGCGCGTCTCCCGGAACGGGCAACAACCTCATAGCGGACCGTAGAGGAAGAAGTCTGCGGGTGCCTACCGACGCGCGGTCCGGCCATACGGCCCTGGTGGGGCTTCCGGGTGGAGAGTTGCGAAGGCGGAGGGTCCCTCGGACCTGCGAAAGGCACGAGTCCGACAACGGGTCTTCCCCTCCAAAGACCGATGGCCGAGCTCGTGCCTTGCGCTGGTCGCCCTCCCCCCAAAGGGCGCGCCCCCGAGTCTGCTGCGGGTGGCAAGGGCGCCGTATCCGTACAGGTACTCAGTTCTGGGGCATTCCATCCGGGCAGGTGTCAACAGGTCGTTCAGGCGACCTCGGCGGCGTGCCCTCCGGTGAGGCGCAACAGCTCGTCGTACGAGGTCGGAAAGACCGTGTGCGGGTGACCTGCGGCGGCCCACACCCGGTCATAGCGGCTGAGGGAGACGTCGACGACAGTCTCGATGGGATGGAGAAGGGCTATGGGCGCCACGCCTCCGATCGCGAATCCCGTGTGTTCACGGACGAACTCGGCGTCGGCAAGGGAGATCTGAGTGAGCTCCAGCAGGTCTGCGACCTTGATGGTGTCGACCCGGTGGGCTCCTGAGGTGAGGACCAGCAGGGGCCGGATCGTGTCGTCCTCGCGATGGGCCCGAAAGACCAGCGAGTTGGCGATCTGGGCGATCTCGATCCCCAGCGCATCGGCAGCCTGCCGCGCCGTCCGGGCCGCGCCGTCCAGGACCGTGATCTGACCGCGGACACCGAAGGCCGCCAGGGCTGCGGACACGCGGCGCACGCAGGGATGTTCGAGAACGTTCTCGGGACTCGGATCGGTCATGAGCGCACGGTAGTCAGCCTGGCTGCTGCCCGGAAGAGCGGGCGCCCAGACATCGGGGTTGACGGGATGTCGGGGTCGCGGTGTACATTCAGATCAGTCGAACACATGTTCGAGAACTGTGTTCGACCTGGTACGTCTGGTTCTGCGGCGAGCGCCTCGACCCCGCCCGCCGCAGAACCGGACGGCCCCTGACTTCAACCTCCGCATACGTCCGAAGGAGCCGACCATGGTGCGTCGTTACGAGGAGCCCATCGAGGTCCGGGCTGGTGCTGGCGTCATCGACCGCGGCGACATCGACTGCGTTGGTGGCATCGACGGCGACATCGACCGCGTTCCGGGCCCGACACCTTCGGCCTTTCTGTGGCGCGGTCGGCTCTACATCGTGCGCGACGTGATCGGGCATTGGCGAGAGCGCAGGGCGTGGTGGCGTGAGGCCCTCGACCCCGATGAGGACGACAGCGACACCGGACGCGCAATGTCCGCGGCGCAGGTGACGGACTGCCTCGAGCAGGAGGTATGGCGAGTGGAAGCCAGCCCCGGTCGCCTCGCCGGCACCGGGGTCTATGACATTGGAATGAATGACCTGGGCATGGACGGGTCCGCGCGTGGTTGGCGACTCCTGCGCGTGGCGGACTAGGCGGTGTGGTGATGACGACTACGGCACGCACCTCGACAGCGTCGCGGGCGCCCTTGGCCAGCACGGCACTGGACCTGCTCGACCGATCTCGGGCCAGCATGCTGTCGGCCTGCCACGCCGACACCGTCGCCGAGCGCTATGTCCAGGCTCACCTGGCGGCGTTGCGGGCTGCGGCTGCGTTGTTGGCTGCCCGCAGCAAGCCCAACCGGCGCTCGCAGCTGCGCAGCGTATGGGAGGTCCTGCCGCAGGTGGCTCCCGAGCTGACCGAGTGGGCGGTGTTCTTCGCGGCTTCGGCCAAACGTCGGGCGGCGCTCGAGCGAGGTTCGGCCGGGCCCGGTGCGCGCGAGGCCGATGACCTTCTACGGCAGTCCGAGACCTTCTTCGAGCTGGTTCAGGGGGCACTCGGGCTGCCCATGAGCCGGCCGTTGCCCGAGTTCATGGCCGTAACAGCTCGACAGTGACAAGGCGACAGGCTGCGACACGACAATCTGTGACACGACAATCTGTGACATCACAATGAGCGATGCTTTTGCCCACCTGCACGTCGCGTCCGGCTTCTCGTTGCGTTACGGCGCATCGACCCCGGCGGCGTTGGTGGAACGGGCCGCGGCGCTGGGCCAGCCCGCGCTCGCCCTGACCGACCGCGACGGACTCTATGGTGCGGTGCGTTTTGTGCAGGCCTGCGACGAGGCCGGCATCGCTCCGGTGCTCGGTGTGGACCTGGCTGTGGGACCGGGGCGATCCCATGCCGTTACAAGGCCCAATATCGTTGCAAGGCAAGGGGTTCAGGCTGGTCGTGCCAGCCCCGCCCGGGGCGGCGCCGAGGTCGATCCCCGATACCCGCGGGTCACGGTGCTGGCGCGTGGGCAGGGTGCCGGGGTCGACCCTGGCGCCGGTTGGGGCAGGTTGTGCCGTCTGGTGACCCAGACCCACCTGAGCGGTGAACGCGGAGTCCCGGTCAGCAGTGCCCGGCTCATCGCCGAGCATGCCGTCGACCCGCGGACCGGAGCCCTGGCGCTGTTGGTCCTGCTCGGGCCGGGCTCTGACGTGGGCCAGGCCTTGCTGGCGCGACGTCCCGACCGGGCCCGCATGCTGCTGCGCCAGTGGGTCGACCTGCTGCCGCGCGGCGGTGTGGTCGTCGAGGTGGTGTGCCACGGCGGGCCGGAGGGCACACCAGCCAGCCTCGGGCATGCCGCCCGGCTGCTGGGTCTGGCCACCGAGGCCGGGCTGCCAGCTGTGCTCACGGCTGCGGTCCGCCATGTCGATCCCGGCGGCGCCGCGACCGTTGACGTCCTTGACGCTGCCCGTCGCCTCGTACCACTGGACACCCGTCATCTCGACCGGGTCACCACGGCGGGTCATCTCAGCTCGTCGGCCCAGATGTATGCCGTGGCCTGCGACGTGGCCCGGGCCGCGGGTGCCGGGGTCGGCGGTGGCTCGAGCGGTGAACGTGACCAGGCCCGTCAGCTGATGGCCGACACCGTGGCCCTGGCGCAGGCGTGCGCGCTGGACTCGCGCACCGATCTCGGCATCGGCTCGGTGCACCTGCCGGAGCCGTCGGTGCTCGGTATCGCCATTGATCAGAGTCCTCAGGAGGTTCTGGCCGCCCGCTGTCGGGGTGCCATTGCCACGAGATACGGGGGAGTAGGCGAGGGCGAGCTGTCAGCGGTGGCATCGCGGCTCGAGGACGAGCTTCGCGTCATCGCCGGGCTCGGCTATCCGACCTACTTCATGACGGTGGCCGCAGTGTGCGACCTGATCCGTGATCTCGGGGTGCGGGTGGCGGCACGAGGTTCGGGCGCCGGCAGCCTGGTCAACTACCTGCTCGGCATCAGCGGGGTGGAGCCGTTGCGTCACGGCCTGCTGATGGAGCGGTTCTGCTCACCGCTGCGCGCCCAGCTGCCCGATATCGACATCGACGTGGAGTCAGCGAGGCGGACCGAGATCTACGAGCACGTCCTGGAACGCTTCGGTGGGGACAGGGTCACGTGTGTGTCGATGATGGACACCTACCGGGCGCGCCACGCGATCAGGGACGTCGGTGCCACGCTCGGGCTGCCGCCGGGCGAGATCGACGCCATCGCCAAGGCGTTCCCGCATATTCGGGCCCGCGATGTCCGGGACGCACTGGCTGACCTGCCCGAGCTGCGTGCCAGCGGCCTGGATGTTCCTCGCCTGCGAGTTCTCTTCGACCTCGTGGAACGACTTGACGGTCTGCCCCGGCACATTGCCGTGCATCCCTGCGGCGTGATCCTGTCCAACAAGGAGCTGCTCGATCGCACCCCGGTCGAGGCCAGCTGGCTGGGGTTCCCGATGAGCCAGTTCGACAAGGACGACGTCGAGACCCTGGGCCTGCTCAAGCTCGACATCCTCGGCATCCGGATGCAGTCCGCGATGGCACACGCTGTCGATGAGGTGGCTCGGGTCGACGGCATCGGCATCGACCTCGATGACCGGGCGCAGGTCACCCTCGAGGACGACCGGACGTTCCGGCTGATCCGGTCCACGCACACGCTGGGGTGCTTCCAGATCGAGAGTCCCGGTCAGCGCGAGCTGGTCGGCAAGTTCGGGCCGGAGACCTTCGAGGACCTCATCATCGATATCTCGTTGTTTCGTCCCGGCCCGGTCAAGTCCGACATGATCACCCCGTTCCTGCTGGCCCGTCAGCACTGGCGTTCGCCGCAGTACCTCCACCCCAGCCTCGAACCAGCGCTGAAGGAGACCCACGGCGTCGTGGTCTTCCACGAGCAGGTGCTCAAGATCGTCGCCGAGACCACCGGCGTCAGCCTGGCCCAGGCCGACGAGGTGCGCAGGGCACTCGGATCCCCTCAAGGTCAGCTGGACGTCGAGGCCTGGTGGCGACCGGCAGCGGCAGCCCGGGGCTACGAGCCGGCCGCGGTCGACCGGATCTGGGAGGTGCTCGAGGCGTTCGCATCCTTCGGGTTCTGCAAGGCCCACGCGGCAGCGTTCGCGCTGCCCACCTACCAGTCGGCATGGCTCAAGGCTCATCACCCGGCGGCCTTCCTGTCCGGTGTGCTCACCCACGACCCTGGCATGTACCCCAAACGGCTGATCCTGGACGACGCCCGCAACCTGGGCATCGCGATCCTGGGACTGGACGTCAACGTCTCGGGGGAGAGCTACCGGGTGGAACGGGTCGCGCCGTGGGCCTTGGTCGACCAGTCTTCGGATGCCGACCTGCCCGATGGGCGGGCCTACGGCATCCGGCTGTCCCTGGCCGACGTCTTGGGCATCAGCGACGCCGAGGTGCAGCGCGTCGTGGCCGGCCAGCAGTACTTCACCCTCGCCGACTTCTGGCATCGAGCCCAGGTCAGTCGCCCGGTGGTCGAGCGGCTGGTCATGGCCGGGGGATTCGACTCGCTCTACGGACTCAGCGCCACCATGGGGACCTCCGGTGGCAGCGGTACGACTGGGCGACGTGGCCGGGTGACCCGACGCGACCTGTTGTTGCATGTGGCCGAGCTCGACCGGTGGTCCCGATCGGTGCGCCGATCCGGTCGCAGGGTGGCACCTC
>JAYSQM010000223.1:0-9144 GCA_043721575.1 Phycicoccus sp.
GGCGTTCGCGAAGGCCAACGGCGTGAAGCCGGCGCTGTTCAGCGCCAACTCCGAGGGCGCCTGCCCCAACTGCAACGGCGCCGGCGTCATCTACACCGACCTGGCGATGATGGCCGGCGTCGCCACCACCTGCGAGGAGTGCGAGGGGAAGCGATTCGGGGCATCGGTGCTGGAATACCACCTTGGCGGCCGCGACATCAGCGAGGTGCTCGCGATGTCGGTGACCGAGGCCGAGGGGTTCTTCGGCGCCGGCGAGGCGCGCACGCCGGCCGCGCACGCGATCCTGCAGCGGCTGACCGACGTCGGGCTCGGCTACCTCAGGCTCGGCCAGCCACTCCCTACGCTGTCCGGCGGCGAGCGGCAGCGGCTCAAGCTGGCCACCCACATGGCGGAGAAGGGCGACGTCTACGTCCTCGACGAGCCGACCACCGGCCTCCACCTCGCCGACGTCGAGCATCTGCTCGGCCTGCTCGACCGGCTCGTAGATTCAGGCAAGTCGGTCATCGTCATCGCGCACCACCAGGCGGTCATGGCGGACGCCGACTGGGTCATCGACCTCGGCCCCGGCGCCGGCCACGACGGCGGTCGGATCGTCTTCGAGGGCACACCCGCCGACCTCGTCGCCGCCCGCTCCACCCTCACCGGCGAGCACCTCGCGGCCTACGTCGGCACCTGACCGAGGCCCTCGCGGGCACCGTGAGACGAGTTCTCTCATCTGTGTCGACTCGTCCCTCTGGTCAGCCATCAAGCACGGTTTCCGAATCATTCGACAGCATCCCCTGAACCGCGAGGCCGCCGCACTCACGTGGGCCGCCGAATACGGAGACACGTCCTAGGCCCACCAGCTGTTCTGGTGAACCGGCTCCCACCACGAGGCCGCGTGTGGTCGACCCGCAGACATCCCCTAGGGTTTGAGGGACGTACTCCGGGGTGCGGTTTGGCCGCACCGAAACTCCCTGCTCAGGCAGGCAAGACAGTCCTGCTTCGGCAGGCTAGGAAAGGCTCAGCCCGTGACTGTTCGTGTTGGTATCAATGGCTTTGGCCGTATCGGCCGCAACTTCTTCCGTGCCGTCCAGGCGTCCGGCGCTGACATCGAGATCGTCGCCGTGAACGACCTGACTGACAACGCATCGCTGGCGCACCTGCTCAAGTACGACTCGATCCTGGGACGCCTCGAGGGTGAGGTCACCTCCAGTGAGACCGACATCACCGTCAACGGCAAGTCCATCAAGGCCTTCGCCGAGCGCGACCCGGCCAACCTCAAGTGGGGCGACCTGGGTGTTGACGTGGTCTTGGAGTCCACCGGCTTCTTCACCGACGCGACCAAGGCCCGGGTGCACGCCGACAACGGCGCCAAGAAGGTCATCATCTCGGCTCCGGCCAAGAACGAGGACGTCACGGTCGTCATGGGCGTCAACCACGAGGACTACGACCCGGCGGCGCACACGATCATCTCCAACGCGTCCTGCACGACGAACTGCCTAGGGCCGATGGCCAAGGTCCTCAACGACGAGTTCGGCATCGTCAAGGGCCTGATGACCACGATCCACGCCTACACCCAGGACCAGAACCTCCAGGACGGTCCGCACAGCGACCTGCGTCGCGCCCGCGCCGCCGCGCTGAACATCGTCCCCACCTCCACCGGGGCTGCCAAGGCCATCGGACTGGTTCTGCCCGAGCTCAAGGGCAAGCTCGACGGATTCGCCCTGCGAGTTCCGATCCCGACCGGCTCGGCCACCGACCTGACCTTCGAGGCCGGTCGCGAGACCACTGCCGAAGAGGTCAACGCTGCCATCAAGACGGCCGCAGAGGGTCCGCTCAAGGGGTTCCTGAAGTACACCGAGGACCCGATCGTCTCCAGCGACATCGTCACCGACCCGCACTCGTGCATCTTCGACGCGGGTCTGACCAAGGTCATCGGCAACCAGGTCAAGGTCGTTGGCTGGTACGACAACGAGTGGGGCTACTCCAACCGCCTCGTCGACCTGATCATGTACGTCGGCAAGACGCTCTGACGCACGCGCGATGAAGACCGCACGCGACCTGATCGCGGCCGGTGACCTGCACGGGAAACGGGTCCTGGTCCGCAGCGACCTGAACGTCCCCCTCGATGCCGACGGCACCATCACCGACGACGGTCGCGTGCGGGCTTCGGTGCCCACCATCAAGGCTCTGAGCGAGGCGGGCGCACGCGTTGTCGTGTGCGCCCACCTTGGCAGGCCCAAGGGGGCACCCGAGGCCAGATACTCCCTGGCGCCCGTGGCCCAGCGGCTCCAGGAGCTGCTCGGCGCCCCCGTTGCCTTCGCCACCGACACGGTGGGGGAGTCCGCCCGGTCCGCTGTCCGCGGGCTGGTGGACGGGCAGGTCGCGCTATTGGAGAACCTACGGTTCAACGCCGGCGAGACCTCCAAGGATGACGTCGAGCGCGGTCTGTTCGCTGACGAGCTTGCTTCTCTTGCAGACGTTTTCGTCAGCGACGGGTTCGGTGTCGTGCACCGCAAACAGGCCAGCGTGTATGACGTCGCGCTGCGACTGCCGCACGCCGTCGGCGGGCTCGTCCAGGCCGAGGTCGAGGTGCTCCGGCGCCTCACCGAGTCGCCCGAGCGTCCCTACGCGGTCGTGCTCGGTGGCGCCAAGGTCAGTGACAAGCTGGCAGTCATCGCCAACCTGCTGCAGGCCGCAGACCGGCTCCTGATCGGTGGCGGCATGGTCTTTACCTTCCTCGCTGCGCAGGGCCACGAGGTCGGCAGGAGCCTGCTCGAGGCAGACCAGATCGATGCGGTCAAGGGCTACCTCGCGCAGGCCCAAGAGCGTGGCGTCGAGATCGTCCTGCCCACGGATATCGTTGCAGCTACAGCGTTCTCGGCGCAAGCAGAGCACAGTGTGGTCGACGCCCACGCCATTCCCGCGGAGTGGATGGGTCTCGACATCGGACCTGAGTCGGCCAAGGTATTCGCAGCCAGGCTGGCCGACGCCCGCACCGTCTTCTGGAACGGCCCGATGGGCGCGTTCGAGATGGCTCCCTACGCGGCCGGCACCAAGGCCGTGGCCGAGGCCCTGGCCCTGGCCACGTCCAGGGGGGCGCTGACCGTCATCGGTGGCGGCGACTCGGCCGCGGCCGTCCGCCAGCTCGGCTTCGAGGACAGCCAGTTCGGGCACATCTCGACCGGTGGAGGTGCCAGCCTCGAGTATCTCGAGGGTAAGGCGCTCCCCGGCCTCACAGTTCTGGAGAGTTGATCACCATGGCAAGCACCACCGACCCACGCACCACATCGTCCAACCGCACGCCGCTGATGGCGGGCAACTGGAAGATGAACCTGGACCACCTCCAGGCCACGCACCTGGTCCAGAAGATTGACTGGTCCCTTCGCGACGCCAAGCACGACTACGGCGCGGTCGAGGTCGCCGTCCTGGTGCCGTTCACGGATCTGCGCAGCGTCCAGACGCTGATCGAGGGCGACAGGCTGTTCCTCAGGCACGGGGCGCAGGACCTGTCGGTCCACGACGCCGGCGCCTTCACCGGCGAGATCTCGGGCGCGTTCCTGTCCAAGCTCGGCTGCACCTATGTCGCGGTCGGCCACAGCGAGCGCCGGGAGCACAACGGCGAGGACGACTCCGTGGTGGCCGCCAAGGTCAAGGCGGCATACAAGCATGGTCTGACTCCGATCCTGTGCTGTGGCGAGGGCCTCGAGGTGCGCAAGCAGGGAGCTCAGGTCGAGCACGTGCTGGCGCAGATCGACGCGGCCCTTGACGGTGTCACCCCCGAGCAGGTGCGGTCCATCGTCATCGCCTACGAGCCGATCTGGGCCATCGGGACCGGCGAGGTGGCGACTCCGGCGGACGCACAGGAGGTCTGTTCGGCGATCCGTACGAGGCTGGCCGAGCTCTACTCAGGCGACACCGCGGACGGCATCCGCATCCTCTATGGCGGTTCGGTCAAGGCGGGCAACGTCGCCGCGATCATGGCCCAGACCGACGTGGACGGGGCGTTGGTCGGTGGCGCTTCGATCGTGGCGGACGAGTTCGTGTCGATCTGCCGCTACCGCGACCACATCACCGCACGCTGAGCGGGCAGCTCCAGGGGTTCGCCACGGTGATCCTCGTTGATGACCGTGGCTGGCTGCTGCTGCAGGAACGCGACTCCCTGGCGGTGAGTGCCCCAGATATGTGGGGCATGGTCGGCGGCCACGTCGATCCCGGTGAGGACTTCGAGGCGGCAGCCTATCGCGAGCTCGACGAGGAGACCGGCATCGCCTGGACCTCAGGGCTCGACCTGTGGTTCGACGGACCCTTCCAGCGATCCAGTGGAGAAGTTACACATTTCACGGTGTGGGTTGCCCCGACCACTCTGACCGACGCGGACATCGTGCTCGGAGAGGGCGCCCAGATCGTGTTCGTGGACCCTCGGGTCATACCCGCGCTGGAGCTGGCCGAGAGTGCGAGGCACTTCCTGCCAGGGTTTCTTGACTCTTCGCAGTACGCGGCGCTGCGGGGAACGCGTGAGTGACCATGCGTCGGGCGGCCCCGCGAGGGCTGTCAGGTAGTCTTTGTCCTTGGCCGTGCCCGGCGCGACCGGACTGACACCGAACGAGATTGGGTCTAACTTTCGTGAATGCCGTGAAGATCGGGCTGCAGGTGCTGCTCGTCCTGGGTGGGCTGCTCCTGACCCTGTTGGTTCTGCTGCACAAGGGCAAGGGCGGTGGCCTCTCCGACATGTTCGGCGGCGGCATGTCCAGCACGATGAGCGGCTCCTCGGTCGCCGAGCGCAACCTCGACCGGTTCACCGTTGCCCTGGGTCTGGTGTGGGGTGCCAGCATCATCGGTCTCGGACTCATCGAGCGCTTCTCCCGCTAGTCCCGCCCCCGTCCGAGTCGTCCGGCTGACCTGAACTTCAAGGAGCAACATCGTGGCAAGTGGCAAGGCGATCCGGGGCAGCCGAGTCGGCGCCGGACCCATGGGTGAGTCCGAGCGCGGCGACGCCGCCCCTCGGGTCCACATCTCGTACTGGTGCCGCAACGGTCACGAGACGCGCCCAAGCTTCGCCGAAGAGCCCGGCCTGGCCGTCCCCGAGACCTGGGACTGCCCGCGCTGTGGTCTGCCTGCCGGCCAGGACCAGGCCAACCCGCCGGCTGCCAACCGCATCGAGCCCTACAAGACCCACCTGGCATATGTGAAGGAACGCCGCAGCGAGACCGATGGTCAGGCGATCCTCGACGAGGCACTGAAGTCCCTGCGCGACCGGGGACTCATCCGCTAGAAGCGCTCCGGCCACTTGGTCGTCGTGGTGGTGGACGGGTCAGGGGCTGGCCAGTCGGATCAGCGCCTTGGGCACGTGGGTGGCCGCGCTCCTGTCCAGGAGCCACGTGGTGGACCGTATGCCGGTCACGCCGGCTGCCGGCGCCTGCAGCTGACCTGCCCCCGAGAGGGCCAGGCCGACCGCGCCGGCCTTGTCCGCACCCGAGACCAGAAACCAGACGTCGCGTGCGGCGCACAGGCTCGGGAACGTCATGGACACCCGGGTGGGTGGCGGTTTGGGCGCCCCACGAACGCCGATCACCGCCGCGTCGCGCTCATGCAGGGCCGGGTGTTCGGGGAACAGCGAGGCCACATGGGCATCGGGCCCCACGCCGAGCAGCAGGACGTCGAACTCGGGCACGTCGCGTCCGCCGGGGGCGGCAGCGGCGAGCTCGTCGGCGTAGCGGGCAGCCGCTGCGTCAACGTCGGCTCCGTCCGGCCCGTCGGAGGCGGGCATCGCGTGAACCCGCGCAGGGTCCAGGGGCACGGCATCGAGCAGCGCCTCGCGCGACTGCGTCTCGTTGCGCTCGGGGTCCCCGGCGGGCAGGAAGCGCTCGTCACCCCACCAGACGTTCAGACGCCGCCAGTCGATGGCGTCCTTGGCCGCGCTGAGACCCAGCGAGGCCAGCAGTGCCGAACCCATCGAGCCGCCGGTCAGGACGATGTCCGCCTGACCGCGGGAGGACTGGGCGTCGACGATGGCCGTGACCAGGCGAGCGGCGGCGGCGTCGGCCAGGAGCTGCTTGTCGCGATGGACGACGACCATGGGTCCGCGGCTCACAATGGACTCTCTTCCTGTCGGGCCGCAGAGGACGCGGCCTACTTCGTGCCGGTCAGCTTGCGGGCAGCAGCCCTGTGGACCGCCGAGTCTGAGGCGGTTGACCTTGGCGTTGGCGCATTGACCATGGCGCTGTCGCTGAGCCTTGGCGAGGATCGTGCGATCTTCGCGGCTACCTTACGAGCCAGTGCCACCGAAGGTGCCTCGCCGTCGGCGACGGCCTCTGCGGCCGTCACGGAACGGCCCGCGCTGATTCTGGCCAGCCCCTTGGTCACCGTTTCGGCGTAGACCTCGTCCGGGTCGAGCCGGCGCAGCTCTTCGGCCAGGCAGTCGGTCAGCTCTCGCTGGGCCAGGCTGATCCGACGGACCGGTTGGCCCGGTTGGGCCAGGGTTGCCACGGCGCCGTCAGGGCGCACGAGGTCGATATTGCCGCTGCGGCGCTCGAGCCGGACACTCGTGATACCAGTGCCCGCGCGGGCGCGCGCACGGGTGACCGGACACTTGAGCGCCTGGGCCAGCCACCCGGCCAGCAGGTCTGTGGAGGGGGAGTCGCTCGCCCCGGTGACAGTTGCTGCCACGACGGGCTCGTATGGCGGTTGGTCAAGCGCCGCGGCCAGCAGGCCACGCCACAACGTGATGCGGGTCCAGGCCAGGTCGGTGTCGCCGGGATGGTAGCTGTCCGCACGACGCTGCATCTCCGCACGCGGGTTGCGGGCCTTGGCGGCATCGGTGATCCGTCGCTGCGTCATCTGTCCGATCGACGACTCGTAGACGTCAAGGGGAGCCTCCTTGGGCCACCACCCCACGACGGGGGAGTCGGGCAGCAGCAGGGGGACCACGACGCTGTTGCCGTGACCCGTTAGGGCACCGTACAACCGCAGGACGACCACCTCGCTGGCCCCTGCGTCACCACCGACCCGGATCTGGGCGTCGAGCCGGCTGGCGCCACGTTTGTTGCCGCTGACCAGGGCGATGATGCGGCAGGGATGTTGACGGCTCGCGTCCTTCGCCGCCTCGATCGCCTCGTCGGCCTCGGGTTCGTCGACGACGATGACCAGGGTGAGCACCCGTCCGAGCGTCATGGCGCCGACGTCGTTGCGCAGCCTGACCAGCTTCTTGCTGACGGCAGCCGTGGTGGTGCTGGGTAGGTCGACAATCATGGCTTCCTCCAGGTGCGCCCGTCGCGGCGCATCATGTCGGCGGCGCTGGCCGGTCCCCATCCGCCCGAGGGGTAGGGGTCGGGCCGCCCTTGTCTGGCCCAGAAGGCCTCGACCGGATCAAGGATCTGCCAGGCCAGCTCCACCTCCTCGTGGCGGGGGAACAGCGGCGGGTCGCCCAGCAGGACGTCCAGGATGAGCCGCTCGTAGGCCTCGGGGCTGGACTCGGTGAAGGAGCTGCCGTAGCCGAAGTCCATGGTGACGTCGCGAACCTCCATGGCATTGCCGGGCACCTTGGAGCCGAAACGCATGGTGATGCCCTCATCAGGCTGGACGCGGATGACGATCGCGTTCTGGCCCAGCTCTTCGGTGGAGGTCTGGTCGAACGGCAGGTGCGGCGCGCGCTTGAAGACCACCGCGATCTCGGTGACGCGCTTGCCCAGGCGTTTGCCGGTGCGCAGGTAGAACGGGACCCCGGCCCAGCGACGGGTGTCGATCTCGACCTTCAGCGCGGCAAACGTCTCGGTGGTGGAGCTCGCCTTGATGCCATCCTCGTCGAGGTAGCCGATGACCTGCTCGCCGCCTTGCCATCCTTGGGTGTACTGACCGCGAGCGGTGGACCTGGCCAGGTCCTTGGGCAGCCGCACCGCCGAGAGGACCTTCTCCTTCTCAGCGCGCAGAGCGTGGGCCTGGAAGGATACCGGCTCTTCCATGGCAGTCAGCGCCAGCAGCTGGAGCAGATGGTTCTGGATGACGTCGCGTGCGGCGCCGATGCCGTCGTAGTAGCCGGCGCGGCCGGCGATGCCGATGTCCTCGGCCATCGTGATCTGCACGTGGTCGACGTAGTTGGCGTTCCAGACCGGCTCGAACATCTGGTTGGCGAAGCGCAGGGCCAGGATGTTCTGGACCGTCTCCTTGCCCAGGTAGTGGTCGATCCGGAAGATCGAGTCCGGGGGAAAGACTGCCTCCACGATCGAGTTCAGCTCACGTGCGCTCACGAGGTCGTGACCGAACGGCTTCTCGATGACGACTCGCCGCCAGGCGCCCTCGCTGTTGTGGCTCAGGCCGCTGCGATCGAGCTGCTGGCACACGGTGGAGAAGAAGGCCGGCGGGATCGAGAGGTAGAAGGCATGGTTGCCGCCGGTCCCGCGCTCCCGGTCGAGGTTGTGCACGGTCTCGCGCAACAGGTCAAATGACGTCGGGTCGTCGAACGTGCCTGGTACGAAACGGAATCCCTCAGCGAGGTTTCGCCACACCTCCTCGCGAAAGGGTGTGCGTGCATGGGCGCGCACAGCTTCGTGGACAACCTTGCCGAAGTCCTGGTCGGCCCAGTCACGGCGGGCGAACCCGACCAGGCTGAACCCGGGGGGCAACAGGCCGCGGTTGGCCAGGTCGTAGATGGCCGGCATGATCTTCTTGCGCGCCAGGTCTCCGGTGACGCCGAACAGCACCAGGCCGCAGGGACCGGCGATCCGTGGTAGGCGCCTGTCCCGGGGGTCGCGCAGCGGGTTCTGTCCGTGGGCAACCTTGGCGGGGCTCATGCGGGCCCTTCGTCCTGGTCGAGACGCAGTGCCCGGGTCAGCTGGGCCAGTCCGCCGTCGTGGTCGGCCAGGTGCAACCGCAGGACGGGGCGACCGTGGTCGGCCAGGATCTGCGCGTCGCCGCCAGCCTGAGCCGTGATGAAGTCGCCGAACGTGAACTCCCTGCCCGGGATGGCCAGGTCCTCGTGTGGTGCCGTGGTGATCTGCAGATAGACGCCGGTGGCCGGACCACCTTTGTGGTACTGCCCGGTCGAGTGCAGGAAGCGTGGCCCCCAGCCGAACGTGGTGGGGCGCCCGGTGCGGCTGGCGATGGCTCGGCGAGCCCCGGCCAGGGGTGCGTCGGCGAGCCGGTCGAGATAGGCCATGATCGCGA
>JAYSQM010000224.1:0-6914 GCA_043721575.1 Phycicoccus sp.
TCAGATGCGCACCATGACTCAGATGCGCACCAGGACCGTGCCGGCGATCCTGTCGTGGGAACCGCGGGTGTCGCGGTCCCATATCACCGCTGGAATGACCACGGCCAACAGGACCGTACGAATCACCGCGGCGAGCGGCCCGGCGATGGCTCCACCGAGTCGCACCACACGAAGGCCGAGCAGACGGTGTCCGATCGTGGACCCCAGCGTTCCGACCAGCAGCAGGTTCATCAGGACGAAAACGGCCAGCGGTTTGAAGGGTGCCAGTCCCCCGTCGCCGAGGCGGTAGTGCAGGAGCCCGACGGCGATGACGTTGCTGATCAGCCAGTCCACGAGGATGGCGACCAGCCGCCGCCCGAAACGGGCGATCGAGCCGGGGCCGCGCTCCGGCATACCGAGTCTTTGTCCTGGGTAGGCATCGGGATCCGGGCGAGCTTCAGCGGGGCCCTCGAGCCAGGAGGCAACGTCCTTGCGATCAACCACGAGTCACAGGCTACGTGGCGCCCGTTCTGGACGTAACACCGGTGAAACATCCGGGTGACGGCGCAGAAATCCCGCCCCGGTAGGGTCAAACCCGATGCGGCACCAGGCCCTGGCGCGACGCGCCGAGCCCCACACATGGAGGTTGGATGTTCAGCAAGCCTGAAGAGGTCCTTAAGTTCATCAAGGACGAGGACGTCAAGTTCGTGGATGTTCGCTTCTGCGACCTGCCCGGTGTGATGCAGCATTTCAACGTGCCAGCTGCCTCACTGACCCTGGACTTCTTCTCCGAAGGCCAGATGTTCGACGGCTCCTCGATCCGCGGTTTCCAGGCCATCCACGAGTCCGACATGAAGCTCATCCCGGACCCGACGACCGGCTACCTGGACCCGTTCCGCAAAGAGAAGACACTGATCCTCAACTTCTCGATCGTGGACCCGTTCACCGACGAGCCCTACAGCCGCGACCCGCGAAACATCGCCGCGAAGGCCGAGGCCTACCTGTTGTCGACGGGCATCGCCGACACTGCGTACTTCGGTGCCGAGGCCGAGTTCTACGTCTTCGACGACGTGCGCTTCGAGACCAAGGCCAACGCCTCCTACTACTACATCGACTCGATCGAGGCGGCCTGGAACACCGGCCGCGTCGAGGAGGGCGGTAACCAGGGTTACAAGACCCGTTACAAGGGCGGCTACTTCCCGGTCCCGCCGGTCGACCACTTCGCCGACATGCGCGACGAGATGTGTCTGAAGCTGGCCGATGTCGGTCTCCACGTCGAGCGCAGCCACCACGAGGTGGGCACCGCCGGCCAGCAGGAGATCAACTACCGGTTCGGCACCCTGTTGCAGTCCGGTGACGACCTGATGAAGTTCAAGTACGTCATCAAGAACGTCGCCTGGGAGGGTGGCAAGTCCGCCACCTTCATGCCCAAGCCGATCTTCGGCGACAACGGCTCCGGCATGCACACCCACCAGAGCCTGTGGAAGAACGGTGAGCCGCTCTTCTACGACGAGCGCGGCTACGGCGGCCTCTCGGACATCGCCCGCTGGTACATCGGGGGGCTGCTCAAGCACGCCTCCTCGCTGCTGGCCTTCACCAACCCGACTGTCAACTCCTACCACCGCCTGGTCCCGGGCTACGAGGCTCCGGTCAACCTGGTCTACTCCGCGCGCAACCGCTCTGCCTGCGTCCGCATCCCGATCGCGGGCAACTCCCCCAAGGCCAAGCGCATCGAGTTCCGCATCCCGGACCCGTCGGCCAACCCCTACCTGGCCTTCGCCGCCCAGCTGATGGCCGGCCTGGACGGCATCAAGAACCGCATCGAGCCCCCGGCGCCGGTCGACAAGGACCTCTACGAGCTGCCGCCGGAGGAGCACGACCAGATCGAGCAGGTCCCCGGTTCGCTGCCCGAGGTGCTGGCGGCGCTCGCAGCCGACCACGACTACCTCCTGGAAGGCGACGTCTTCACCCAGGACCTCATCGAGACCTGGATCGAGTGGAAGACGCTCAACGAGGTCGACCCGATCCGGTTCCGCCCGCACCCTCACGAGTTTGAGATGTACTACGACCTCTGAGGTTCATAAGCCACTGACCTGCACAAACGTCAGTCGACAACCCGCGCAGTCCTTGAGGAGTCCTTGGGAGAGTCCTTGCGCGCAGCCAGAACCACCGAGACGGCTGCGCGTGAGGACTCGTCCGCGTCGGGCCACATATGGCCGTAAGTGTTGAGCGTCGTCATCGCGCTGGCATGCCGTAGCCGGGTCTGGACGACCTTCACGTCGAGCCCCGATGAGATGAGCAGCGACGCGAAGTAGTGCCGCAGGTCGTGATACCGGAAGCCCACAGGCAACCCCTTGACCTTCTTGCGTGCATCGCGCACAGCCCTTTGCAGCTCCCACGGCGAACACGCCTGGTGCAGCTCGTCAGAGACCACAGTCTCCCCGGCGTACCGTTTGACCCCGGCCGCCAGCTCGAGCGCCAACTCTTGCGGGATCGGCACCGGAGTCTTCGAGCACTCCGACTTCAGCGGCTCGGCCGGCCACTGGATCGCGGGCGCCACGATGCCGCGCATGAAGTCGACATCGGCCACCCGAAGCGCGCACGTCTCGGCCGTCCTCAGACCAGCGAAGGCGCCGAGGAGGATCGCTGAGCGTAGGTGCTCGTCCATCGCATCATGCAGCGCCCAGACCTGCTCCGTGGTTGCCACGTAGGGCCGCTGCACTCCCCCACCTGGCGACGTCTTCCGGCCGCACGGCGACCTCGGGATGATGCCGTCCTGAACCGCGTCGCCCATGATCTGCGCGAACCGCCGATAGGTGGCATACACGGTGGAGTCTGCGTAGTCCGCGGCCTTGAGCTGCGCCGTCCAAGCCTTCACCTGAGACGGCCGCACATCGGCAAGCCGCATCGGTCCGAACGCCTTGTTGATCTGCGCGATATGCACCCGAGCCTGTCGCACCGTCGAAGTCCGCCGCGTCGCGTAACCCTCGAGCCACGTTGCGCACCACTGCTCTACGGTCGTCCTGGCCGTCTTCGGGTCGACATAGTCACCGCGCACAACCGAGGCCGTGACCGTGTCGAGCCAGGATCGCGCGTCGACCTTCCGGGGAAAGTGCCGCGCGTGCTGCTTCCCCGCGTCGTCGTAGTACCGGGCTCGCCAAACGCCGTTCGCGCGCTTCTCAATGTTCGCCATTACTTGCCCTTGCCGTTATCGAGCGTTTCTTCGGTCTCACCGACGGTGAGACTCAGGCGGGCGCGAGAGGCGGCTTCGTCGGCCGCGCGTGAGGCGAGCTGAGAGGCCTCCAGCCTCCGAAGCACCCCAGCCGCAATGGTTTTCGTCGCGAGGGCTTCATTCTCGATTCGATGTGCGGTAGCACGAGCCGCCTCAGCTTCCTCGTCCAGCGCACCGGCGCGTCGCTGCGCTGTGTGGGTGGTCCACCGCACCGTGCGCCTGTGGATGCTAGCCATAGGACATCCTCACCATCCTCTCGTTGCGCGCCCGCTCGTCGCGTGCGCGAGTTATGGCCGAGAAGCCACGGCATCTGTTCATGCCCGTCGGAGCAGATCGCGACGATTATGACTGTCCAGATTACGACGGCTCAAGGCGCAGTGGGTCCGTCACTCTGACCGTACAGCCACGCGCTGACTTCGCTGCGCCAGTAGCGGACGCCGCGGCCGATGCGGAAGCTGTGCGGACCGGTGCCGAGGTGGCGCCAGTAACGCAGGGTGGCGACGGGGACGCGAACAACGTCGGCGACTTCGGCGATGGTGAGCAACTCGTCGCCTGCGTGCGGGTCCTGCGGCGGCGTGACCTGTTGCGAAATGGTGCTCATGCTGATTCTCCTTGCCTCGGCGCCGAGCCGGTTTCACTGCCGGCGGTGTTGGTCTGTTCTCTTCTCCAATAGCGGCACATGATTGGGCAGGGTGGCCAACGATGAGGTAGACCATCACGGGCCTCGTGCCAGGTGCGGACAACGCCCAGATTTCGTCTCGTCATCATGGCGCGGGAACGTCACCTACTTCGTTCCCCCAGGCACGTACCCCCAAGGGGGGACGTTGGTCTTTGCGCAGGTCAGGGCACGTCCCCCCGAAAGTTGCGGACACCCCTTACCAAGGCCCACTCGGAGGGTTTCCGGTGACCAGACCCGACGGAGGTAACGTTCCAAACGTTGCCCCTCCCGGCTCGGGCGACAGCGATCTGTCCGCGATCTCGAACTGCGTGGCCGTCCGGCTTGGCCGCACGACGGCCAACGGCGTCGCAACCTCCTGGACGCTTTGACTCCTAGCGCACGCCGCGTCTGATGCGGATGATGTTTGGGCCAGGGGTGTTGTAGTCCGCGCCGACCCGGTTCCGCGCGACACCGATTGTGATCGCGATGTCGGTACCGAGCAGATGTGCGCCCGCGAGAGGAACGTCGACGCTTTCGGCGATGAGGATCACACATGCGCGTTGGGCATCGATCGGCCGCGGACTTGCGCCGCCGCCGTCCTAACCCGCGTGCACGCATCAGCGGGAGATCCCGTGGTCGGTGCCGCTGCGGTAGAGGTCGAGATGGTGGTCGTGCTCGTGGCTTGGTCTCGGCGCGTTCCGGGCTGCCCAGGCGGCTCGGGCGCGTGCGTCCTTCTCGTGTTCGTGGTCGTGGACGCAGGTGTCGTGTTCGGTCTGCAGGCGTCCGGCCGTCAGGGTTCGGATGGCGGGTTCGCGGCCGAGTGCGCTGATGCGGCCTTGGGTCTGGGTGAGCTGGCAGGTGAGCGTGCTGAGGTTGGTTTCGGCAGCCGCGAGTTGTCGGGCGGGTCGGTCGGTGTGAGCGAGAGAGCTCAGGCCAAGTTCGTTGAACTGGTGTGCGCGGGCGTTCTCGGCTGCGATGCGGGTGTCCCGGGTATTGCGTGCATGCTGATCTGCGACCTGCACTCCGTGACGGGTCGCCGCGAGTTCTGGGTGGGCTTGGCCGGCGGCGCGGGCGGCGTACCGGTCGATCGCCTCATGGAGCGCGCTGCTGCCGTTGAACGGCATCGCGGTGGCCAGCTGGTCAGGGTCGTGCAGCGCGTCGACGGTCAGGCCGGTGATGTCGGTGAGGATGGGCTGCCAGGCCCGGGCCCAGCTGGTGAGGTTCTGCCGGGCCGCGTTGACCTCGGACCGACCGCGTCCGAAGTGTCCGGTGCCGGCTCGGATGGTTTCGACAGCCCTGGCCGCGCTCGGATAGGCCCGGTCCCAGCGGTCGTTCAGGTCGCGGGCCAGGTCGCTGGTCGCGGTGGTGATGGCGGACTCGGTCCCCCTGAGTCGGTCGCGAGCGTCCTCGGAGTCCACCCATGCCTGCGCTTCGGCGCTGCGCAGGTGCGCGATCTGTGGGTCGCTCTGAGCGCGGAGCGGGACGATCCGGGCCAGTTCGTCGCGAATCGATGTCGCTTGCGCGATGTGTCCGGTGAGGTCGGCCTGCAAGGTCCACGCCGCCCGCAGGTCGTCCAGGACAGCCTCGGCCGGCCGCCCGGTCGCGTACGTCGCGGCCTCCGAAGCGACCAGACGGGCGGCGTGGGCGGGTCCGAGGTCGGCCCGGTCGCGGGAGAAGGTGGCCACCCACTGGGCGCGGGCGTCCGTCACGTTGCCGGCGACCAGGTGCGCGATGTTGCTCTCACGGCCGCGGGTCATCCCGACGTACGCGCCGGCGGCGCCGGTGTGCTCGCCCACGAGCAGGTGCGCCGCAGCGACGGTGTGGCCTTGGGCGCCGTAGACGGTGGTCGCATAGGCCAACTCCAGATGGTCTTGGACATAGCCGGCCGGTAGGTGGCGTTCACCACGGCCACCATCAACGGCCAGCGTGCCATCATGGGCGATCCCGGTGACGGTCCAGGTGTCGCGGTTGGCGACGTCCAAGGCGCGGTCATTGCGGCGGGTGGCGACCCGGTCACCGACCCCGATCCGTTCCCCGGCCGCTGTCGTGACCGCACCGGTGTCGTCGAGGCGGCCGGTGGCGATGAGTTGGTCGCGGATCGTCGCGTTCAGGGCGGCGACCTGTTCCCGGGTCTCGGCGATCACCAACACCGGCTCGGCAGAGCCCTCAGCCCGTGGTTGGGCGCCGATCTGGGCGAGGGCGCGGGTGCGTTCGCTCTCACTGGGGTGCAGGCGGATTTGTCCTCTGGCCAGGAGGGTGTCGAAGACGCCGCCGGGGTGCCGGCTGGTGCGCATGGCCAGGCTGAGTTCGGCGTAGTCGGGGTCGGCGAACCGGTGCACGCTCTCCAGGGCCAGGCAGGATTCGGGGTTGGCCCAGCGGGCGGCCAGATCCAGGACGCCTCCGCGGCCGACCGCGGGCAGCTGGTGTCGGTCACCGACCAGCGCGAGCCGGGTGTGGTGTTCGTCGGCGATGACCAGCAGGGCTCGGGCGCTGTCCTGATCGAGCATCCCGGCTTCATCGACCAGCAGCAGGTCACCCGAGCGCAGGACCGCGCCGGGTTGCGGGCCCCGGTACGTCGCGCCGGTGCGTGGGTCGCGCTGGCCTGGCCGCAGCCGTGTCCAGATGCCGTGGGTGTCCCACCGGTAACCGTGCTGGTGAGCCAGCCAAGCCGCCGAGTACGCCGTGGCGCCGGTTTCGCCTGCGGCGACCCGGGCCGCCTTCAACGTCGGGGTCACCACCACCAACGCATGCCCTTGTCGTTCCAGCAACTCCCGGGTCGCGGCCAACGTGGTGGTCTTCCCCGCCCCCGCGGCACCCTCGACGAGCGTCAGCAGGCCGGTCCCAGCCAACGCGGCTACCACCGCCTGCTGGGCGGCATCCAGCTCCTGGCCTGTTTCGATCCCACCGACCAAATGTTGGCCAGGACTGGCGGGACTGGCGGGACTGGCCGGTGTGTGGGCGGCGCGGGCGATGAGTCGGGTCGTGAGTTCGCCCTCAACGGCCAAGACCTCAGGGGAGGTAAGCGCTCGGAGGTGTTCGGGCACG
>JAYSQM010000225.1:0-4532 GCA_043721575.1 Phycicoccus sp.
CGGGCGCAGCCCACTCAGCTCACCCTCGACCTGGGGGACACCCCCGAGCTCACCATGGCCACGGGCCTGCCCGAGATGACGGGGCCGGAGCGGGTCCGGGCCGAGCTGGACATCCTCGGGCTGGATGCCAGCGCCCACATCATCGACTTCTACGCCCCGATGCTGCAGGCGCTCGGAGTGACCCGGTCCGCCCAGCTGCTCGGACAACGCAGCCGCTCCGAGCAGTGGGTCGCCGGGGTCAAGGTCGCCACGCAGACGCCGCCGATCCGCTCGGGACGACGCGTGGTGTTCCTGACCCTTGACGACTCGACCGGCCCGGTCGACGCAACGTTCTTCGAGGATGTCCAAGGCCCTTATGCGGCAACAGTTTTCCACTCCTGGATGCTTCTGGTCCGCGGTTTCCTGCGGCGCACCGGAGCCAAGGGGGTCTCCCTTCGCGCAACCGGGGCATGGGAGCTGTCCGGGCTGTGGGAGGCCTGGAGCCGAGGTGGTCTCGATGGGGTGCACGCGGCGCTGTCCGAGGCCGATGAGCAGGGTGCCGACCGGAGCGATGCGGCTGGCGGGATGGGCGGATCCCGCCGCCGGGTGCTGGTGCACGCCTCAGGGTTCAAACAGTCGCCCTATGCCGACGTCAAACCTGCCGGTGGTGATGTCAGGGACTCCCGCAAGCTGCCCATGGAAGGCCACGCGATCCCCGAGGAGGGCGCCCCACCGCGCAAGCTGTGGCACGCCAGCCCCGGAAGTTCAGGGCACTAGGGTGGACACGATCCGACCGTCACCGCAGTCGCCCCGTCAGGCCTGGTGCTCGCCGGCGCCCAGCACCAGCACCAGCACCAGAGGAGCCTTCCCGTGGTTGATGAAGGGCGACGTAGCAGGCGCGGCGGCGTCGAGACCTCTGTGCGCACCTCGGCCGTCTGGGAGTCCGTGCGGGCCGTCGTGGCCGAGCGCGAGCAACAGCTCGGTCGTAGCCTGCGCGTCGTCGATCTTGGCGGTGGCACCGGCGGTCTGGCCGTTCCGCTGGCCCAGCTCGGTCACCACCTCACGGTCATCGACCCCAGCCCCGACGCGCTGGCGTCGCTGTCTCGTCGAGCCGGCGACTCCGGGGTCGCCGAGCGGATCGTGGCGGTGCAGGGCGACGCCGCCAACCTGCTCGAAGTCCACCCCGACGCCGACGCCGACCTCGTGTGCTGCCACGGCACGCTGGAGTTCGTCGATGACCCGGCGGCCACCCTGCGATCCGTCGCCGGTGTGCTCGCCGACGGTGGCTACGTCAGCCTCGTGGTCGCCACCCGGATCGCCGCAGTGCTGGCCCGAGCCCTCGCCGGCCAGTTCGCCCAGGCCCAGCGCGCGCTCAGCAGCGACGACGGTCGATGGGGGCCGGCGGATCCCTTGCCACGACGCTTCGACGCAGCCGGCATCACTGCCCTTGTCGAAGGCGCCGGGCTGGTCGTTGCGGACCTACACGGAGTGCGCATCTTCAGCGATCTCGTGCCTGCGGCCTATGTCGACTCCGACGCCGACCGGGCCGCGCTGCTGGAGCTCGAGCAGACCGCCTCGCGTCATCCCGACTACGCGTTCCTGGGGCACATCGGTGCAGCCCTGCATGTGCTGGCCCGCCGCCGCTGACCTGCCGCCGGTGTCCGGACGCCTGCTCGCGCGATTGTCCAGGCGATTGTCCAGGCGATGAGCCGGCGCCAGTTCCCCGTTCCCGAACGCCAGGGCGAGCACGCACCTGACGACGAGGGCTGTTCGATCCTGCACGTGGACATGGACGCGTTCTACGCGTCGGCATCCTTGCTCAGCCGCCCCGAGCTCAAGGGCACGCCGGTCATCATCGGCGGAGGCAACCGCGGGGTCGTGCTGTCCGCGACCTACGAGGCGCGCGCGTTCGGGGTGGCCGCAGCGATGCCGATCGCCCGGGCCCGCCGGCTGTGCCCACAGGCCACCGTGCTCGCTCCTGACCACGCCCGCTACGAACGCATCTCCCGGGCTGTCATGGCGGTGTTCGCCAGCGTGACGCCGATCGTCGAGCCACTGTCACTGGACGAGGCGTTCCTTGACGTGTCCGGCGCCCGCCGCCGGTTGGGCAGACCGAGCCAGATCGCCCAGCAGATCCGCGACACGATCGCCGACGAGCAGGGCATCACCTGCTCGGTCGGGGTGGCTTCCACCAAGTTCATCGCGAAGCTCGCCTCGGGTCTGGCCAAACCCGACGGGCTGCTCGTCGTGCCCGAGGCCGAGGTGGTCAGCTTCCTTCACCAGCTGCCGGTCGGCGCACTGTGGGGAGTCGGCGAGCGCACCGAGGAGGCCTTGCAGCGTCTGGGGCTACACACCGTGGCCGACATCGCCCACACACCGGTGGACACGTTGCGGCGGGCCCTTGGCGACAACGCCGGAGCCGCCCTGCACGCGCTGGCCTGGGGACGCGACACACGCTCGGTGGTGCCCACCCGCCGGGAACGCAGCATCGGCGCGGACGAGACGTTCTCCTTCGACGTGGACGACCCGGCATACATCCACCGACAGCTGCTCAAGCTCAGCGACCGCACGGCGGCCCGCGTGCGCGCAGCGGGGCTGGTCGGACGAACGATCTCGATCAAGGTGCGCTTCTCCGACTTCACCACGATCACGCGTTCCAAGACCCTGCGTGACCCGACCGACGTCAGCCGCGACATCTACGCGAGCGCCAGGGCACTTTTTGACGGGCTGGGTCTGCAGCGGGCCCGCCTGCGGCTGGTCGGCGTTCGGATGGAAGGCCTCATGGACTCCGACCACGCACCGATCCAGGGCCTGCTCGATGAGCCGGAGCATGGCTGGCGCGACGCCGATCGAGCGGTCGATCAAGCCAGTGCACGGTTCGGTGCCGGCGCGGTTCGCCCTGCCAGTCTGGTCGAAGGTGAGCGGTCGGCTACCACTTCGAAGCGCGGCGACCTATCCTGAAGGTGTCGTCGGTACCCGGGTCAGACCGAGTGCCACGCATCGCCGGTTCGGGCAACAAATCGGGACCGTCGGACGTTGTTGTCATCAGTGGACCCGCGCGCACGGGAGGTCGAAGGTGCCGCTTTCAGAGCACGAGCAACATCAGCTAGAGCAGATGGAACAAGCGCTGTATGCCGAGGACCCGAAGTTTGCCTCGCAGATGCAGGGCTCCGCTGCGCGTGCCCGCCTTCGCCGCAGTATCTCCATCGGGGCCGTGGGCGTCATCGCAGGTCTCGGGCTCGTCATCCTCGGCGTGATCCATGAGGCAGTCTGGTGGGGCGCTATCGGCTTTGCGCTGATGGTGGGCGGCGTGGCCCATGCGATAACCCCTGCCAAGCCGGCCAAAGCCAAGTTGGGTGCGGTCGCCCAGGACGGGTCAGTGCGCGCACACGCGTCTGCGGGCAGGTCCGGCAAGTCGCGCCAGTCGGGAAAGGGACCCAAGGCGGCCAGGGCGACGTTCATGCGCCGTCTCGAAGAGCGCTGGGATCGCCGCCGCCACGACTGGCAGTAACGCAGCCGGCGCACTTCGATCCGATCGGTGGATCGGTCAGGTGGCCGTGAGCACACCGATCACCCAGGTGCTGGCAATCGCCAGACCGGTCAACAATTCGATGCCCATGCTCAGCCCGATGGCCTTGAGCGCGTGCCTGGTCGACGGCCAGGCAGCGCCATGGGTGCCCAGCTTGATCCGCTCGGCCAGGTAGATGCCGAGCGCGAAGCCCAGGAACGCGCCGATGACGGGGATCACGAAGAAGCCCACGACTGCCAGCGCTGCTCCGGCCAAGGTGGTGGACGTCGTGACCCCGGCCTGGCGCATGCGCCGACCAGGCAGGAGGTACTGCAGCAGGAAACCGGACAGAGCCAGTGTCGTGGCAATACCGAAGACCACCCAGCCGGCTGTGGTCTGCGTCTCGGAAGCCCAGATCAGAACAGCCCCCCAGACCACCAACAGCCCGGGCAGCACAGGGACAGCGATGCCGATGAGCCCGACCAGCATGATCAGGCCCACGACAACGGTCAGGCCGTCCATGGCCAACCTGTCGGTCTGGTGATCTAGCGTTCGTCGATGCCGGCCGAGGCTGGCGTCTCGTGCAGGCGATCAGTCTCGTCCTGGATCTCGGTTGCCAGGTGCTGCAGCTTGGGCAGGTGCTCGCGGCCGTGGTGCGCACAGAACAGCAGTTCGCCGCCTGAGGTGAGGCGGGCGCGCACATAGGCCTGGGCGCCACAGCGGTCGCAGCGGTCAGCCGCGGTCAAGGTCGGTGCCAGTGCAGTTGTCACGTCAGCCATCCATTTCGTCGTAGTGGTCGCCGTTGGCGGTTCTCCACCTGGTGTCGCGATCTCGTCGGTATCGGTTACTGATACTTCGTAGACACTTGCCGAGCGGTTTGCGTTGAGGGCAGACCCATTCGCCGGTTCCAACAGTCAAGCACGAGGATTGCTTCCCGACGTGCATTACGCCGTGATGTGGACAAAATCATGTCGCGTTCCGCTCTCCGCGCAATGGCCCGTCAGGCCCGTATGCCGCGTGCCTGCCGTTGGTCGTCAGCCGCGGG
>JAYSQM010000226.1:0-7278 GCA_043721575.1 Phycicoccus sp.
CGGTGACCACCTGGCGATCGCCCTGGCCGGTTCGTTGGCGGCCATCGGGTTGCTGCTCGTCGTGCTCGGTCTGGCCGGATGGCGAGCCGGCTTCGTAGCCTTCCTGGCGGTCGTCTTGGCGGTCGCCGCCTGGTCGAGCACCATTGTGCCTGCAGGGATCCACGTCGGCGGACGCGTCGGGAACGCGACCTGGGCCCCCACCTCGGTGATTCCCGATGCGAACTACCAACTGGGCGTCGGAAACGGTGTTCTCGACCTGGGCGGGCTGCCCACCGAGGGCCTGCGCGAAGCCAAGCTCCCGGCATACGTGGGGCTCGGCAACCTGAAGGTGGTCGTGCCCCAGGGCCTGACCGTCAAGGTCGTGGGCCACGTCGGCCTGGGCGAGATCCTCCTGCCCGGCGACGCCGGGAGCGACCGACAGAGCGGCAAAGACGTATCCCGGTCGGTCGTCATCGGCGACGGACCCACCGAGGTCGTGGTCGACGCCGGAGTCGGCGTCGGACAGCTCACCGTGGTGAAGGAGTAGGACAATGGATGCCAACACACCTGCAACGCCCCCAGCCCCGGATGACAACCCGATCCAGGACAGGGTCGGCGCGCCCGCCCGTCCCAAGGGGCCGAACTCCGCAGCGGTCGTTCTCGGACTGGTGGCCCTGGCCCTCGCAGCGCTGATCATCGCCAGCGAGACGATGGTCCTGCGGGTCGACTGGTCACAGCTGGGGCCGGCAGCGATCGTCGTCGTCGGCGGCCTGCTCGTGGTGCTCGGGGCCATCGGCCTCGTCCGGCGCCATGACGACACCTGAGGCACGCCATCCGACGTCCCGCAGGAGCGAACGCCAGCTGGAGGTGACAGCCAGCCGATCGAGGTCGGTCAGCCTCACCCAGGCGGCCGCCGCCGTGGTGCCACCGACGTCGTGCACGACCGGCTCGGTGGGGTCAGCACACGACGCGCGATACACAACCCGCACGGCGTGAAAGTCCTCGAGTCGCCCGGTCGGGGCGCGGCCGATCCAGTGACTGGTGTGGACCAGCGCGAGCTCGTCCACCTCGATCACCTGACCGCTCTCCTCCCAGGCCTCACGCACGACAGCCCGGTCCGGGGCCTCCTCGGCCTCGATGCCTCCGCCGGGCAGGCCCCACTGGCCCTGCGCGTTGGTCCGGTCGGAGAACTGCGTCATCAAAACTCCGCGCGAGCTGGTCACCAAGGCGTAGGCCGCCACGCGTTGGTACGGCTCTGGGACCTCGCCCTCGGCCACCACCAGATCATCGTCCCGAACCGGTCGCACCCCCACCTCGAGCGGCGCGAGCGCCTCCGGCTCAACCACGAAAGACAGTGTCAGCACATGCTTCTCGCCCGTGTGGCTGATGACGTCTCGCGCCCGCCGCACCTCCCAGCCATGCACCCTGAGCAGCGCGATGGGGTCGTCTCCGTGTGCGAGCACCAGACGGGCGACCTCTGCGCCCAAGACGTTGACCCCCACCACGATGAGTCGGGGCGGCTCGGGGTATCCGCGGGTCAACGCAAAGTCCCCTTCGCTGAGCCCGCCAACGCGATGGCTCGGCGGTACTCCGCCTCCGCGCCATCCAGGATCCGGTCCCACGACTGCTCCGGCGGAGTGCTGCGGTTGTATGCTGTCATCGACCTTCTGAGCTCCTGGTCGGTGACCAGTCGCGCCAGGGCGCCAGCCATCGCCTCGTCGTCCGCCGCGAGATATCCGTTCAGACCGTCCGTGACGAACTCCTCCAGTCCACTGCCCCGCCGCCCCACGACCGGCAGCCCGACAGTGCGCGCCTCCAGCGCCGCGATCCCGAACGACTCCAACGGCGCAGGGGCCACGTAGATGTCGGCCGCCGCATACGTCTCACGCAGCTCGTCCCGCGTAACCCGACCTGTCAGTCGCACCCAGCCCCCCATCCCGTGGGCGGCGGCGAAGCGCTCGAGCCGGCCGCGGTCGGGACCCTCGCCGAGGACCTCCAGGCTGATCCCGGTCTCCGCCGGGACCAGCGCCCGCACGCGAGCCATGATGCGCAACAACGGCAGTGGTCGTTTGCGGGCCGCCAGCCGCATCGCCGAGACCACCCGTACGCCGTCCCCCGCGTCGCGCGCTGACGCCTGCTCTGCCGGGGTAGCCCAGCGGTCGACGTCGATTCCGTTGGACAGGACGTTGACCACGCCCCCTGAGCCAACGATGCGCTGCAACGGTTCGGCGGCCACGGCCGAGACGGCACTCATGGCAACGCCACGAGTTGCCCACGTGCGCACATATCTCGCCGCACGGAATACCGGCTCAAGCGGGCCCAGCATGCAGTGCCACGTCATGGCC
The DNA here is from genome assembly GCA_043721575.1 of Phycicoccus sp. Lineage (GTDB taxonomy): Bacteria > Actinomycetota > Actinomycetes > Actinomycetales > Dermatophilaceae > UBA4719. The sequence continues at coordinate 2,325 of JAYSQM010000226.1, forward strand.
GTCGGCAGGCCCATGTCCGTGAGGACGCGGGCACAGTCGACGGCGAAGGGGCTCACCACGCCCATATGGACGTGGGCGACGTCGAACCCGCCGTCGGCCAGCCTTTGGCGCAGCAGCCTTGGGGCCAAAGGGTTCACGGGCAGCTCGAACGGCATCTTGAGCGCCAGTCTGTGGACCGCAACGCCGTCGACCTGGTCGACGAACCCGCCCCGCTCACCGTGGCTGCCAGGGGTGGCCGTGAACACGACGACCTCATGCCCGCGCGCGATCAGGCGGGTGGCAAGGTCATGAACCTGCACCTCGATGCCGCCCAGGCGGGGCAGATAACAGTCCGACAGCAGCGCAACCTTCACGAAACCCAGCCTTGCATGAGACAGGATGGAACGTGATGGCGCACACCCTCCTGGCTTTCCATGCCCATCCCGACGACGAGGCACTACTCACCGCCGGGACGATGGCGCGCGCCGCCGCGGAGGGCCACCGGGTCATCGTGGTGGTGGCGACCGACGGCAACGAGGGGCTGGCCTCCAGCAGTTTTGTGGCGGACGGACGGCTGGGCGAGCGACGATTGGACGAACTGCGCGAGAGCGCACGAGCGTTGGGGGTGGCGAGAGTGGAGTGCCTTGGCTATGCAGACAGCGGGTTGGGGCCAGCGACCTGGCCTGATCCGCCAGGACAGACACGGTTCATCCGGGCGGATGTCGACGAGGCCGCGGGGCTCCTCGCCGACACCCTGCTCGAAGAGTCCGTTGACGTTCTCCTGACGTACGACGCCAACGGCGGATACGGGCATCGTGATCACGTCAAGGTCCATGAGGTCGGAGCTAGGGCGGCAGAGCTGGCGCAGACTCCGCGGGTGCTGCAGGCGACCGTGCCACGCGATGCAATCTGCCGTGCGGTGGCCTTGGCCAGCAAGGTCTATCGGTTCCCCGCAGACTTCGACCCCACGACGTTCGAACGCTCTTTCAGCCCGCGAGCCGACATCACCCACAGGGTCAATGTCCGCCGCTACGCCACCGCCAAGCGGGCCTCGATGCGGGCCCACGCCTCCCAGGCCAGCGCCGATGGCGGGGCGGACCGCACCCTCGCCGCCTTCCTGCGGATCCCGCGCCCGCTGTATGACGTGGTCTTCGGCCGCGAGTGGTTCGTCGACCCATCCCACCCGCCGGGCGCCCCGATCTCCCGGGACGTCTTTGCGGGGTTGCCATGAGCGTGCCGAACCTCAAGGTGTCCTCGACGCCGCAGAACGACTCGGTCGTCCCGCGCTGGCGGCCGAGCCTCCGTCAGGTGATCCAGGGGCTGCTCGGTCTCGGTGTCGCCGTGGGCCTGCTCGTGTGGGGACTTCCCCAATTCGCCGGCACCACCTGGCACGAGATCTTCAAAATCCTGCGACACATCGGCCTCGGGACGGCCCTGGAGCTGCTGGCCCTCATGCTGTGCGGCCTGTGGCTCTACACGTTCATGCTCACGGGGTCGCTCCCTGGCCTGTCGCATCCGAAAGCGTTGATCCTGAACGTGAGCAGCTCCTCAGTGGGCAACCTGCTGCCCGGCGGAGGAGCAGCTGGCGTGGTCGCGACATACGGCATCTGTCGTTCCTGGGGCTTCTCCCGGCGGGACATCTCGACCTCAGTGATTGTCACCGGCGTCTGGAATGTCCTGGGGCGAGTGGCCCTGCCTGTGATCGGCACGGGCGTCCTGCTGACCGATGCCTCGAACCTTCCCGAGCCCCTGGTGCGCGCCGGGGCCAGCGGTGCCGTGGTGGGTCTTGCCCTGCTCGGCCTCTTCATTACCGTGATCATCTCCGAACGGGGTGCCACCGTCATCGGGCGAGGCCTCGACAAGGCCCTGCGCCCGTTGTGGCACAGGTCGCGGGTCGCTCGGGACATGAGCATCGACGAGCTGGTGCACGACCTGCGGGGTCGGCTCAACGTCGTCATCCGGACCGGTTGGCGCAGCATGACGTTCGGTCTGCTCGGCTACTTCGGCGTCTACTTCCTGCTGTTCTGGCTCAGCCTCGCCGCCGTGGGCGTGCAGGTGACCTTCGCGCACGTGTTTGCCGCCTATGCCGTCGGGCGGCTCCTCTCCACGGTGGGCATCACACCGGGAGGCGTCGGGATCACCGAGATCGGAACAAGCGCCGTACTTATCGCCTTTGGCGCCGCCCCAGCCGCAGCGACGGCGGGTGTGGTGCTCTTCTCGATCTACATCCACCTGCTTGAGATTCCGCTCGGAGCGATCGGGTGGGTGGCGTGGGGCGTGTCCCGCAAGCAGCGACCTGTCGATGCGTTTGAGGCGCGCCCGGACACTGAGCCGCCGGCGCCTGATCCCTCCCTCGAAGCGACGGACGAGGTTCCTCCGACCGCAGCGTCAGCGGCTGACTAGCCTGCGTACCTGACGCGTCCGGGCCTGGTCGGCGATCTGATCGTCGATCCGCCCCGGCACGAAGGGCTCGCCCAGAGCGCGCTCGACCGCCAGCTTGATGAGGGCGTCGGCGAAGCGAGGGTTGGCCGGCAGCACGGGGCCGTGCAGGTATGACCCGAACACGTTGCCTGTGACTGCGCCCTCGGTCGCGTCCTTGCCGTTGTTGCCCATGCCTGACCTGACCGTGCCAAAGGGCTGCTGCCCCGGCGCGAGCTGCGTTGAACCGGAATGGTTCTCGTACCCGACCACGTCGCCGTAGGCAGTCTTCAGGACGACCGGTCCGATCATCCGCTTGGCGTTGCCCTGGGTCGTCACGTCGAGAATGCCGATGCCGGGGAGCCGCTCTCCCCCGACGGTGATGAACGCGTTGCCGAAGAGCTGGTACATGCCGCAGATCATCAGCATCGCAGTGCCCTGCGCCGCCAGGGCGCGCAGAACGTCGCCGTTGTGGGCCAGGTCGTCCTCGACCCGCGCCTGGCCACTGTCCTGGCCGCCGCCGCCGAGCACGAGGTGCGCGTCCGTCGGGAAGTCGTTGCCGGGGTGGTGCTGGTGGATGACGGGTTCGTAGCCGTGCCAACGCAGTCGACTGGCCAGGCAGCGCGTGTTACCGAGGTCGCCGTAGATACTCATCTCGCGTGGGTAGATGTGGACGACCTTGATCTGGCCCTTGCTCTTCGGGTCGCTGCTGCTCATGCCCGGGCGTCCTCTCCAAAGTTCGCCAGGCCGTATCGCGCGGCCAGGTCGCGGCGCAATGTCATCATCGCGGTGTAGGTGCAGAAGATGCGCTTGGGCTCGTCCTGGTATGCCGTGAGGAACCGTTCCAAAGCGACGTCCAGGTCGGGCTCGACCTCGGTAACAGCCACGTCGTCGTACTTCAGCCGCAGCGCCATGTCGTAGGCGCGGACACCGCTGGTGAGCGCAACCCCCTTGGCTCGCAACGACTCGAAGCTGACGTCGTAGAGCCAGGAGACGTCACGACCGTCGGCGTAGTTGTCGTTGATGGCAACCATGGTGATGACCGGAGTGTTGCCGTAGGTGCCGAGCGCAACGGTGAAGCCAGCGGGGTTCTTGACCAGGACCAGCTCGAGCGGCGCTCCGTCGGCGTCGATGACCTCGCCGCGACCAAAGGGCGGCGTGACCTGCTGGAGCGCAGTCACAGCCCGATCCGCCCGGAAATCGTTGCCCAGCAACAGTTTTGCGGTGGTCGTAGCCGCAGTGGCGTTGATCATCGCGGCGAGTCCCCGCTGCTTGAGCTCGAGCGGACCCACGTTGTCGACGCCGCCGGTCCCGTCGCCGAAGCGCACCTCGAACGTGCGATCGTCACTGGGCTTCAGCAGGCCATCGGTCGCGGTGGGCGCCGGCGGGGCGAAGTCGTCCTCGAAACGGACGTCTGCCTCCTGCAGCTCGGGCAACCGGTCGGCGATTGAGGGGTCGACGCCGAAGTAGCGAACCTCGACCCCGCCGGCGACGCGGCCGGCGATACGCGAGACGAACGAGTCGTCGATGTTGAGGACGACGCCCGTGGTCGTCTGCCCGGCGAGCTGCGCGAGCAGCTTGGCGGTGTGGTCAATCTCGGCGAAACGGTCGAGCTGGTCCCGAGCGACGTTGAGCAGCAACGCATACGTCGGCTTGACCGCTGCAGCGAACTTCAGCGCATGCGCCTCGTCGAGCTCGAGGACCGCCATGTCGGCCTCGAGCCGACCCGACAGCCTGAGCTCGCCGAGCATGCTGGAGATGACGCCGCGGGTGAAGTTGCTGCCGGTCGGGTTCGTGAAGACCTTGCGGCCGTGCTGGCGCAAAATCGCGACCAGCATCTTGGTGGTCGTCGTCTTGCCGTTGGTGCCGGTGACGACGACGATGCCGTGCGGCAGGTCGGCGAGCGCGTGGGTCAGGAAGGCGGGGTCGACCCGCTCGGCCACCAGCCCCGGCAGTGCGGAACCGCCACCTCTCAGCCTCGATACGACGCGCGCGGCCTTGCCCGCGGCGACTGCCAGTGAGGTCCTCAACACCCGATCACCCTAACCGGGCAGTCCGCGCGGATGGTGCATTCGCACCAGTCATGGTGGCGTCCGTCGACTCGTGCTGCGCCGCCGGGTTGAAGGCCCAGGGAGGGCGAGGCGTCCCGTTCTCACCCAAGGTGTCGGTCGGCCAGGTGAGCGACCGCAGCAACACTGACCGCGCAGGCGAGCCCGATGGCCCCGAGCGAGACCATACCCAGTCCGAGGTCGCGCCTACCCGGTTGCGGCCGGACCCCCCATGACACCAGCAGTCCACCGACCGCCGCGGCGCCGATGAGCGCCCCCACATGGACCGAGACGCTGCGTGCCGGACCGGGCAGACGATGCCTGACCAGCGACGCGACGAGCAGCCCGACAGCGGCCCACGCCAGGCTGACGAAGGTCGCCGCGATGACGTCAGAGGGTCGGTGCCACCGGCCCAGGACCGTCGCCACCCCGACGAGGGTTGCGGTGGCAGACGCGCCGATCGCCACGGTCGAGCGCCAGGCCGACGGGGCGACGATGACTGCCGCCAG
>JAYSQM010000227.1:0-2513 GCA_043721575.1 Phycicoccus sp.
CCGGGCGCGGGTGGGTAACAGAGACACAGGTGAGCGGGCCGGCCTAGGGCGGTCCACCACTTAGGGTCCTGGCGGACAACCCACCCCGCCAGGACCTGCCCGACTTCACGATAGGTAGCTCTCGGGGCGCGCGCCGAGGCTGGTGGACGGTTTCTCACCGTAGCCCGATCAGCGGCGCCGGCGCGCTGACCCCAAGCCTGTTCAGTCGCTGATGGTCTTCCGTACACCGATGCACTGCGGCCGCCCAAACCGAGGACGGCAGCGACTTTGCTATTGCGATGCTTGCCAATCACCCTGTGGTCTCGGGCGATCAGCCTCATGACGATCAAGAAGGCGCTTCAGCGATGCGCTTGACCAGGGCCTGGGTAAGCCGGGTCAGGCTGTGTGATCCTGGAAGTGGTGCCGATCCAACTCATGTGACATCGACAAACGGTGCCGAGCGTTCAACTTTCCCACACTTGGGGCTCGCGAAGAAGCAATTGGAGGTACCTATGGCGTGTTGGCCGGGAGCAGCTTGTAGTTCAGCTCGCCGCCGGTGTCCAGCGCGCGGTGCACGGTCAGGCCGATGTTGGTGGTCGTGCTGTCGATTGAGTGTCGACGATGATCTGGTGGGTTCTGAGGGCCGGCCTCGCCAGTTCGGGGCGATCTGGGAGAACAGCCGGTGCCCGAACCGTTCCATTTGCTGGTGCCTGGCGGTAGGGGGGCGACGGTTCGACACCGTGACCTGGCGAACGCGCCAGCCACCGCATCCTTCGCAGGTACCCTTTCCACGGGGCGCGGCGGTCCTGATCGAGCCTTCACCACGGGGAGCCCACAATGTTGCCGCAGATTTCGTCCAGGCACGGACGCCCGCGAAGATACCCGTCAAAGTGAGTCGCGTGTCTCAGGCGGTGGCCTCGGCGTCGGAGATCCCGAGGTCGTCGCGCAACCGGTCGAGAATGCCCGCGAGTAGCCGGCAGACCTGCATCTGGCTCACCCCGAGGTGACGACCGATCTGCTCCTGGGTGAGACCGTCGACGAACCGCAGCTCGATGATCCGCCGGTCGCGGTCGCTCAGCATGGCCAGCGCCGGGCGCAGCCACTCAGCCCGCTCCACGACCTCGTACGGGTCGCTGTCGTCGGGTAGGCCGTCGCCCAACGACAAACCGGAGTCCGCGCGGGTGGGCGCGTCCAGCGACAGGGCGGTGTAGCCGCTCCGGGCCGCCAGCGCGTCGGACAGCTCATCGGGCTCAATCCCGAGGGCGCCGGCGAGCTCGCCTGCCGATGGCGCCCTGTGGAGCCGCTGTTGCAGGTCCGGTTCGACCGACCTAAGCTGGTTGCGCAACTCCTGGAGGCGGCGGGGCGGTCGGACCATCCAACCGCAGTCTCGGAAGTAGCGCTTGATCTCGCCGGCAATCGTCGGGCTGGCGTAGGCCGGGAAACCCGAGCCCTTGTCGGCGCGGTAACCATCCACCGCCTTGAGCAGGCCCACCCGACCCACTTGGACCAGGTCGTCCCACTCGATGCCGCGACCCGCGTACCGCGCGGCAATGTTGTCTGCCAGGTCGAGATTCAGCAGTACCACCTCATGCTTAAACCGGCGGCGCTCGCGGACACTGCGGGAATCGGCGAGCCGGGCCAAGAGAGACTCGGTGAGCACGAGGCGCTCGCGGCGGGCCGCTTGAGTGTGGGTGCCAGCCTGGGTAGTAGGGGTCGGGACAGAGGTAAGCGGCGTCATCATTCACTCCAAGAACGAGAGATGAGATGGCGCCGCTTCTGGACCACTCGGTGTCGCTCAAGTGAAGCACCGATCGCCTGTCTCGGCAACATGCATGCGTCGCCCCACCTCCCCTCCTCAGCGCAGCGCACATCTGTGGGAGGCCTCCGGCGGCACCCTTGTCGACGTCACAATGGTCTGTCTGGATCACACTCCCGTCGGGTAACCGTCAGCGGAAGTACGTCTATGGCCAGACGCGCGAGGTTGTTCATGCGAAGTGGGTAGCGCTGACTCAGGCTGCCCGGCGTGGCCCGGTGCAGTCCTCGACGCCGACGTTGCGGCAGTGCATGACCAAGTTGGTTCGAGAACGTGATCCGGTCGAACTCAGCTCCGCTCACGTACAGCAATTAGGGGACGCATTTTCGGGTGCACATCGAGCCTGGCCTTGGCGGCATCGGGCTGGACCGTCTGCGCGTGCGTGGCATTCAGACCTGGCTCAACGGGCTAAGCACTCGTTGCCAGTGCTGCGCGCAGAGCAGAGACGCTCGTAGGGCGGCGAAGAACCCTGAGAAAGCACGCTGCTGCGCCAAGGGTCAGTGCTGCAAGTCGGTCCTCTCTCCTCGCTCGATAAGGGACGTTCGGACGGTCCTGCGCTCTGCCTGTTCGTCGGCCATGCGTGATGAGTACCTCGACAAGAACCTGGCGGCGCTGACCCAGCCGCCGAAGTCGCGGCCGCGCAAGGTCAAGGCGTGGTCGAGCGAGGAAGCCCGCCAGTTCCTCGAATCGGCCAGGGATGACGGCGACTCGCTCTATGCGG
>JAYSQM010000228.1:0-1429 GCA_043721575.1 Phycicoccus sp.
GCGAGCGCGGCGACGGCCATGAAGCCCAGGACGATGAAGTATCCACCGGGGTATCTCAGCTCGGGCATGTAGTCGAAGTTCATCCCGTAGATCCCGGCAACCATCGTGGGCACTGCGGCCATCGCGACCCAGGCTGAGATCTTCCTCATGTCGTTGTTCTGCTGGACCGAGATCTGAGCGAGGTGGGCGTTCAGGACATCGGTGAGCAGCCGGTCGTAGGAGTCGACGTGGTCGAGGACGCGCAACAGGTGGTCGGAGATGTCACCGAAGAACGGGCGAGCTTTTTCATGCATGGTGGGCATGTCCTCGGACCGTAGCCGGCGCAGCGGAATCGTGAGCGGCGTCGCGGCCCGCTTGACCTCGAGGACCTCACGTTTGAGCCAGTAGATGTCGCCGACGTCGACACCGAGGGCGCCAAGGAAGACCTGCTGCTCAATGAGATCGAGGTCATTGCTGAGCTCGGTGTCGATGATCGTGTAGTTGTCGACGATCGCGTCCATCACCGAGTACAGCACTGCGATCGGCCCGTGCGCCAGGTGGTCCGGTGCATGCTCCAGGCGGGCGCGGACCCCTGCCAGCGGGTTGGCCTCGCCTCGACGGACGGTCACGACGAACCGGTCACCGACAAAGATCATCACCTCACCGGTCTCGACGTCAGAGGTCTCGTCGATGTAGCGCAAGGTCTTCAGCACGACGAAGATCGTGTCGTCGTAGACATCGAGCTTGGGTCGCTGGTTGCCCTTGACGGCGTCCTCAACGGCAAGCGGATGCAGCTTGAGCTCCTCGTTCACCAGGGCGAACTCGGCGGGGGTTGGGTCTTTCAGGCCGATCCAGATGAAGCCGTCCTCACCCTTACGCAGCAGGGCGAGCTCGTCGCTGAGATCTCCGCAGGGCATCCGGTGTCCGTCGCGATAGACGGCTTGGTCAACGATCACACCGCATATGTCATCACGGTTTCGGGTCTCATGCACGGACCCGCCGTACAGTGGCGTTCGTGCCGACCTGCCTGCTGATCCGTCACGGACGGACCACCTCCAACGCCAACGGGACACTGGCGGGGTGGTCCGAGGGCGTGGGTCTTGACGACATCGGACGCAGCCAGGCGGCCGATCTGGCCGAGCGGCTGCGAGGTACACCGGTCCGTGCCGTCGTGTCCAGCCCTCTGCAACGATGCGTCGAGACCGCGCAGATCGTGGTGACGGCGCTGGTCGACGTCACGGTGCAGACGGACGAGCGCGTCGGCGAGTGTCGCTATGGCGCGTGGACGGGCGGGTCGCTCACGGAGCTGGCCAAGGAGCCGTTGTGGCGTTTGGTGCAGGACCAGCCGAGCGCCGCGAGGTTCCCCGACGGCGAGATGTTCACGGGGGAGTCCATCGCCGAGATGCAGGCGCGCGCGCTGCAGGCTGTCCGCGACATCGACGCTCGGGTC
>JAYSQM010000229.1:0-2184 GCA_043721575.1 Phycicoccus sp.
GGCTTGCCGGACGTCATCATCGGGGCCGTTGGGCGTTGGCCGTGTGGTGGGGTTTAGGTGTTGCCGAGGAGGGTCTGTACGACGGTGTAGACGCCCAGAGTGATGACCAGTCCGGAGAGAAGGTAGGTAGTCAGCCGCCAGGCGCCGCGCATCTGCATCTGTGGTGGTAGGGCCTTGCGTTCCAGCGCCAGCAGGAAGCCCAGCACGATGGGTAGCAGCATGGAGTTCATGACCTCTACACCGACTGAGAGGCCGATCAGGTCCGGCCAAAGAAGCACCGGCACTGCTCCTGCCAGGAGTCCGGCCACGGCGAGGCCGTAGAAGCCCAGGGCCTGGCGTGGCGAGTCGTTCAGGCTGTGGCGCCAGTCCAGGACCTCCGACATTCCCCAGGCGCCGGCCAATGCCACGACCAGCGCGGCGACCACCGAGGCGCCGACCATGCCCAGACCGAACAGCAGCACCGCGTTGGTGCGTCCCAGGAACGGCGTGAGGCCCGCGGCGATGTCCCCGATGCCGTTCAGGCTGGCCCCAGGATCGCGGGCACCGATCGTGGCCGCGGTGACCACCACGATCGCGACCATGACCAGTTGGGTGACGACCGCGCCGATCGCGGTGTTCAGCCGCGACGAGCGCAGAGCCTGCCTCAGACCCATGCCCCGCCTGCCCTTGTCGATCACCGCGCCCTGCTGGTAGAAGACCATCCACGGCATGATCACCGCACCAACATTGGCGGCGAGCAGCGTGAGGTAGCCGGTGTCGAACTGAATCGGGTTGCCGAGCCCTTGGAGCATCTCCTGAGCATTGGGGCGGGCGATGATGGCGGCCGGGATGAACAGCAGTTCCAGCGCGCCGATGGCGATGCCGACGACCTCCACCCGCCGGTAGCGCCCGAGCAGGACCAGAACCACGATGGCCAGTGCAGGGACGCCGATCGAGACCCCCCTGGGCAGCCCGACGAGGGCACCGACCCCGGCCAGCCCAGCGAACTCGGTGAGCAGCGCGCCGACAGAGGCGACGAACAGGGTCACCGCCGAGAGCAGCGCCCATCGGGTACCGAAGATTCGCCGGATCAACGCGCCGTGACCCTCACCGGTGACCAGACCCAGACGCACCGTCATCTCCTGCACCAGGTACAGGATCGGGATCAGCACCAGCTGGGAGAGCACCAGCTGGTAGCCGTACCGCGCCCCGGACTGCGCCGCGGTGATCACGCTGCCGGCATCGGTGTCGGCGAGCATCACCATCAGCCCGGGCCCCAACAGCGCCATCATCCGGATCGCTCTGCGGCGTCCCGCACTGGGCGCACCAGCGTCCGAAGAACCCTCGGGCACGGGCTCGGCAGTGACCTGCGCATCGGGAACGACGGATTCGTAAAGACTCGACCGGTTTGGTAACATGTTAGGGCACCCTAACTAAGCCAGGTGGAACGCAGGTACACCACCCCCTCAGGGGCACCCAAGACCGATGAGGTCGGGACGCTGGGCAATGCCTCTCGCAGAGCCACCCCCACCGGGTCGCCGCCTCCACGACGGTTCTCTACGAACGGTGAATCCCCAAGCCCGCAGAGCCGCAACGAGCATGGAGCCCGACGTGACGTCGTAAATGCCGCGATCCGCCCGCGCCGAGCAGGTGATGACCAGTGCGGCCCAGGGCTCGCTGCGGACAGACGTGTTATGGCGACGGGGGGTCATCACAGCTCCTGGCGCCTGATCCAATCAGCCCGGGATCTGCCACCACCACGGCGCCACCGACCATGTACAAGACGTTCATGAGTGCGGCCGTGACCGCGGCGGCGGGATAGTTCGCATGGTGGGGACGGGCCGTCAGCACTGCCCGGATGCGTCGAGGGGAACTGGAGCGACGGCTCGCTACCGGTTGCGCCGGGGCAACCCCTTCGTGGCCGTCGCTGCTGGGCTGGGCATCTGCGGTGTTCACCCGGTCGGGGTCCAGGTGGGGCCGCCGTCGGTGCTGCCGAAGGTGCGGGCGAGCATCCCCAGGCGGATCCCCGAACGGCACCGCGAGGACTTGGCTGACAGCCTCCAACTCAAGGCGTTTCGATGCCTCGGCCGAGGTTGTCCCGGGTCCCGTGGAACTATGGGTGGCGGTCCCCCGCCTGACACCGCCCATGGGGTAGGTGTTGGGCGTCGCCAAGACACCACCAAGAAGGGGACCACCGTGACCAAC
>JAYSQM010000230.1:0-4712 GCA_043721575.1 Phycicoccus sp.
GCCGTCGTGTCCCGCGACGGGTCGACCAGTGCGCGACGCAGCGAGGCGCTCGAGTCGAGCGCACCCGTCACGGCGAACAGCTCCTCGGCAAGTGCCGACCAGTCGGCTCCGGAACCCAGTGCTGCCGCGAAGGCGTCGTGCCCCGCCGCGAACGCTGCGCGCGAAGATCCCTGCATCAGGCGTCCTGCCCGACCGTCTCGGGCCGGATGGCGCCCGACTCGAGCTCGGCCAGGAAGCGGTCGACAATGCCCTTCTGGCGGGTCTCCTCGTGCAGCGACTCACCCACGATGCGGCTGGCCAGCTCGGTCGACAGGCGACCCACCTCGGCCCGCAGCGAGACCACGGCCTGCTGACGCTCGGCCTCGATCTGCTTGTGCGCAGCGGCCGCGATGCGGTTTGCCTCGGTCTGAGCCTGGGCACGCAGGTCGACAATGATCGCAGCACCCTGCTCCTGGGCTTCCTGACGGATCCGGCTGGCCTCGGCGCGAGCCTCGGCAAGCTGGGCCTTGTACTGCTCAAGAGCGGCCTCGGCCTGCTGTTGGGCCTCCTCGGCCTTGTGCATGCCGCCCTCGATGGCCGCGGTGCGGTCGGCATACGCCTTCTCGAGGTTGGGCACGACCTTCTTCTGCACGATGACGTACAAGATGGCGATCGCGATGAGACCGAAGACCAGCTCGCCCATGTGGGGCAGAACGGGGAGCTGGTCGGCCTCGCCGGCGGTCACCAAGGCTGCGACGTGCGTCGCGCCGGCGAATAGCTGCACGGGACTCTCCTAGTGCCTAGGTGCCAAAGATGGTGCTGCTGGCTGTGGTGTTCGCACGTCGACCTACTTTTTGAACACGAAGGCGAGCACCAGACCGAAGATGGCCAGCGCCTCGGCCAGGGCGAAGCCCAGGATGGCTATCGACTGCAGCATGCCGCGAGCCTCGGGCTGACGGGCGACGCCGTTGATGTAGGCGGCGAAGATCAGGCCGATGCCGATACCCGGGCCGATGGCGGAGAGGCCGTAGCCGAGGATGGCGATGTTTCCGGTCACGATGTGATCCTCTTTCGTTCTTGGTTTCCCGCACGGCACGTCACCGGGCGGAAGTCTGGGGTTGTATCAGTGGGGCGTATCAGTGAGGTTCATCAGGTGCGTATCAGTGCTCGTCGGCCAGCGAGCCGGCGATGTACGTGGCCGCGAGCAGGGTGAAGATGTAGGCCTGCAGGAACTCGATCAGCACCTCGAAGATGGTCAGGACGAAGGCCATGATGAACGAGCCTCCGGCGGCGAGCTTCAGACCGAGCCCGCCGTGGACGAACATGTACTCACCACCGGTGATGAACAACAGCAGCAGCATATGACCGGCGAACATGTTGCCGAAGAGTCGCAGCGCCAGCGTCAGCGGACGCGTGACGAAGAAGGTGATGACCTCGAGCACGAAGATGAACGGCATGATCCAGCCGGGCAGACCGCCGGGCACGAGGTTCTTGAAGTAGGCGCGCAGGCCTACCCTGCGGATGCCGATGAGGTGGTAGACCACATAGACGACTGCGGTCAGGGCGATCGGGAAGCCGATCCGGCTCATCGTCGGGAACTGGACCGGCGGGATCACACCGAAGAGGTTGTTGACCAGGATCAGGATGAACATCGAGAACAGCAGCGGCACGAACCGCAGGAAGTCCTTGCTGCCGATGATGTCCCGCGCGACTCCGTTGCGGATGAACCCGTAGACGCCCTCGGTGACCCACTGGCCCTTGCTCGGCACGATCGCGGCTCGCTTGGTCGTGGCGATCAGCCACCAGGCGATGAGGCCGACGGAAAGCAGGAGGACGACCGTCGGGCGAGTTATCGCCCAAGGGCCGTCGAACCACAGCGGCTGATAGAACTCCGCGGTGGTCGGCGTCTGGTAGCCGCCGCCATCGGCCATAGCCAGGGCGCCCAGCACGTTCAGGCTCAAAACATCTCCTCGGAAGTCACTGCTGGGTACCGTACCGGAACCAGACGAGGTAGAGCGAAACGGCCATCCCGGCAAGAATTCCCACCGGCACAAGGAATCCGGTGCCCAGCCAGTGATCCAGTGCCCAGCCGATCCCGCCGAACATCACCGGCCCGGAGATCAGGTAGGAGACGACGTTCCACATCCGTGACTCCTCGAGCCGTGGATGCCCCACGTCTGGGTTTGTCGGCCCGCCGGACCCGCTCGGCGGTTGCTCGTGCTGGTTCATCCGCTCCTCATGACTGCTGCTCATGAGAGCCCCGGCTGAGCCGGCTCGTCGGCTGGCTCGTCGGCTGGCTCGTCGTACACCGGCTTGCGCAGCCGGATGAAGGCCACAACCTGGGACAGCTGCCAGATCAGGGCAACGGCCAGGACGGACAGCCCGAAGGTCCTGCCGTCCAGCCAGTCAGCACCCGAGAGAAGCAGGATCACGAGCCCGAGGAAGATGACCTGGCCGAGGTAGACGGCGAGGGCTCCGGCAAGGACCGAGACGGGGTTCTCGTTGGTCACCCGCTTCATGACGTAGAGACCGCTGGCGAAGAAGCCCACCGCGATGGAGACGCCCAACAGCGCAGCCAGTCCGCCACGGGTCTGACCCGTGATCCAGAAAACCAGCACGATCAGCGGCGCGGTGCAGACCATGGGGATCACCGCGGCGCGAAGCATCGCGGCGAACGGCGGCCCCGAAGCCTGCGGCTGTGTCATCTGGTCCGCCTGGTCTGAGTCGTCATCGGCCTGAGTTGTCATCGGTCGTTGTGGTGGCGTCTCGAAGGGGCAATTCACGCTCTGGATGGGTTCGGGAAACGCTACTGCGAACCCATCGCCTGGCGCTTGTGAAAGCTATCACAAGCGCCTCGTCGGCATCCACTTGGGTAGCCAGATCGTCAGAGCCAAGGCCGAGATGGCAATGACGGCAATGACTACGAACGGGAGCCAGCCCTCGAAGTAGGCGAAGGACACCGCGCCGAGAGCGACCAGGGCAGCCCACAGGTAGAGCAGGAGCACCGCCCGCACATGGGTGTGACCGATCTGGAGCATCCGGTGATGCAGGTGCTCGGCGTCCGGGTGCCAGGGGCGCCGTCCGGCACGGGTGCGTCGGACCACCGCGAGCAGGACATCGAGCAGTGGCAGCGACAGGATCGCGAGAGGAAGCACAACCGGCAGCAGGATCGCGGCGGCCGCGTTCCCGCCGACCTGCGCGCTGGGGTCGATGTTGCCGGTCATCGAGATCGTCGCCGCTGCCAGCAGGAGGCCGAGCAACAGCGCACCTGCGTCGCCCATGAACAGCCGGGCCGGGTGGAAGTTGTGCGGCAGGAAGCCCACGCAGCAGCCCACCAGCGCGGCCGTGATGAAGGTCGCCGAGGAGAAGACGTTCGGCGGGTCGTACGTCCGCGACAGGAGGTAGGAGTAGCCGAAGAACGCCAGCCCGGCAATGCCTACGACACCGGCGGCAAGTCCGTCCAGACCGTCGATGAAGTTCACCGCGTTGGTCGAGATGATGACGATGAGGATCGTGAGCGTCACCAGGAGCGGCGCCGGCAGGACGGTTACGCCGAACAGCGGCAACGACAGCAGCTGAACGCCCTGGAATGCCATCACGCCGGCGGCGAGCATCTGCCCCGCCAGCTTCGTCAGCCAGTCCAGCTCGCGGATGTCGTCCAGCACGCCGACGGCGCAGACGATGACGGCCCCGATCAGCACGCCCTTCATCTCACCGCCCTGGAAGATCTGGGACAGGTAGGGCAGTCGACTGGCCACGAGCAGTGCGGCGACGAAACCGACCAGGATCCCCACTCCCCCAAGACGCGGGGTCGGCACGGCATGGACGTCGCGGTCGCGCACCGCGGTGATCGCACCGGTCGCGACCGCGAGCCACCTCACGAAGGGGGTGGCGGCATACGTCATGGCTGCGGCCACGATGAAAACCAGGAGGTACTCCCGCACGGATTAGCGCCTAGCTCGAGAACGATGCAGCCGGATGGATCAGCTGCTGCTCACACGAGGGTATGCCGGGAAGCGGCCGACGAGGTCGGTCACCTCCGCGCGGATCTCCTTGGCTGTGGCGTGGTCGGGGTCGCCGTCGGTCTGGGTCACGGCCCGATGGATGAGGTCGGCGATGACTTTCATCTCGTCGGTGCCCATGCCCTGGGTGGTCACGCAGGGGGTGCCGACGCGGATGCCCGAAGCCGTGTTCGGAGGCTGCGGGTCGAACGGGATGGCGTTCTTGTTCAGCACGATGCCGGCGGCGTCCGCGCGGGCCTCGGCGTCCTTGCCGGTCACACCGAGCCCCTGCAGGTCATGCAGTGACAGGTGGGTGTCCGTGCCTCCCGTGATCGGACGAATGCCCTTCTCCCCCAACGAGGTTGCCAGCTGCCGGGCATTGGCGATGACCTGCTTGGCGTAGACCTCGTAGGCCGGCTGGGCACACTCGTGCAGGTTGACCGCCTTGGCAGCGACGCAGTGCATCAGCGGGCCGCCCTGCATCATCGGGAAGACGGCCTTGTCCAGCTTGGCGGCGTGCTCCTCCTTGCAGACCAACATGCCGCCGCGCGGTCCACGCAGCACCTTGTGCGTCGTGAAGGTGACGACGTCGGCATACGGCACGGGGCTCGGGATCGCCTTGCCGGCGACCAACCCGATGAAGTGGGCGGCATCGACCCAGAAGATCGCGCCCACCTCGTCGGCGATGTTGCGGAAGAACTCGAAGTCGATCAGCCGCGGGATGGCCGAGCC
>JAYSQM010000231.1:0-1069 GCA_043721575.1 Phycicoccus sp.
CGTTGTCGGCGACTCGACGGCCGTTGGGAAAGCCGGCCAGATCCCCACCCAGGATGCCGAGCTGGCTCGGACTCGAAGCCGGTGGGATGGCCATGTTCAGGCGCAGCAGGTCGGCCGGCGTCGGCCCGCTGAAGTTCTGGAACCCGGGGATGATTCCGGACGGGATGCCCGTGCTCAGGATCGCGGCCAGATCGTCCCGGTTCCTGGAGTAGGCGGCCAGATTCGGGAAAACGCCCGGATAGAGGATTGGAAGCAGCTTCGCCAGTTCGGGCTTCAGCACATAGGACTGGAACTGGCTGTCCTGATACGGATCCTGGCTGTTCCAGAAGTCCTTCGTCCCCATCGGGATCAGCACTTCATTGACCAAGGGGTTGGCCAGTCGCGACACCTGGACATAGGGACCGGCTGTGCTCACGCCCGATGTGCGGCGCACCTGCGCCTTGCGGCGACTCGCGGAGGTATAGACGCCGATGACCGAACCAGCATCGGCCGGATCTGTTGGGGTGGAGCCACGCTGCTGGAGCTGGGATCTGGGCACCTGGATGGCGATGCTGTGGACGTTCAGGCGCGCCAGCGTGTCGACGCCGCCGGTCGCGGCCATCGGGATGAGGTGCAGGTTCTGGAACGGCCGCAACGTGCCGAGGTCGAAGATCGACCCAAGATCGACGTAGAAGCCTTCCCGCCGCTGTCCGGCGAAGACCTTGATGCCACCCGGCAGTGAATGGACGGCCGCTGCCGCCAATCCGCTGTAACCAGGCGTGGAGCGCGGTCCGATGTTCACCGGTGGGCAGGTGAGACCTGACCCCAGAACGGTCGTTGCGCCGCCTTTGACCCGGCTCACGCTGTAGGTCTGGGTGCGGTTCCACGAGGCGCTGCCGAGCGACGTGATGGGGCCGGTGTTGTACAGGAATGTCTCGGGGTTCCGGACCTGGGTCTGGAACTGGAACTGGTAGGTGATATCCGACTGGGAATCACCGTTGTTGTCGATGTGGATCTCGTACAGGACGTCGTCGCCGAACTCGTAGAAGTTGGGCCCGCCGCCGGGCTCTTCGGCCGGGATGTAGTTGGC
>JAYSQM010000232.1:0-2807 GCA_043721575.1 Phycicoccus sp.
ATCACGCCGGGCGATCTCGTCCAGTTCTACGGATACGCCGCCTTCCTGGTGATGCCGCTGCGCACGGCCACCGAGTTCGCCGATCGCGCCACCCGTGCCTACATCGCAGCTCGCAAGATCATCCGGGTCCTGTCCACCGAGCCGGACACGACCGACGCCAAAGACGTCGCGAACACCATGGACACCAACGACGGCAACTACGGCCCTGCGGGCACCAAGGCCGTCGTCGAGCCGGCCCACGGTGTTCGCCTGACCGACCCGGCCAGCAACGTCACGATCAACCCGGGCCAGCTGACCGCCATCGTCTCGGCCCGGCCCGAGGAGTCCAGGGCGCTGGCCGACCGTCTCGGCCGCTTCGGCAGGACCCGCACCGAGGTGCATCTTGACGGGGTGGCCATCGCTGACCTTCCCCTGGCCACGGTTCGCCGGCGCATCGTCGTCAGCGAGATCGACCCGCGCCTCTTCACCGGTTCGCTGCGCGAAGAGCTCGACCCGCACGGCCTCCACGACGACGAGGCCATCCTGTCGGCACTCATGGTCGCCAGCGGCGAGGACGTCATGGAAGCCCTGCCCTGCGGGCTCGACAGCGATGTCGAGGAACGCGGCCGGTCCTTCTCAGGTGGCCAACGCCAGCGCCTGGCGCTCACCCGCGCACTGCTGACCAACGCCGAGACGCTGGTCCTCGTCGAGCCGACCAGCGCCGTCGACACCCACACCGAGGCCCGCATAGCGACGCGTCTGGCCAGCGCTCGAGCCGGTCGAACCACGGTCGTGATGACGTCAAGCCCGCTGATGCTCGACCAGGCCGACGCCGTGATCCTCCTGGCCGACGGTGTCGCCACAGCACGCGGCACGCACAAGGAGCTGATGGCGACCAGCACGGCATACAAGGACACCGTCGTGCGAGGGGAGGCGACCTCGTGACACTGACCACCGAACCGGTCACCCGCACCCTGCCCGTCGCCGACATGGCCTCGGTACGCCGTCACGCCCGCGGTCTGCTGCGCGAGCATCGCGGGACGATGACCAAGGTCATCGGGCTCCACGCCCTCGCGGCCCTCGCCTCCTTGGTGGCGCCGCGGCTGGTCGGGAACCTGGTCGACGGCGTCACCCACGGCACCACGCGCGCACACATCGACACCCTGGTCATCTGGCTGGCCGCCTCAGTCCTGCTGCAGACCGTGCTCATGTGGGCCGCTCGGCGGTCGTCCTTCATCATGGGCGAGACCGTGTTCGCACAGCTGCGCGAACAGTTCATCGAGCGGGTGACCGCGCTGCCCCTGTCCACCGTCGAGCGCGCCGGCACCGGCGATCTGGTGGCGCGGACCACCAACGACGTCGAGGCTCTGTCCCACGTGGTGAGGTTCGGCATCCCCTCCCTGTTCGTCGCCGTGGTGACGACGGTGCTCACCGTGGTGGCGGCGGTCGTGGCCGGACCGCTGGTGGCCGCCCCGATCGTGATCGGGGTGCCGATCATGTGGTTCTCGACCCGGTGGTACCTGCGGCTGGCCCCGGCCGGCTACCTGCGCGAACGCGCGACGTATGCCGTGGCCAACGGCGTCATCACCGAGACCGTCGACGGCGCCCGCACGGTCGACGCCCTCGGACTGCGAGCCCGTCGCAGACAGCGCATCGACGACGCGGTTGCCAGCTGCTTCGACGCGGAGATCTACACCCTGCGGCTGCGGATGATCTGGTTCCCGCAGGTCGAGTTCGCCTACCTGCTGCCTGTTTCGGCCACCCTGGTGTGGGGCGGCTGGCTGGTGGCCGGCGGACACACCACGATCGGCACCGTCACCGCAGTGGTCCTCTATGTCCAGCAGATGGCCGGGCCTCTGGACGAGCTGCTCAGCTGGCTCGACGAGATCCAGGTCGGCGCAACGTCCCTGGCCCGGGTCATCGGCATCGCCGACGTTCCGCCGGATCGCAGCTCGACAGGTCAGTCTCCTGAGGGGCGCGACATCGGCGTGGAGGACGTGCGTTACTCCTACCGCCCCGGCCGCGACGTTCTCAAGGGCGTGTCGCTCGACCTGCGGCCCGGCGAACGCCTGGCCATCGTGGGTCCCTCCGGTGCCGGAAAGTCAACGCTGGGGCGGCTGCTCGCGGGCATCGACGGGCCGAGCGCGGGCCGGGTCGAGGTCGGCGGCGTACGGCTGGTGGACCTCGAGCTCGAGCAGCTCCGCGGCGAAGTGGCGCTGGTCACGCAGGAACACCACGTCTTCGTCGGAACGCTGGCCGACAACCTGCTGCTCGCCCGCCCTACCGCCACCCCCGACGACCTGTGGTCCGCGCTGCGGGCAGTCGACGCCGACGGCTGGGCCAGCGGCCTGCCCGACGGTCTGTCCACGATGCTCGGCAGCGGGAGCCATGCCCTGAACGACTCCCAGTCCCAGCAGCTGGCCCTGGCCCGGCTGGTCCTGGCCGACCCGCACACCCTCGTGCTGGACGAGGCCACGTCGTTGCTGGACCCACGAGCAGCCCGCCACTTGGAGCGGTCGCTGGCTGCCGTCGTACAGGGTCGCACCGTCGTGGCGATCGCCCACCGCCTGCACACCGCGCACGACGCCGATCGCGTCGCCGTGGTCGAGGACGGCAACATCACCGAGATCGGCACGCACGACGAGCTGGTCGCTGCGAACGGCGCCTACGCAGCGTTGTGGCGCTCGTGGCGGGACGAGCCGGATCCGGTGGACAGCGCGCCGGGCCTTGCGCCGCGGACTGACTGACGCCTCGGTCCGACTGACGTCTCAGGCCGGGGCGACCGCGGCCAGACGTTCGTATGCCGTGCCTTGTGCCGGGCGCGGGTC
>JAYSQM010000233.1:0-6037 GCA_043721575.1 Phycicoccus sp.
CTGTGGTGCTGGCGCCCGGGCCGAAGGTGAAGAACCACAGGGCGGCAGCCGCCGCGACCAGGATCAGCGCAAACAGCGCCACGAGCCAGTTGCGCCGACGCCCCGGTGCGTTGCCGGGCAGTGGGGGGTGGGGGCCAAAGGGCCTCGTACCGGCGCGGGCTTGCCCAGCGAGCGCCGGCACCACCTCGGTGCGGGGCAGCGCGATCGTCAAGCTCACGGCGGCGGCGCCTGCGGCGCCAGCAGGTCGTAGGTCGAGCTCGGCGGGCGAGAGGCCCTGGCGCGCCCGTCGCACCTCTGCCAGCAGCTCATTGGCGTCCCGGGGCCGGTTGTCCGGGTCGCGCGCGCTGGCCCGTGCGACCAGCCGGTCGAGCTCGGCCGGCACCGTGTTGACCCGGCTCGAGGGCATCGGCACCTCGCTGTGAACGTGCTGGTAGGCCACGTGGATCGGGGAGTCACCGATGAAGGCCTTGGACCCGGCGAGCATCTCGAAGAGCAGCAACCCGGCGGCATAGACGTCACTGCGGGCATCGGCGATCCCGCGTTCGACCTGCTCGGGGGAGAGGTAGGCAACGGTGCCGAGAAGGACACCGGTCTGGTCGGTCGAGGTGCCTGCGGCGATCGCCCGCGCCAGGCCGAAGTCGGCGACCTTGACTGTCCCGTCCTCGCGCAGGATGACGTTCTCGGGCTTGACGTCGCGGTGGATCAGGCCGGCGCTGTGCGCTGCCCCGAGAGCCTGCAGGACCGGATCGATGATGTCCAGGGCAGCGCGCGGAGTCAGCGGCCCCTCGGCCTGCATGACCTGTCGCAGCGTCAGCCCTCTGACCAGCTCCATGGCCAGGAACACGTGACCGTCGTCCTCGCCCTGGTCGTAGACCGCTACGACGTTGGGGTGGCTCAGCTGCGCCGCGGAGCGGGCCTCACGACGGAACCTGCTGACGAAGGTCTCATCCCTGGCCAGGTCGGAGCGCATGACCTTGAGCGCGACCTCGCGATCGAGGCGTTGATCCAGGGCGACGTAGACCGTCGCCATCCCGCCATCGGCCAGGTGCGAGAGCACGCGATAGCGCCCATCGAGCACACGGTCGATAAGTGAGGAGGGGCTATCCGAAGGCACCCGCAGAGTCTATGTAACGCTGAGGGACTATCTGCGGAGGCGCAACCGAGGAGCAGGCAGGGCTTGCGTGGTCGTCCGCTACCGCTTGAACGAACCCCCCGAAACGTCAGGGCCGGGAGGAACTCAAATGCGGCCCTTGAGCACCAGGATGGAGCTCACGTACTGCTTCGTGTCGGGGTACATCCCGTTCTTCTGCACGGAGTACAGGCCTTGGTAGTAGCCCGCAATCGCCTCTTCCAGGGTGCGCGCGCTACGGGTCAGGGAACGCAGGATGACCACACCAGCGGTGATGTTGTCCGGTGCGCTGAGCAGGTCGAGCCGACGGCCGGCAAGGTCAGAGGCCCAGGCGCCGGAGCTCGGGATGACCTGCATCGTGCCGATGGCGTTGGCGACCGAGACCTGACGCTGGTTCCAGCCGGACTCCTGCCACGAGATCGCCAGGGCCAGCTTGGGGTCGAGTCCGTGGCGCTGCGCGGCGGACTCGATCAACGCCTTGGTCTGCGTGCGGTTCGGAACGCTCTGGTCGGCCAGGTAGGCACGGTTGGCCGAGGCGGCACTGACGACCTTCTCGGAGTAGGTGCGTCCGGCGAAGGTGTTGCTGCTGTCCGCCGCCTTCTTGACCGGGGTCACGACCTTCAGCGTCTGCCCTATCTGAAGGACCGAACGCAACGAGAGACCGTTGGCCTTCAGTAGCGAGGCCTGTGACACGCCGAGGCGCAAGGCGATGGCGGTGAGGGTGTCCCCTGAGCGCACCGTGAACGTGGTGGTGGTGACGGCGGCGGGGGCGTCGGCCTTGGCCGTGGCCCGGGCTGCGGGCGCCGGCACCATGAGCTGTTGCCCTGGCTGGATGTATGTCGTCCGGCTGGTCTTGTTGAGTGCGTACAGGGTCGCGAGGCTCACCTTGTAGCGGGCGGCGATGCCGACGAGGGTGTCGCCGGAGCGAACGACATAGGTCGCGGTCCGTGCCCCGATCACCGCGGCCGCCGCCGGGGGGATGACAGCGGCCGGCTTTGGGGCGGGCGCGGCGCGGGGGACCCACAGGAGGTTTCCGACCGCAAGGAAGTGTCCACCGCCGGGGATCCGGTTACGGGTGATCAGGACGCCGACCGTGGTGCGGTACGTGATCGCGATGTTGTTGAGGGTGTCACCTCTTCGCACAGTCAGGACCTGCCAGCCATAGGGCGCGGGGTCGGCGCGGCGGACGAGGACGGCGGGGGTGGCCTGGGCCGGCAGCGGCGAGGTGGCGGGGGTGAGGCCGACGACGGGGCTCATGGCTGGGCTTCCTTTCGATCAGGTGCGTTCGGGTAGCGAGGTGACAGGCGAGGAGCAAATGGGCGCGTGTGGCGCACGGTGCCTGTGTGACTCATGTGAAAGGTACACGAAATCGGCGCGCTATATCGACTTACATCGATGTAATTTGCCCCGAGCCCAGACCGTGGCAGTCTTGTCCCGTGGCTAACGACAGCTTTCCGGACCCACCTTCCGATGACGATCTCGAACAGCTCGTGGGCGAGTGGCTCACCGTCCCTGACCTCGGTGAACGCCTCGGGCTCCGACTCAGCGACATCCGCCAGATGCTCGTGGACCGGCAGGTTCTCGGTGTCCGGATCGGTGCCCGCAAGGTGATGTCCGTTCCGTCCAGATTTGTCACCGGGGCCGGGCCGTTGCCCGAGCTTCCCGGCACGTTCACCGTGCTGGGCGACGGCGGGATGACCGACGCAGAGATCCTGCGATGGCTGTTCACCCCCGATGACACCCTCCCGGTGCAGGGTGCTCCGATCGACGCGCTACTTGCCGGCTTCAAGACCGAGGTACGGCGCCGCGCCATGGAAGCGGCCTTCTGATCGTGGCGCCCGGCCTGAGGCACGCCTCGTATGCCGCGATGCTGGCCTTCGTCCTGATCGGGACCCTGCCGCTGCACCGGTACTACCAGCTGAAAGTGCTGCGACAGCCGTTGCGTCTGCTCAGTGCGATCGTCCCCGTAGCAGCGTTGTTCGTCACCTGGGACCTTGTGGCCACCGCTTCAGGGCACTGGCATTTCGACCCGGCCCAGACGTTCGCCGTGCGGCTGTGGGGACTGCCGTTGGAGGAGTACGCGTTCTTCGTCGTGGTCCCGCTGGCCGGCATCCTCACCTTCGAGGCAGTGGCGGTAGTCCGTTCCCGGCGCCGCACACCATGATCTCCTACCGGCCATGATCTCCTACACCGTCGCGGCCACGATCGCCGTGTTGATCGCGATCCTTGTGGACCTCCTCGTCCTGCGGACCGCCCTGGTGCGCTCGAGGACCTGGTGGACGGCATACGGCATCGTCGTGGTCTTCCAGCTGCTCACCAACGGCTGGCTGACCGGCCGCGGCATCGTGCGATACAGCGACAACGCCATCGTGGGTTCGGGGCGGGTCGTGTTCCTGGGCGACGGCCGCATCGCCTACGCGCCGGTCGAGGACCTGGCGTTCGGGTTCGCGCTGGTGCTCATGAGCTGTGCGGCGTGGGTGTGGGCCGGCGCGAGGACGCGACCGCCTCAGTGAAGTGGGCGCTGGCCGCGTGGGCGGCCACATGTCCGGCCGTGGCCAGTCGCTGCCACGTCGGCACAACCAGTCGACGCTCGAAAACGTTGAAGTCATTGGCAATCGCGCGATGCAGGATCCGCCGATAGAGCGTGAACGCCGCCTCCAGGCACGGCTGACTGCGGGCGTCGACCATCTTCAGCCCCGGCTGCGCGGCGGCATAGAGGCCGACGGCCCGACGCACCTCGAAGGCGACCAGCGACCGCACGTGTGCTGACGGCGCTCCCGTGCGAACTGCCTGGGCGAGCAGGTCCTCGCTGACCCCGAAGCGGGCCAGGTCGGCTTGCGGCAGATAGATCCGGCCCCGGGCGAGGTCCTCGCCGACATCGCGGATGAAGTTGGTCAGCTGGAAGGCCTCGCCGAGCGCCGCCGCCCGGCCCAGTGCTTCCGGGCCACTGGCACCCAGCAGCGGCGCCATCAGCTCTCCGATGACCGCCGCGCTGCCGCGCATGTAGCCGCGCAGCTCCTCCCATGTCGCGTACCGGGAGACCGTCAGGTCCATGACCATCGAGTCGAGGAACTCCTGCAGCAGATCGGGCTCGAGCCCGAAGGTGTGCATCGTGTGCCACGTCGCGGCCAGCACGGGTTGGCCTGCCGGGTCCGGTCGGGAGGCGGATCGCATTGCCGCCATTGCCCGTTCGCGCCACGCGAGCAGCACCGCAGGGTCAGGGCGCCGGGGTGCGTCCACCAGCTCGTCAGCCACTCGGGCGAAAGCGTAGAGGGCCCACACGTCGGGACGTCGATCGCGAGGCAGCAGCCGGGTGGCGAGGTAGTAGGTACGACCGTGGGCCGCGTGTATCCGCCGGCAGTGCTCGTAGGCCGCTGCCAGCTCGGGCGCCATGATGGCGCTGCCTGACATGGCGGCTGTCAACGCCACGCCAGCGAGCGATAGGCAGGATCTGGGCCGGTGAGGCGTTCGGCCGCAAGTCGCCCGCTGATCAGCACCATGGGCACCCCGACACCAGGCGTGGTGCTCGAGCCGGCGAACACCACGTTCTCGCCGAGGGTGTTGGGGGAGCGGAAGGGGCCGGTCTGTCCGAACGTGTGCGCGGCGGCGAACGGCGTGCCGGCGCCGAGGCCGCGGTCGGCCCAGTCCTGCGGGGTAATCAGCAGCTCGGCGTCGATGGCATCACCGAAGCCCCGATAGCCAGCGTTCTCAACGGTGTTGAGCATGTGCTCGCGGTAGGGACCACGCAGCCTGGCCCACTCGAGCGGTTGCGCGTGGTCAAGGTTCGGAGCCGGAAAGAGCACGTACGCCGCGCTGCTCCCGGCGGGCGCCAACCCGGGGTCAGTGACCGACGGCAACGAGACCAGGAAGGACGGGTCGCGCATCAAGCGCCCTCCCTCGAGGTCGTCGAAGACCTGCGACCAGGCGTGGCCGAAGTGCATCGTGTGGTGAGCCGCATCGGGCCAGGAGGCCTGCACCCCGGCCGCAAGGACGACACACGACGGTGAGTAACGGGTCCTGGCTGTGCGTCCCGTCAGTGTGCGGCGTCCCGCCAGCGAGCGCTGCCCCGTCCGGTCCAGGACCTCGAGCGCGGCGGGCCGATCGAGGGTGATGACCACGGCGTCCGGGGACCAGGTGCGACCGTCGACGCTGCGCAGCTCGACGACCCGCTCGCCGCTCCAGGTCGCCGCCGTGACCCGGGTGTCGTAGACGAACTCGACGCCGGCCTTGCGCGCCGCTGCCTCCATTGCGGTGGGCAGCGCGTTCATTCCGCCGACGGGATAGGACACGCCCTCGACCAGGTCCATATAGGAGATGACCGCGTAGATGGCCAGTGCCCGGGCAGGTGAGACACCGGCATACAGGGCCTGGAAGCTGAAGATGCGCTGCAGCCGCTCGTCGCGGAAGTAGCGGGCGACTGTGGGGGCGAGCCGTGAAAAGCCCCGCAGGGCAATGAGTTTGGCCAGTGATGCACCGGCCAGGTCGACCGGGGAGTCGAAATTACGGTCGATGAAGTCGCGCATCTGCAGGCGATACAGACGGGTCACGAACTCGACGTAGCGCCGGTAGCCGTCGGCGTCGGCGGGTCCGGAGAAGATGCGGATGCGTTCGGTCATCTGCTCGACGTCGCTGGTGACCAACAGGCTTGTGCCGTCTGCGAACTGGGCCCGATAGGCAGGGTCGAGCGGCCGCAGGGTGACCCAGTCGGACAGCGACTCGCCCAGGGCAGCGAAGCAGTCGGCAAACAGGTCCGGCATGGTCAGCACCGTCGGGCCGGTGTCGAGGTGGTACGTCCCGCCGCCCGTTGCAGGCAGTGACACCCGCGCAGCCCGGCCGCCGGGAGCGGGCTCGGCCTCCAGGACGCTTACGCGGCGGCCGGCGCCAGCCAGATGCAGGGCTGCCGACAGG
>JAYSQM010000234.1:0-1788 GCA_043721575.1 Phycicoccus sp.
CTTCTTCCGGGCCCGGGCGACGAAGCCTGACGTCCCCGTCATCCCGGTGCAACCAACTCGGCGGCCGTGCGCGCCGCTCCTCGTTGCCCTGGACGTCCAACCCGCGGGTGGCGATGACGATTCTGAGGCACAGCAAGATCGCCGTGACGATGGACATCTACAGCCAGGTGTCCTCGGCGTCGACCAAGGAGGCGCTCAAGCGCCTCGGCAGCCAAGTTCGGCGAGGGGTCCTGTGAACCCCGTTGCCGTACTTTGCTGGAGAACGGACATGAAAGAGGCCCCCCCCGTCGAGCGGAAGGGCCTCTGACCTGGGTGGAGACACGGGGAATCGAACCCCGGACCTCCTGCTTGCAAAGCAGGCGCTCTACCAATTGAGCTATGTCCCCGAGGGGTGTTCAGTTGTCCGGAACCGGCCTAAACCTTGTCCGTCGCCTCGGTCCAGAGGTCCTGCTCTGCCTGCTGGTCCTTGAGCTTCTTCTGGATGGCCAGGACGCCGACGGCCGTGGCGATCAGCAACAGGATCTTCTTCATGACCGGTGCTCCTTCATGCGGCTCGTCGCGCGTTACGGACACGCAGGGAGATGATGGTGGGCCTAACAGGACTTGAACCTGTGGCCTCTTCCCATCAGGGAACCAAGCACAGGGGCGTCTGCGTGATTGCCAGTCTAGTAGGGAACGCCTTTGAGCACGAATGGGGGTGCGGGAGCGCGGGTCGATGATAAGGCCTCCAGGGCAGAACCTGTGGCGCACGAGGAATCGACTTCGCGAACGACCCCCCGACCGGCCCTCATTCCTGGTGCGCATCGGCGTGTCGAGCCCGACACGCCGATGCGCACGAAATCCCCTTGTGTCAGACCACTTGCGGGCCGCCACGACATCGCGTAAACATCTCACTACGTCCCCGGAAACGGGAGCGGGATCGGCTGGAAATCGAGGTTCTTGGCCAGTGGGCTTGCCTGCTGGAACCGCCGGGTGATGCGTGCGGAGAGAGCCAGCGGACCGCCGTGAGATCGTCGGCCTTCACCGTCGATGATCAACCGTGGGCCCCGGCGACTCATACTCTCCGGGGCCCACACCTTTGTCCGGAGCTGTTTGTTCCCAACGAGACTCGCCCGTTGCCAGCACTGTGGTTCATCACCGACCACCACCTCGGTGTCATCGCCGAGCCCGACACCATTGCCGCCGGGTCGCTCGGCCCGGGTGCCGCCGGACGCCGGGTGCAAGGACATGGTGGGACTGGCGCTGGATGACCTCACGACCGCAGACGCCGAGTCTGACTCCTCGGCGAGTCGACGGCCCGGAACAATCTCACCGGGGCCGAACAGTTCGGCGAGTCTCCGCGACTATTTGTCCGGAAACGAGGAAGAATATACCCGCTGGGGGTATTGCCCCCAGAGCCGTTGAACGGTCAGCATCCCCGGTGACGGCGCGCTCCTTGCGGCGCGTCCTTGGCCTGGACGCTGGTGTCGGCGGGTGCCGGACGGTCCTGCGGACTCCCCCAGGCGGGGATCTCGGCTCCGTCAGCTTGCGGGCCTTGCGAGCGATGGGCAGTATCGGAGGAGGGGAGGGGGTGCGCGTCCGGCTCGTGGCCGTCGTGGGCGCGTCCGCCGCCGCACCCGCCGCCGTGACCGGACTGTCCGTGGCCGCGGTGCATTCCGAAGTGCATGAACGCCATCCCTCCAAGAACAAGGACCAAGACCCAGTTGCGGACGAGGAATTCCAGCATCTCCACGACTCCTTCCCCCGCCGTCGGCGGGCTTCTCGACGCGGCCCGAAGACCTGGAGGCC
>JAYSQM010000235.1:0-6150 GCA_043721575.1 Phycicoccus sp.
TGCGCACAATGACTCCCTTGTCAGTCGCACGGCGTCCTCGCCGTGACAATCTGCGACCGTGGCGGACGCCGTCCGGTCGCGAGGACCTCATCAGTCCGAAGCGTAGAATGGCTCCCACGATTAGAGGGTGGTAGCGCTCCCACGCCGTGTTCTTGAAGAGTGGAGCCGTGCGCACGACGTGTCAAGACCTAAAATCGTCGAGGGGTGTGGCAGCGCTCCCATTACGGCATCACTGCAGGTCAGCGCGTTGACGCCGATGGCTTCTTTACTGAATCGTTATGGGTGGCGCCGAGCAGCTGGTCGCCGAGCAGCTGGTCGCCGAGCCACTGGCTCCCGGACGGGCAGTGGGTCATTCGGCGAGGTTCACCCAAGGAAACACATCCGCCCTCTGACCGCATCGGCCGGCGAGCGGTCTGGCACAGACGCCGGTCCTGTTCCGGTTGAAGATTCTCACCCGTCTCAACCGACCTGCGACACGACGGGACACCCGAAACGATTGTGGTCAGCGATCTGGTCAGAACGCACGCCTTCCCCGGACACGACAACCGCCCGCAAACTGTGCTTGCGGTCCGTTGACCTGCGGTTATACCGCTGACGCGTTGGTAGCGGGGCAGGATTTGAACCTGCGACTCCGGGTTATGAGCACCCCGACACACGACCCAGACGACTCAAGCCCTGTCCCTGACGCACGCCGTTCCAAGCCAAGGGGTCCACCCGCACCGCGACGTCTCGCCCGTCGCGGGGTGTCCCGGTTACACATTTGGCTACACCCCCGCCACCCCCGCCGCGGCCGCAGCCCCGTCGAGGTCTCGGCCGTGCACAACCATTCGGCATTCATCCGTGGGCTACACATCTCCGGGTCCACCAGGGGTCACCCGGTCTGGGACCCACGCCAGCCCCAACCGGGTATGGCGATGTGCACGCGCCTTGTATTGCTGATTCTTGGTATTGCTGATTCTTGATCGTCAAACCAAGACTTTCGATCCCGGGTCGGCACCATTGTCAGGGGCCATTCGGGTCATGCCCCGAACCACAGCAGGGGAGCGCCTCAACATGGCCGAATCCGCGCCGCTGCCTGCAGGTCTCACGTGTTGCCTCACGCGTCAAGGGGGCCACCGGCATGCCAAGATCCGGGGCCGGGCTGTTTCCTCGGCTTGGACGGCGCGCCGACGACGATCGAGTAGCCGCCGATCAGCTTGCCCTCCGGCGAGGTCAAGGTGAGCCGGAGCAGGTGCTGCGCGCCATCCGGACCACCAAGGGCCCGGGCGACATCGCCGGCCCGCAGCCCCTTGATGTCGAGCATCCGGACGATGCTCCCGCTCAGCGCCTTGGCCAGCGGTTTGTCCGTGACCTCTCCGAGCTCTCGCCAGAGGTCCGGCCCGAGCTGTTCGAGCAGGCGCCGCGTGCCGCCCGGCTCGGCGAACGGGTGCACCTGAGCCCGCTTGTCGTCGTTGGCCGACCGCCCGACGTCCGCGGCGCGAGCAGCGTACTTCTGCAAGGCGGCGCTGCGGGCAACGACGGTGCGCCCATTCGCCTCGAACGCGGTCAGCAGGTGTACAGATGTCCCGATGTCGACCCCGCCCCGGATCTCCGTGAGCGCGGGCGCGACGATCCGGGCGTGACTCTTCCCGGTGCCGATCGGCAGCGCGCCGCCGCCAAGGGCCTGGAGCAGCGGGACCACCGCCGGTCCGCCGTGAGTGAGCTCGAGGGTGAACCCCTTTGGCACGAGGCCCGCGAGGGTCGTGATCAGCTTCAGCGCGCTCTGCGCCGGAGCGAGGATCGTGAGGTTGCGCTGGCCGACGTGACGGTGCTCGTTCACCAGCAACGGTCCCTCGAAGTGGTCGGCCGGGCAGCTCACCGAGACGATCAGGCACTCGTGTCCGGTCTCGCCAGGGCCGATCTGCCACGGCGGGCCGAGCTCCACGACAGTGACGCAGTCGGGACGCTGGCGGTCGGCCAGCTGCGCGATCCATGCCCCGCCGATGTGGTGCTGCTGGTAGTACGGGTCGTTCTGGTTGCCCGTGCCGAAGAATCCCGCGGCGATCGCCCAGGCCTGCACGTGCACGCCCACCGCGGGGAACAGGCCGAGGTTCCACACCCGGACGAACACCCGGTAGGTGCGCCCCGCCACTGGCGAGAGCACGAGTCTGTTCAGGTCGAACGGGCCGGTGTACGAGGCGTCGATGAGAAGGATGTCCGGCGACTCCCAGCACACGATGGGTGGCCAGATGGGCCGCTGGCCACGATCGCCGGGCGAGAACGCCCGGACCAGCAGGTACGGGAGGACGTCCTCGCGGTGCGGACGGTGCTCTTTGCCGATCTCGGCGGCCAAGCCGCGCCACTCGTCCGCGCGGCCGGGGTCGGGGACGTACTTCGGGTCGGGGTCCGGGTGGTCCGGGGTCTTCGGCGTCTGGCCGACGGGGTTCGGCGGGTCTTCGCCGCGTTGGCGCTCCTGCTCCTTGTCGCTGAGCTTCGGGTGCTTCGGCCGGGCATGCTGCTGGTCGCTCATCGTCCGCCGCCGAGCGGGCCGTGGGGCCACTCCTCGCCCAGGTTCAACTCGTGCGTCTTGCTCGACTTGCCGCACGGATCGTCACCGAACTTCTCGGGCGGCGGCGAGCCGGCACGGGACAGATAGTGCGCCTTGAGGTCGAGGTGCGGCTCGTACCACTGCGTGTCCGCCGGAGTGCCACCCGACGCTTGCCGCGGGTTGTCGTGATCCGCGTGGAAGAACTGAGGCGGCGTGCACGGCTGTGGATAGCTGAAGTCGATCGTCTGGCCGGTGGAGAGCGCGACGGGGGTGAAGTTCGGCACGCACTCCCAAGCGCCGAGTGCTCCCGGCGCGGCCGGGTTGCGTCCGAGGTTGTGCCGGTCCCAGTCCCAGCAGTGCCAGGCGTACCCGCGGTCGCTGTCCAGGTTGAAGTCCGGCACCGTGAACTCGGGGTTCTGACGCTCCCCCGCCATCCGCCCGACCAGGTAGGTGCCGTAGTCCATCGGACCCCCCAGGTGGGCGTTCAGGGGCAGCAGCGCGTCCAGCGCGGCGAAGGTGTCCTGCGGGGTGCCGCAGCCCTCCAGCTTCTTGCGCGCGTTGTCGTCACCCGCGACCGCGCTGAGCAGGACCGTGCTGTCCTGGCCCGAGACGTACGGCCCGACGTGCGCAGGCGCGCCCTCTTGCGGCACCCATTGCCCGGCCTGGTTCTTCAGCGGGTACCGCCACGGGGCGATCCACTCGCTCGGCTTGAACTCCGCGCCGGCGTCACCCGCGTACCTGAGCGCACTGGTCAGCCCGAGAGCGCTGACAAGATCGATCGCGGAGACATCGGCCGGGTGGTCGCGGACGATGTTGCGCGGATAGGCCGGGTCGAGGCCGAACGCGGTGGTGGCGTTCAGACGCCCCGAAGGCTCGGTGATGAGCGTGACCGGCAGGCCCAGGCCGAGCGGGTCGTCGAGCGCGGACGAGATCGAGAACGAACCTCCGGACGAACCCAGGATCGTCAGCCCAGGGTCGACCTCCTCGGGCTTCGGCATCAGGAACCCGGACATCACGAGCGCCCGCCGGGACAGCATGTAGAGGTTCCAGGCGGGGACGAGGACGGTGTAGTAGATGACCTCGCGCGCCGGGAAGGTCGTGATGTCGAGGATCAGGCCCGGCAGGATCGTGGCCAACCAGATGATCACCTGGGCGAGGTAGACCGCCCACGCGAACAGGGCGAGCAACAGGTCGAGCAGGTTGAAGGAGTCGTTGTGGTCGACGTCGGCGCCGCGGGTCGGGTCGTCATCGACCCCGTAGCTGCCGCCGGGAGGCGTCGGGAAGGAGTGGTCGGTGAACACGTCCGGCGGTTGCGGCATCCTCGGGGAGAGGCCGTCCTTGCCGGTCATCTTCAGGTACCCGTAGACGATGCTCCACATCTCGGCCATCGCGGCGGCATTGGGGCGTCCGTCGGGATCCCCGTTGCCGTCCTTGGCCGAGTACTGCGGATCCTGGGTCAGGATCTTCGGTCCGTCCGGGTGGACGTCGGCCATCGCCGCCATCAGCGCGTCGGTGAGATGAACCGGCAGGCCGCCGGATTTGAGGTTGAACAACGCGGCCCGCGCGGCTGCCGGGGTCGGCCCGTCGGAGGTGTCGTAGGCCGGGAACCCGGTGAAGTAGTCGTACGCCGGCCCGTCGTCACGACCGGTGTACGGGGCGTCGCTGCGACGTCGGAAGGCCAGCCGGAAGTGCAGGGCACTCGTGCCGTACTCGCCGTAGCACGCGCCCATGTTGATGTTGGAGTAGTTCTGGGAGTCGATGTGGTTCTCGACCAGGTGGTGGCGCTGCCAGTGGTCCCGGTACGGGCCGCCGGCCTTGGCGTTGGTGAACGGGTGCCCCGTGACGTCGGTCGCGCAGTGCGTCATCCAGCCGACCGCAAAGGCCATCCGGGCTTCGGCGTCGGACCGCTCGTCGTCGGTCGTGGCCGCCGCGCGGGCGTCGCTGGCCTGCTTGAACAGCACGAACGGGAACTGGTACGTGCGGCGGTAGTGGAACACGTCGGACCAGTAGAAGGCCTCGTTACCGAACGCCTGCGGTACGCCCGAGGTGAGGATGCCGAACCAGTCCCCCATCTGCGCCAGCAGGCCCTTGAAGGCCGTCATGATCGCCGTGGTCAGGTCGTCGAGCACCTGCGCCAGCTGGTTGGACAGACCGCCGGTAAGCTGCGACGCCAACTGGGAGTTGTTCGTGCTGATCGGTCCCAGCCACTTCTCCCACTTCCCGATGAACTCGCCGTCGATCTGCTCCCAGACGTCGAGCGCCCACTTCACGACCTGTCGGATGACGCACCCCCTGGTGTTCGCGAAGTCCGGCAGCAGGTAGAACACGTCCGGCCCAAGCGAGCCCAGCGCGAGGTAGTTGCGCCAGGTGTGGCAGGTCTCGCCGATCGACTTCGCCTCGGTGACGCTGATCGGAAAGTTCGGTGGCACCGTCCCGGCACGCAGCCGTTCCGCTGTGTCCTGAGCGGCCTGCATGTGCACGTACCAACCAGGCATCTTGATTCCTCTCGAACGAGTGGCGCGTGGGTCGGAGCTGTTCGGTTGTCGGCCGGGCGGCCGCCGCCGCCCGGCCGTCGTCACGAGTCGGAGATCAGGCCGACGAGCAGGGCGAACAGGCCAGGACCATCGCCGACGCCGTTCGGGTCGCTCTTGTCATCGGTGGCCGGGATGACCAAGGTGTCGGTCGGTCCGGCCCACACGGGTGCGCACCGGCCGAGCCCGCCGCCGGCGAGCAGATCGGCGAGCACGTCAAAGGCCGAATCGGGCTCGGCCAGCCGGGTCCACAGCGCCGTCGTGTTCGCCGGACCCGTCGGGATGGTGATGCCGAGGCGCGTCGCCATCAGCTCCTGCCGGAACCTCGCCACGCCCGCGGACACCCCCCGGTCGTTAAGCGCACGGTCCATGCTGGCGACGTCGACGCCGCCGTCGAAGGTCATCCCACGGCGACGCAGGTGACTCGTGCCGACGAGCGCGTACACGTCGTCCACGAGGACCACCGTGCTACGCACAAGGGTCGGTCGGCCCGGGAACCCGATCGGCTGGAACGCCGCCACCCGGGTCCGATCCTCGCCGGTGAGGATGTCGACGGCTTCCTTGCGCTGCTTCAGGGCGGCGCGCACGTACGGCTTCTTCGCCAACGCAAAGTCCGGGTTGCGTGGCACGCAGATCATCACCTTGAGCCGCGGGTTGTCGTGCAGCCGCTGGCGGAGCACCTCGACCAGGTCGATGTCGGAAGCGCCGGTCCCGCCTCTGGAGGTCTTCGCGAACATGGGGCTCTCGATGTACACGTACTCGCGCGCCTGCTTGATCGCTCGGTGCAATGACCACAGGGCGTCGCGTTGGCCGTTCGCCGCCGTCGCTATCTCTCGCTGCAGCTCACGCCGCAACCGGTCCTCATTGTGGACCGTGATCGTGGGGGCGGTCACGCCGAGGGCCGTGGCCAAGGAGTTCACCGCGCTCTGGATCGAGTCCGTGGGTTGCGGCATCGGGACCAGCGCAAGCTCCGGGCTGTCGCAGAACGGTGCGATCGTCTCGAGCATCGCAGCAGCGACCGTCCCGGTGGTGTCGACCGGCGGTTCGTTCCAGTTGTCGCCGGCGGTCTGGACGAGCCACCCGAGGCCGTCG
>JAYSQM010000236.1:0-1243 GCA_043721575.1 Phycicoccus sp.
GACGGAGCCCTTGTGCAGGTTGGTGCCGGCGAAAAGCCAGTCCGGTGTGGTGTTCACCACGTAGGCGCCACTGACCCCGACCACTGACATGCCCACGCCAACCAGCGCGGCCGGGTCGCGCGACAGCGGCCGGTGGCGCCACTGGACGGTGGTGGCGGCGGGTTCAGCCTTGGCCAGATGATCGAGGCTGGCGTCGCGGTAGACCGTCAGCGCGGTCTCACGTCCACTTCGGTCACGCTCGATCCGGCCTTGCCAGTAGATCTCATTGGCCCCCAGGAAGGCGAAGTTCGTCCCGGCACCGCGGGCCTGGAGGGCGGCGTCGTACATGCGCCTGGTCCAGTACTCGCTGTGGCCACCGATGAGCACCGTCGTCTGGCCCACGAGCTGGGCCGGCGTCGCATCCAGGGAGCTGTCGGTGGTGACGTCATAGGAGATGCCCTGGCCGGACAGGAACCTGACCAACGGCAGGTCCATCAGGAACACCCTCAGCAGGCCGGGACCGGCGACCGGTCGGTCGGCCGAGCCCACGTAGGAGCGGTTGGCCACCCGCTGGGTGTGGTCGAGGCCCGGGCCGAAGTAGAGACTGCGGCCGCCGTAGTCGTTGTAGGCCAGCCAGGTCAGGTCGCTGAGCACGACGATGTAGGGCGAGCGGACCCCTGAGGTGCGCACCGCCAAGGGGATGAACGACCGCTGGCCACCTCCCAGCGGCGAGATCTCGATCAGGTACATGCCCGGAGGCCAGCCGGCGTCGACCGTGAAGACTGCGCTGACCGACCACCTCTCTGCGATGACCCGGTCCGGGCCTGTGGGCACAGCCTCTTGCTGCTGATGGGCAGTGAGCACCGAAGACTGCCAGACGAGCCGGGCGCCCCGACCCTGGTAGTCACCGATCCTCAATGCCCGCAGGCGAACCCGGGCCGGGCCGCTGCCGGTGGACAGGTGCACCGACATCGTCTGCCCGCAGACCGCGCTGAAGGAGTCGAGGTAACCGACCACTGATCCGAGCCCCGGAATCTGCTGCCTGGGCACGTCGCTCACCCCGGGCTGTCGACTCTCACGCCCGCTCCATCCCGCCGGCGCGTTCATACATCTGGCAACCGGAGCCGGCAGAGACGCAGCCACCGGCTGGACCTCTGCCTTGACCGCGACCGGTCCAGCCGCGGCCTTGCCCGGAACTACCACCGCGCCCTGGCAGCCGGCCAGCACGAGCAACGACATCAACGCTGCGACAACGACCCCGACT
>JAYSQM010000237.1:0-4619 GCA_043721575.1 Phycicoccus sp.
AAGGGTGAGTGAGGAGCCGATGGCAAGGAGGACCTTCGAAAAGATCGATCTGATCGAGATCTAAGTGCACTGGTATGCGGCCGCTCCCCGGCCCAGATCGCCGACAGTCTTGGTACGGACCGCAAGACGGTGCCTAAGTACCTAGCGCCGGTTGCAGGCGCTGGGCTGGTGGCTGGTGGGCCGCCGGTGATGACCGAGGCGGACTGGCGGGTCCAGGCCCAGTCGTGGCTCCCGGCGCTGGTCGATAGGGGCCTGATGCAGGCGACCTGGCCGGCGATCGACGTGCACCGGGACTACGTCACCACCCAGCTGAAGGCCGGTGTCACGGTCTCCACGATGCATCAGCGCCTGGTCGACGAGCACGGGTTGGAGACGTCGGTGGCCTCGCTGCGGCGCTGGGTGGGCGGGAACCTTCCCGAGGAGGTCCGCCGCGCGCAGGTGCGGGTACTGCGCCCGGGACCGGTCGAGCCGGGTAGTGACACGACCAGGACGCCATGCTGCTCCAGCTTGCGTCCGCCCTGGAGGAAACGGCGGCCGTGCCGTGCTGGCCTGTCGCGGACTCGGCGGCTATCTCCCTTTGACGAACCACGAGCGGTCCCGAAAGTCACTGACACCAAGGTGAGGTTGCGTGTCCCGCTGGGTGTGGCCTGCGGCAGAACGGCGTATACGCCCGCCAGGGTGGTCACGTGCCCAACCATAGGGGCCAGCGTGAACCGACGCGGCATCTCGGCGATACGCGTCCCGACGCCGGGGAGACCTCTTCCGCAGTTCAGATGGCTCGCGGGCTCATCCGGCCCCGCCTAGCATCGGCCCATGCCCTCATCCTCGCTGGTGCGAGCGCTTGCCTTGTCGTGTCACCCGCTCCCTTCGGTGGCGGTCACCGCGCTGAGTGCCGGGCTCGCCGCGCTGGCCCACCTCCCCGTGGGTCGCGGGGTCCTGCTCACCGCGACGGTCTTCACCGGCCAACTCTCGATCGGCTGGTGCAACGACTCTCTCGATGCCGAGCGGGACCGGGCGGTGCACCGGTCCGACAAGCCCGTCGCAGCCGGAGCCGTGACGCCACGCGTGACCGCTATTGCCACCGTGGCGGCCGTCATCCTGACCCTCACATTGTCGGCGTTGCTCGGGTGGCGCGGCGGCTCGGCCTCGGTGTTGACCGTGCTCTGCGGCTGGCTCTACAACCTCGGTCTGAAGTCGACTGTCCTGTCCTGGCTGCCGTACGCGATCGCCGTCGGGTTGCTGCCAGCGGTTGCGACCCTGTCGGCCGAGCCGTCGCGGTGGCCGGCGCTGTGGGCTCTGGCCGCCGGTGCTCTGCTCGGCGTTGCTGCTCATCTGGCGAACGTCCTACCGGACCTGCGCGATGACATCGCCACCGGCGTTCGCGGACTTCCGCACCGGCTGGGCGCACGGGGTACAGCCCTGACCACCGCAGCGTTGCTGCTGGCTGCGTCAGCGGTGGTCCTCTTCGGCCCGGGCGGGCAACCGGGCCCATGGGGTTGGGCCGGTTTCCTAGCGGCGGGGCTGCTGGCCGGTATCGCCGTCACTACTGCCTATCGGGACCCGTCGTCGCGGCGGTTCTTCCTGGCCACGATTCTGATCGGCGCTCTGAACCTGCTCTTCTTCGCGCTTTCAGGCATCGGCCTGTGAGCGAGACGCCGGCCGGGACTGGTGGGACCCTTGCCCCCCGATGCTCGGATGTCTGAGTTTGTCCGTGCGTCAACTGCTCGTCGAAGGACTATCGCTGGCAGGTCACCGATCCGGCACCGACCTCATCCTGGCCCACGAAGTCAAAAACCCGCCCCTGACCCCGCACGGACTTTCGCACTATGTCGGGAGTCCTGATCGTCGACGGCACGTGAAAACCGATCCCAGTACGGCACTTCGCGATATCGCCCATCTGCTCAGGGCGTCAGGAGCGCAGCCAACCGATGTTCGAGGAAGGCCCGCTCGACGTCGTTCTCGACCAATGCCAGAGCCTGCCGGTATGACGCCGCAGCCGCGTCCGTGCTGCCCAGCCTGCGCAGGAAGTCCGCGCGCGTCGCGGGGAGATAGTGGTAGGTCGACAGCGTGCTCCCGGCCTTTGCCTCGAGCTCGTCGAGTGCCATCAGGCCTGCCTGCGGGCCGGAGCGGAACCCCACTGCCACAACGCGATTCAGCGCCACGACGGGTGACGGCCAGGCTAAGAGCAGAAGGTCGTAAAGGTCGACGACCTGCTTCCAGTCAGTGTCGGCGAAGGTTGGGGCCTCGGCGTGCAGCGCGGCGATGGCCGCCTGGATGGCGAACCTTCCGGGGCGTTCTCCTCGCACCATCATCCGACCCGTCTCGATCGCTGCGTGATCCCAACGGGAACGATCCTGATCCTCGAGCAGCACCAAGGCGCCTGCCTGGTCCAGGCGGGTGGTCCGACGCGCGTCGGTGATCAGCATGAGCGCCAACAGCCCGCGGACCTCGCGCTCATCAGGCATGAGGTCAGCCAGGACGCGGCACAGCTCGATCGCCCGGTCGACGAGATCGAGACGCACGAGGGCGTCTCCCGTGGGTGCAGTGTGGCCGGCCGTGAAGACGAGATGCACCGTTGTCAGCACGGCATCGAGGCGCTCCGGTAGCTCGTGGGGCTCCGGCACGCGGTACGGGATGCGTGCGCCCGAGATCTTCTTCTTCGCCCGGGTGACCCGGGCCGCCATGGTCGACTCACTGACCAGGAACGCGTGCGCGATCTGCTCGGTGGTCAGGCCGCAGACCAGCCGCAGCGTCAACGCCACCTGTGCCTCCCTGGCGAGAGCCGGGTGACAACAGGTGAAGACCAGGCGCAGGCGGTCGTCGGGGATCTCGTCCATCTCAGTGAGCTGCGTTTCCGGAGAAGGCGACCCGGCGCCGTCACCGCCCAAACGCCCACCGCCGCCGGGCTCGATGAGCAGGGGAAGCTTCGCTCGCACCATGGCCGCGCGGCGGTGCGAGTCCAGAGCCTTGCGACGAGCGGTGGTGGTCAGCCAAGCACCAGGGTTGCGCGGTATGCCGTCGCGCCGCCACGTCTCGAGTGCGCTCAGGTACGCATCCTGGGTGCATTCCTGCGCGAGATCGAGATCGCCGGCCACACGCACCGTCGCGGCGAGCACCTGGGCCCACTCGTGACGGTGCGCTTCAGCGAGCGCGGCGTTGACGTCGTCGGCCGTGGTCACCCCGAGGTCAGCGCTCCGGCATGACCATGACGGGACGCACCTCGACCCCGCCGAACCGGGCGGGGACCATCCCGGCGATCTTGATCGCTTGGTCCAGATCGGTGGCCTCGATCAGGTAGAAGCCGCCGAGCGCCTCCTTGGTCTCCACGAACGGGCCGTCGGTGACGACGTCGCCGCGGATAGAGGTCGCGGTGTCGGTGCCCTGCAAGGCGTTACCCCCGGCGATCTTGCCGCCGCGCGCGGTGACCTCCTCGGCGAAGCGGTTGTGGGCGTCCATGACCTCGCCATAGACCTCGGGAGAGGCGGTCGCGTAGTCGGACTCGTTTTCGTAGATCAGGACGACGTACTGAGCCATGATGCACTCCTGTGGTTGAGGTGTTCTGACATTCTGACGACGAACCGGCACGGCCACAATCGACACTTCTGCCCGGTCATATTCCGAGCTCATGACCGGCAACCCGAAAGAAGGCCATCCCCTACGGCATCTACGACGTGTCCGCAAACACCGGTTGGGTCAGCGTCGGGACCGACCACGACACCTCCGCGTTCGCGGTCGCGACCCTGCGCACCTGGTGGGACAGTGTCGGACGCGCCCGCTACCCGAGGGCCGACCGGCTACTGATCTGCGCCGACGGCGGGGGCTCAGGCGGATCGCGGGTCCGGGCCCGGAAGATCGAACTCGCCGCCTTCGCCGCAGACAGCGGCCTGGCGGTGACCGTCGCCCACAGTGGATCAGGTTGGGAGGGCGTGCCTTCCCCAGTGTTCGTCTGAAGGTCAAAGCAAGCGAGGCTCCCGCTTTCAGGCGCGGGTCGCGAAAGTACGCCGATGCCCACGGTAACCAAGAACGACCAAGAGATGCCAGCAGCCGGAAGGTCGCTACTGGACGAGATCGTGCGCGGTGGCACCAGGCGAATGCTCGCCGCGGCGTTGGAGGCCAAGGTCGCCGCGTACATCCGCGATCAGACCGACCAGCTCGACGAGGATGGTCGACGGCTGGTGGTCCGCAACGGGCGCTACGATCCGCGGGCAGGTCCTGACGTCCTCGGGCGCGGTCGATGTGCTCGCATCGCGGATCACCGACAAGGCACCGACTAGTGCTCTGTCGTTGAATTGGTCTGGCGGTTGAGGGCGGCGCGGCCTCGCCGGACTTTCTCGATGATCTCTTCGGCGGGGCCGCACCAGATGAACGGTGAAGGGTCGTCGTTCCAGTGATCGCCCCAGGTCGTGATGGCTTCGACGAGTTCGGGCACGTTGGTGAAGACCCCGCGTTGTAGCCGTTTGTCGGTGAGTTCTTTGAACCACCGCTCGATGAGGTTCACCCAAGAACTCGAGGTCGGGGTGAAGTGCAGGTGCCACCGTCTTCGATCGCGGTGGCCAAGCCATCTGGTGATCTGTGGGGCCTTGTGCGCCGAGAGGTTGTCCAGGACGACGTGGACCGCC
>JAYSQM010000238.1:0-1543 GCA_043721575.1 Phycicoccus sp.
GAGCTGGTCCACCTCGGCGACCTGGCCGACCGACCTGCGCGTGTGCTCTCGCGCGGGCAGAAGCAGCGACTGGGTCTGGCCCGGGCACTGATCCACCACCCCAGCGTCCTGTTGCTGGACGAACCTGCGTCCGGCCTGGACCCACGCAGCCGGATCGAGCTGCGGGACATCCTGCGCCGGCTGGCCGCGTCCGGTGCGACGTTGCTGGTCTCCAGCCACATCCTCACCGAGCTGCAGGAGATCGCCGACCGCGCCGTCATCGTCGCCCGCGGTCGCACCGTCGCAATACAGGACCTCAACTCCGACTCAGGCTCCGGCCCCGGATCGGATCACCGGGTCTCGCACTGGCGGATCACCTCGCTCGACCCGCCTCGATTGATGGCTGCACTGGCCCACCACGGTGTTGCCACCCAGCCACTGACCGACGCTGTCGACGTCGAGGTCGCCGGGGACATCGCCGCATCGGAGCTGCTCGCCCAGCTGGTCGGGGACGGCATACCGATCACGGCTTTTGCCCCGAGCCACGGGGCACTGGAGACGGCATACCTGGCTGCGACGGAGGACCGGCAATGAGCCTGCACGGGGTCAGGACGATCGCCGTCCTGGAGCTGCGACAGCGGCTGCGAACGTCGCGCTGGCCCGTCGTCATCGGCATCTGGTTCCTGGTCATCGGCGCCGTCGCCGGGCTGACCTGGTGGGCAGTGAGCAGTCAGCCTGGGGGCCCGGCCGCGACACTGTCCACCGACCGCGGCACGACGCTGTATGACGTGGTGCTCTTCTTCGTGCTCGGACTCGGCATGTTGGTGGTCCCATCGCTGACGGCAACCTCCATCAACGGCGACCGTGAGCGCGGCGTCCTGGCCACCATGCAGACGACGCTGCTGACGTCAGCGGACATCGTGGTTGGCAAGCTGGTCGCGGCGTGGACGATCTCGCTCGCCTTCCTGCTCGCCGCCTCACCGTTCCTGGTGTGGGCCTGGGTCGCCGGCGGGGTCGAGGTCGGCCGGATGCTGCTGGCCGTGACCGTGCTCGCCTTCGTCCTGGCGGTGGTCTGCTCGCTGGGGCTGATGTTCTCCACGCTCACCGCGCGAACGATCTCATCAGCGGTCCTGACCTACCTGGCGGTGGCCGCGCTCACCTTCGGCACGGTCATCGCGTTCCTGCTCTCGATCCCGATCATGTCGACCCAGCAGAGCGTGCGGGTCAAGGTGGTTCCGGACTCGTGGTACCAGGAGCACCAGCCGACAACAGCGGGGGAGAAGATCGCCGTCCAGCCGATGCCGGCGGACTGCGTGTACGTCAACCGTGAGCAGACGATCCTGCACACCGAGCGCACCTGGTGGCTGCTGGCGCTCAACCCGTTCGTCGTCGTCGCCGACGCCGCCCCGTCACGCAAGCAGATGAACTACATCGGATTTGAGCCACTGCAGATGATCAGCGACGGAGCCAGGACCGCGCGCATGGGCAGCACGGCGGACTCTCTCAACGAGTGCTGGCCCGAGCTCGATCCGAACCGGGGCGCGGACTACGGGGCGCAACAGCA
>JAYSQM010000239.1:0-1695 GCA_043721575.1 Phycicoccus sp.
CGGATCCCCGACACTGGGTCTATGAGTCAACCGGCAGGCGACCTCGTCCCTAAGCCAGCGCCGTCTGGCGGTCTTCGGGCGCTGGTGGTGGACGACGAGCGCGCCCTGGCCGAGCTGGTGGGGTCCTATCTGAGTCGGGACGGTTTCGAGGTCTCCTTGGCCCTTGACGGGCAGCGGGCCATCGAGGTGGCCCGGCAGGTCGATCCCGACGTGATGGTGCTCGACCTCGGGCTGCCACTGATCGACGGTGTCGAGGTCTGCCGGGTGGTGCGCACCTTCTCTGACTGCTACATCGTGATGCTCACCGCGCGCACCGAGGAGATCGACAAGCTCATCGGTCTCTCGGTCGGGGCCGACGACTACCTGACCAAGCCGTTCAGCCCCCGCGAGCTGCTGGCCCGGATCCACGCGATGCTGCGCCGTCCCCGCGCCTCCACCGCCAGTGGGCAGCCCCCGCAGGAAGGGCCGCCGCGGGTGTTCGGGGCGCTGAGTATCGACCTGGCCGGACGCGAGGTCCACCTGGGCGGTGAGGCGGTGGCCTTGACCCGCACCGAGTTCGACGTCCTGGCCGCCCTGTCGGGTCGGCCCAAGCTGGCCTTCACCCGCCGCCAGCTGATCGACGCCGTCTGGGACCAGACCTGGGTCGGTGACGAGCACCTGGTCGACGTCCACGTCGCGCACCTGCGCAAGAAGCTCGGCGACGACCCCAGCTCACCGCGCTATGTGTGCACGGTGCGCGGCATCGGCTACCGGATGGGTGAGGGCAGTTGAAGCGGCCAGCTGGTGAGCCCACACTTCGGCGGGGGGGCCTGGCCGGTCGCCTGCTCCTGGCCCAGACCCTGGTGCTGCTGGCCGGCACCCTCACGGCGTGGACGATTGCCGCCACCGTCGGCCCGTCGGTGTTCCACGAACACCTCGCCAGGGCCAACGTCGGATCGACACCGGCCCAGATCTCGCACACCGAGGAGGCCTACCAGTCGGCCAACGCGATCTCACTGTCCCTGGCGCTTCTGGCCGCGCTGGTCGCGGCGTTGGCCGTCAGCGTGTACATGACCCGCCGGATCGGGCGGTCCGTTGCCACGATCGCCCACGCGGCCAGCACCGTGGCCCAGGGGAACTACGAGGCCACGGTGCCACCGCCAGGGCTCGGCGCGGAGTTCGACGCACTCGCCTTGGGGTTCAACCAGATGGCCGGCCGGCTGGGCTCGGTCGAGCGGACCCGCCGCAGGCTGCTGGCCGACCTCGGACACGAGATGCGCACCCCGGTGGCGACGTTGGAGGCCTACCTTGAGGCGCTGGAGGACGGCGTGGCGACGTTGGATGCCGCCACAGCGCAGCTGCTGCGCTCCCAGACCAGACGCCTGGCCCGGCTGTCCGAGGACATCGGTGCCGTCTCCCGGGCCGAAGAGGGACAAACCCGCCTGGACATGCGCCCGGTGCAACCGGAGGCGGTGGTGATGGCCGCGCTCGACGCGGCGGCCGAGGCATACCAGGCGAAGGGGGTTCGCCCGGTCACGGACATCGCCGCCGGTCTGCCCGAACTGCGGATCGACCCAGACCGGATCGGACAGGTCCTGGGCAACCTGTTGGACAACGCCCTGCGGCACACCCCCACCGGTGGCACGGTCACGATCTCGGCCGCCCCATCGCCCGGGACCGGTGGGGTGGTGCTGTCCGTCTCGGACACCGGCGAGG
>JAYSQM010000240.1:0-1051 GCA_043721575.1 Phycicoccus sp.
CCGACCTACGGCCCGAGCGTCAAGCTCGACATCGAGGCGGAGCTCGGCTTCATCGTCGGCGGCAGCACCGAGCTCGGCAGCCGGGTCGGCATCGACGACGCAGCCGACCACATCTTCGGGGTCGCCCTGTTCAACGACTGGAGCGCCCGCGACATCCAGGCCTGGGAGTACGTCCCGCTCGGCCCGTTCCTGGGCAAGTCGTTCGGCTCCAGCCTGGGCGCCTGGGTCGTTCCGATGGATGCCCTGGAAGCAGCCAAGGTGCCGCTGCCGCACCAGGATCCCGAGCCGCTCCCCTACCTCAGAGGTTCTGGGACAAGCGGTTCTGGGACAAGCGGTTCTGGCTCAGGCCTTTTCGGCCTCGACGTCCACCTGGAGGTGCGGATCAACGGCACCTTGGTGTCGAGCCCGACGTACGCCGGCATGTACTGGTCCCCCGCCCAGATGCTCGCGCACCTGACGGTCAACGGCGCGAGCCTGCGCGATGGCGACCTGTTTGCCTCCGGCACCATCAGCGGCCCCGAGAGGCACACCCGCGGCAGCCTGATGGAGCTGACCTGGAACGGTCAGGAACCACTGACCCTGGACGACGGCACGACGCGGGCCTTCCTGCAGGATGGCGACACCGTGACGGTCACCGGTTGGGCTCCCGGCCCCGATGGTGCGCGCATCGGTCTGGGCGAGGTCGTCGGCACGATCGCGCCCGCACTCGCCTGACCGCCATCTCGACCGGCCAGCCGTCAGGCGTCGCGCTTGGGCTGGGGCCCGACGACGACGTTGGTCGCCACGACCTTGTCGTGGAGGGCCTGCTTCTTGTCGTCCCACAACGGCCACAGGACGTCGAGCAGGCTGAGGATGGAGACCAGCGAGAAGCCGAAGTAGCACACACTGCGGCCCAGGATGGCTTTCATCGGCGGCGGCCCGGCCCGGTCGCGCAGACGCACACTGATGCCGGCGATCTTCTTGCCCGGAGTGGCACCACTGCGGCGGAGGAAGAACACCTCATAGGCCACGGCGACCAGGAGCCCGATGACCGATCCGGCGAAGGCGAACT
>JAYSQM010000241.1:0-1919 GCA_043721575.1 Phycicoccus sp.
GTCGAGGTGATCCCGCTGATCGAGCCGACGGACAGCATCGAGATCCCGGACAACGAGATCAAGGTCGACGTCTTCCGCTCCAGCGGCCCCGGTGGCCAGTCGGTCAACACCACAGACTCGGCCGTCCGGATGACGCACATCCCCACCGGCATCGTGGTCTCGATGCAGAACGAGAAGTCCCAGATCCAGAACCGGGCCGCAGCACTGCGGGTCCTGCAGTCCCGGTTGCTGTTGCAGCGTCAGGCCGAGGAGCATGCACAGAAGAAGGCCATGGCCGGAGACGTCAAGGCGAGCTGGGGCGACCAGATGCGCTCGTACGTGCTGAACCCCTACCAGATGGTCAAGGACCTGCGCACCGAGCACGAGGTGGGCAACACCAGCGGCGTGTTCGACGGCGACATCGACGGTTTCATCGAGGCCGGGATCCGCTGGAAGCGCAGCGCCGAGCGCGACGAGGCCTGAGGCCGCAACGCCGGGGACCGCACGGTGCCCGCAAACCCAAGCAAGCCGTCGTACCCTCGGAGGTGCACCTGCGGCGCCGGCTCCTGCGCCGCAGGGCATCCCCGCTTGACGGGGCGTCCTGTCCCCAAGCCTGCAAAGGCGCACCGCACTCATGATTCGCTTCGAGAACGTCAGCAAGACCTATCCGCGCTCCAACCAACCGGCACTGCGGGGGATCTCCCTCGAGGTCGAACGCGGCGAGTTCGTATTCGTGGTGGGTCAGTCCGGATCGGGCAAGTCCACCCTGCTGCGACTGATCCTGTGCGAAGAGGCAGCGAGTTCCGGCAACGTGCTCGTGGCCGGCCGCGAGCTGTCCAGCCTGCCCAGCCGAAAGGTGCCGGCACTTCGCCGCGAGATCGGCACGGTCTTCCAGGACTTCCGGCTGCTGCCGAACAAGAACGTCTTCCAGAACGTCGCCTTCGCCCTGCAGGTCCTGGGCAAGTCGCGCCATGCCATCAAGGCGGTCGTGCCCGAGACCCTCGAGATGGTCGGGCTCGGCGGCTTGGAGAAGCGCCTGCCGCACGAGCTCTCCGGTGGTGAGCAGCAACGTGTGGCCATTGCCCGCGCCTTCGTCAACAAGCCTGCGATCCTGCTGGCCGACGAGCCCACCGGC
The DNA here is from genome assembly GCA_043721575.1 of Phycicoccus sp. GTDB lineage: Bacteria > Actinomycetota > Actinomycetes > Actinomycetales > Dermatophilaceae > UBA4719. The sequence goes on from JAYSQM010000241.1 coordinate 1,115, forward strand.
AACCTCGACCCGACGACCAGCCTGGACATCGTGCGCCTGCTGGATCGCATCAACCGCACCGGCACGACCATCGTGATGGCCACCCACGACGACGAGATCGTCGACCAGCTGCGCAAGCGCGTCGTCGAGCTCAACAACGGCGAGGTGGTCCGTGACCAGAGCCGCGGCGTCTACGGGGCGCAGCGCTAGCGCCGCCCAGCGGGCACTGCCGCCCCAGAAGGCATCGCGACCACACGGCATACCGACGAAGCGACCGAAAGAGAGCCATGCGCCTGCAGTTCATCCTCAGCGAGATCTGGATCGGCCTGCGCCGAAACCTGTCCATGGCGATCTCGGTCGCTCTCGTGACGATGGTGTCTGTGCTGTTCCTCGGGCTCGGTGTCTTGACCCAGCTGCAGGTCCAGACCATGAAGGACTACTGGTACGACCGGGTCCAGGTCTCGATCTTCTTGTGCACTGCCAAGTCGGACCTGCCCAACTGCTCCGCGGGCGCCGTCACCGACCCCCAGCGCAAGCAGATTCGCAGCCAGCTCGACGCGATGAGGCCGCTGGTCAAGGGCGTCTTCCCCGAGTCACAGCAGGAGGCGTACAACCGCCTCAAGGAGCAGTACAAGGACAGCCCGAGCTACCGCGACATCAAGCCCGAGCAGATGCCCGAGAGCTTCCGGGTGCAGCTGTCGGACCCGACCAAGTACGACGTGATCACCAGCTCGTTCATCGGCTCTCCCGGCGTGGGCGACATCCAGGACCAGCGCCGGATCCTCGACCCGCTGTTCAACGTGCTGCGAGGCCTCTCCCTCGGAGC
>JAYSQM010000242.1:0-2033 GCA_043721575.1 Phycicoccus sp.
AACTGCCCCCAGCGCCACCGTTGTTGGGTCGGCGCAAGGGTGATGGTCAGCTGACCGGCGGTAGAGGGCAAGACGTATGCCGGCTGCTCGCCGCCGGCGACCGCCGCGAGCTCGCGTCCGGAGAACGTCACGCGCGCGTGGTCCGCCCACCGTGCCGGCTCTGCGACGACCAGTTGACGCCCGGCCGCGGGTGCGCCGGCCGTGGCCGCGCCGAGCCTGACATCGGTTCGACCGTGGTCGCCGGTAACAGCGATCGACTGCAGGGGTGCACCTTTGGCGTCCACCAGCCGCAGCCGTGACGAGCTCACCGCGTTCTCGCGCGGCAGAACACGCCAGAGAATCAGCCCTTGGCTGTCGCTGAGCCTGGTCATCCCCGCCGTGGCGTCAAGGCGTCGGACCAGCGGCTCGGTCGCGGCGCCGCGGAACGCCACGAACCCGACGCCAAGATCGGCGAGCGCATCCCGGGCGGCGTTGGCCGAGGCCGCCGCACCGTCGCTGACAGTGATCTTGACTGCAGCGGCCACCAAGGGGTCCGGTGAAACGGCCACACCCGGCAGATCGCGGACCACCGTGCCGGGCTCACTGCCCACCAGCCGATAGCCGATGGTGCCCGCGCCGCTGGTCATGACAAGCAGTCGACTGCCCAGGGGGCCTTCGGCCTGATCTGCAGCAACAGCGGGCATGTTGGGCACCTTCCCGGTCAGCGCCTCGCCGACCCCGAACCACCCTGCCATCGCGACACTGGCCACGACTCCCAGGACAGCTGCCGCGACGACGGGGACAACCAGGATCTGGCGCCAGCCGAAGCCGGAGCGTGAGAGTCGACCCGAAAGCCCGTCGAGGCCGAGAACCGCAGCGGCGATCAACGCCAACGCCGCAAGGTCGAGCCCCGTGCCAGCCCAGATGGTGATCGGACCACCCCCACCAGGCGGTCCCTGCGGAATTCGGCCGATGATGACGTGCGGTGACGCCACACCCAACGCCAGACCGATGACGGTGAGAACTGCGAGCACCGTCATCGCTCGGGAGGCCATCCCGCGCCGCAACATGGCGACGACACCCGCGAGCACGATCGGTGCCGACAACAGCGCGGGATAGGAACCGGGACCGCCGGGGTGCAGCAGCGCGAGCTGCCACGGCGCAGACGCCGCACCCGACCAGACCGTCAGACCCGGCCCGGTCAGCAAGAGCAGCGGCTTGTCAACCAGCGTCAGGATCCACGGCCCCAACAAACCTGCGGGCACCAACAGAAGCACCGCGGCGCGAAGCCGGGTCGCTCCGTGCCCGACGACGAGCAGAACGAGAGCGGCGAGTCCACCCAACGCCGCGAGCGCCGGGTTGAAGGCACCAGTCACGCTGAGCGCGGTTGCCGCACCGAAGGTGACCGAAACGCCCGTGGATCGCCTTGCGGCACAGGCGAATCCGGCTACGACCAGTGGCAGCAGGATGTGCGCGACGACCGCCCCGAGCCGTCCGCTTGCCTGCGCTGTGGTCAGGGTCCCCAGTGATGCCCAGGCCAGCGCCGCCCACGCCCGAGGCCAGGGCGCTCGGGTCGCGACTCGAGCCCCGAGGTATGCCGTCCACGCGGACAGCGGGATGGCCCCTGCCAGAAGCCAGGCGATCGAGACGCCGACCGAGGACGCCGGGGTGTCGATGAACGGCAGGTGTTCGAGAACCCAGGCCCCCGCGGACAGGACCGGCAGATATGGCGCGGACGCGAGTGCATTGCCCAGTCCTGCTCCATGCCATCCGTCCAGCCAGGCGTGCCAGAGCCCGGAGGCATCCGTGGACATCGGCAGGAGCTCGGCACCAGCGACGCCTTGGCCGTTGGTGGAGATCAGAGCCCCGAGCAGCGGGCGCCAGGTCGCCACTGCGAGCAGGGCGCTGACCATAACCGCCAGAAAGCCGGGATGGCGCAGGATCCGCGAGATGACCCCGACAGTCGGCCCCTCGAGTGACTCACTGCCATCGGAGACCGGCCCTGTCTCCGATGAGTGCACGCCGCCAACACGGTCATCGGCCGACGATGCGGA
>JAYSQM010000243.1:0-16688 GCA_043721575.1 Phycicoccus sp.
TGGGCTGGCGGGCCCGCGGCGACGCCTGGCTGGTCACCGGCGCCACCCGCTGACACCCGGTTTGCTCACGTCAGGCCGGTTCACTCAGTCGCAGAGTTCTGCAGTCAGGCGCGACGGAGCTCGTGGGCGAGAGCGTCGAGCTCGTCGCCTCCTGCCATCAACCTGGTCAGCTCGTCGATGTCGATGTCCTTCTTCTCCCACTCCCCCAGACTCCGGCCGCGCTTGAGGACCAGGAACCGGTCACCGATCGGGTAGGCGTGGTGCGGGTTGTGGGTAATGAACACGACGCCCAGCCCGCGGTCACGCGCCTGCGCGATGTAGCGCAGCACGACCCCGGCCTGTTTGACGCCCAAAGCCGCCGTCGGCTCATCGAGGATCAGCACCCGCGCCCCGAAGTAGACCGCCCGCGCGATCGCCACGGACTGACGCTCACCCCCGGACATCGTCCCGATCGGCTGGTCCACGTCACGCAGGTCGATGCCCATCTTGAGCAGCTCGTCGCGGGTGATCCGTCTCATCGCCGCGACGTCCATCCGCTTCATCGGGCCAAGACCCTTGGTCGGCTCGGACCCCAGGAAGAAGTTGCGCCAGACCGGCATCAGCGGAACGATCGCGAGGTCCTGGTAGACCGTGGCGATACCGAGAGCCAGCGCGGCTCGAGGACTGCTCATCCGACGCTCGATGCCGTCGACCTTGAACACACCCTCGGAGTGCTCGTGCGCTCCGGCCAGGATCTTGATCAAGGTCGACTTGCCGGCGCCGTTGTCACCCAGAATGCAGGTGACCTCGCCGGCGTTTACCTTGGTGCTGACGTCCCGCAGCGCGATGATGCTGCCGTAGGACTTGCCCAGGTTCTGAACCTCGATGATGCACTCGTGCGCCTTGGGCAGCTGCGGGGCCTCGGCGGCCGGCCCCGGGACCTCCTCGACGGACGCACCGGCCAGTGTGGGCGCAGGCGTCACCAGCTCTGTTGGGCTCTCGTCTGCGGCAGTCATTTTCGTACCTCCGCGCGGCGACGGATCCAGTTGTTGACGAGCACGGCACCGAGCAGCATGACGCCGAGAAAGGCCTTGAGCCAGTTGTTGTCCCACTGGGCGAAGACGATGCCCTGCAAGGTCATACCGTAGATCAGGGCACCCAGTGCGGCACCGATCGCCGACCCGTATCCACCGGTGAGCAGGCACCCGCCGACGACGGCGCAGATGATGTAGATGAACTCCTGGCCGACCCCGGTGGACGCCTGCACCGTGGAGGTCTTGAACAGCTGCAGCATGCCCACGAGCCACGCAGCAAGCGCGGTCGTCATGAACAGGCCGATCTTGGTGCGCATCACCGGCACGCCGACCTGACGCGCGCTGCTCTGGTCACCACCGACGGCGAAGATCCAGTTGCCCGCGCGGGTGCGCAGCAGGACCCAGGTCGCTGCCGCGGTGAGCAGGAGCCACCACACCACCGAGATCTGCAGCGTGAAGCCGCCGAACTGCGACGAGGAGCCGAAGACCAGTCGCGCGTCGTAGAACCCTGCCACGTCGGAGAACCCCTGGACCGACACCTGCCCGGTGACCAGCTTGGTGCCGGCCAGGTTGATCCCTTGCAGGACGAAGAACGTGCCGAGCGTGACGATGAAGCTCGGCAGCCTGGTCTTGACCACCAGCCACCCGTTGAGCGCGCCGATCAGTGTCGCGGCGACCAGCGAGGCCAGCACCGCGATCCAGAGGTTGACCTGCAGGTTGGTCGCCAGGACGCCGACGATCAGGCCAGTCGTGCCGACCATCGTGCCGGCGGAGAGGTCGAACTCACCGCCGATCATCAACAGCGACACCGCAACTGCCATGATGCCGAACTGCGCCGACGACTCGAGCCAGGTCGAGGCACCGCCAGCCGTCAGGAAGGCATCGGTGGCTGTGCTGAAGAAGACGAAGATGATCAGCGCCGCAGCCGCCGACCCCACCTCGGGGCGACGCATCATCCGCGCCGCCCACGAGGTGGTGGCCAGACGTTCGTCGACGCCGGCCGTCATAGTGCTCATCGTGTCCCGGCGGCCGCAAACTGCTTGACCTGCGCGGCGTTGTCCTTGGTCACGAAGCCAGGACCGGAGTAGACCGGCTGACCGCCACCGACATCGTTGCCGTTACGAACTTTCAGCGCGAAGAAGACGACGGGCAGGTAACCCTGGAGGTACGGCTGCTGGTCCACGGCAAACGCTACGTCGCCGGCCAGAAGCGCGTCGATGACGTCGGAGGACACGTCGAAGGTGGCGATCTGTGCCTTGCTTTTCGCTTCCTTCTTGGCTGCGACCGCTGCCTTGGCCAGACCCGGGTTCAGGGTGAGGACGCCGTCGATGCTGGGGTCGGCGAGGAGCTTGGACTTGATGGTGTTCTGCGCGTCGGCAATGTTGGAGATGTCTACCTGGAGGTTCTGCGCGTCACCGAAGGTCTTCTTGGCCCCGGAGCAACGTGACTCCAGACCGACGTTGCCGGCTTCGTGGATCACACACAGCAGCTTCTTGGCCCCGAGAGACTTGAACTTCTCGCCCGTCCCCTCTCCGGCAAGCTCCTCACTCTGGCCAACGTGGGTCAGCGCACCGAACCCCTTGGACTTCTCCAGGCCCGAGTTGATCGTGATAACCGGGACGCCGGCGGCAATCGCCTTCTGGATAGACTCCTTGAGGCCGTCCGGGTTGGCCATCGACACCGCGATGCCCTGTACCTTCTGCGCCACGGCGTTGTCGATCAGCTGGCTCTGTTTGGCCGGGTCCGGGTCGCCCGCGTAGGTGACCTTGATGCCCTCCTGCTTGCCGGCCGCCTCGGCGCCGGACTTCACGACGTCCCAGAACGCGTCACCGGGCGCCGCGTGGGTCACGAGCGCCACGGTGATGACGCCCCCTCCTGCGTTGGCCGCAGTGTTGCCCGAACCGGTACCCGGGGCGCCATTGCTGCAGCCGGCGACGACCAGTGCGGACGCGGCGACGGTCACTACTGCGAATCTACGGAACCTCATTGTTCGTGCCTACTCTCATTGAAGGGGCTCAGTCGTTGAAGGGGCCTAGATGGCCCCGCTGGTGGGTCTTCGCCTGCTCGTATGCCGACCGCGCTGCGCGCGTGGCCGGCTGGGTGGAGACCTGGGCGACGGGAACGTCCCACCATGAACGACTCGACGGGGAGCCCGTGGCCAGATCGCACTCCACGTGGACCACTGTGGTCCGGGTGGCCGCCATCGCCTGGCTCAGGCACTGCCTGAACGTGCCCAGGGTGTCGGCGCGAAGGACCTGCGCACCGAGACTGGCAGCATTGGCAGCCAGGTCGACCGGAAGGATGTCGCCATCAAGCTGACCACTGTGACCGCGATACCGATAGTTGGTGCCGAACCGTGGCGCACCAACGGTTTCGGAGAGACCTCCGATGGATGCGAAGCCGTGGTTCTGCACGATCACGACGACCAGCTTGAGGCCCTCCTGCACCGCGGTCACGAGCTCCTGCGCCATCATCAGGTACGACCCGTCACCCACCATCACGATGACCTCGCGGTCGGGTTCGGCCATCTTGACCCCGAGCCCGCCGGCGATCTCATAGCCCATGCACGAGTAGCCGTACTCCACCTGGTAGCCCATGGCGTCACTGGTCCGCCACATCTTGTGCAGGTCGCCGGGCATCGAGCCGGCAGCACCCACGACGACGTCACGGGTGCCGGACAGGTCGTTGACCGCACCGATCACCTGGCTCTGGCGTGGGACCGCGCCCAGATCGCCGCCAAGGTCGTATGCCGCCGCGACCACACCGTCCCACGCAGCTGCCAGGTCGCTCGCCCGATGCGTGTATGCCGGGTCCGCCTGCCACCCGACAAGGTGGGTTGTCAATGTCTGCAACGCTTCCCGAGCATCGGCGACCACGGACAGACCGGAGAGCTTGTGCCCGTCGAAATCTGCCACGTTGATATTGACGAACCGGACAGCCGGGTCGCCGAAGGCGCTCATGGATGCGGTGGTGAAGTCGCTCCAGCGGGTGCCGATGCCGACCACGAGATCGGCCTCGGCGGCCAGGGTGTTGGCAGCAGTGGTGCCGGTCGCTCCGATGGCACCCACTGACTGCGGGTGGTCCCACGCCAGGGAGCCTTTGCCTGCCTGCGTCTCGGCAACGGGTATGCCTGTGGCCTCAGCGAACTGGCGTAACGCCTGAGTGGCCTCGGAGTAGCGGACACCGCCACCAGCGACGATCAGCGGGCGCTCTGAGGCACGAATCGCGGCCACGGCCTGCCGAAGCACGGCGGTCTCGGGCAGGGGCCTGGCGACGTGCCAGACCCGAGCGTCGAAGAGCTCGACCGGCCAGTCCCGCGCTTCGGCCTGGACGTCCTGCGGCAGCGCGATGGTCACCGCTCCGGTGTTGGCCGGGTCGGTCAGTGCGCGCATCGCGCCGAGCAGCACGGACGGCAGCTGCTCGGGTCGCCACACCCGGTCGAAGAACACCGACACAGGGCGCAGCGTGTCGTTGACGGATATGTCGTGGCCGCGTGGGGACTCGAGCTCCTGCAGGACGGTGCCGCTGGCCCGGGTCGCGAAGACGTCGCCGGGCAGCAACAACACGGGGATCCGGTTGATCGTCGCCAGTGCGGCCCCGGTGACCAGGTTGGTCGCGCCCGGCCCCACGGAAGTCGTACAAGCCAGTGTCTGCAGGCGGTTCCGCATCCGCGAGAAGCCGACCGCGGTGTGCACCATGCCCTGTTCGTTGCGGCACTGGAAGTACCGCAACGCCTCGTTATCGCCCTCGAGCTCCGTTTGCATCAGCGCCTGACCGAGTCCGGCGATGTTGCCGTGACCGAAGATGCCGAAGCAGCCTTCGATCAGCCGGTGCTGGACACCATCGCGCTCGGAGTACTGCCGCGCGAGGAACTTCACGACGGCCTGGGCCACGGTCAGCGGGATCGTCTGGCTCATCGGTGGCCACCGAACGGAAGCCGGGGGTCGATCTTTTGGGAAGCCCACGTATGGCGTACCCATGCATGATCGGGGTCGTCGCTGATCAGCCATTCGCGCTGTGCACCCGGACCCGCCATCACGTTCAGGTAGTACATGTCGTAGCCGGGGGGTGCCATCGCGGGACCATGCCAGCCATACGGGACCAGGACGACGTCACCACTACGAACCTCAACCATGACGTTGATCGGTCGGTCCCTGGTGCCATAGACCCGTTGGTACCCCAAGGGCTTGGCTGATGTCGGCGCAGCGCTTTCGGCGCGCATCTCGAAGTAGTAGATCTCCTCCAGGACGCTCTCAGCGCCCGGGCGGTGCTCGTCGTGCTTGTGCGGCGGATAGGACGACCAGTTGCCCGCCGGGGTCAGCACCTCGCAGGCGATGATCGAGTCCGCCTCGAGCACCGACGGAGTCCCGAAGTTGTTGACCTGGCGCGAGCAGTGCCCGGCACCTCGCAGCTCGACAACGGTCGCTTCGGCAGGGACTCGCCTGAACGGCAACAGTTTTGACGCCTTTGCGTGCGGCAGGGCGATCCGTGCACCGGCAGTGCTGGTGATCGTGAAGGTCGACGAGACCGGCACGTAGGCGTAGTCCGTCGGTCCCGCGAAGGGCCCCGTCCGCCCGGACAGGAACAGCGGCTTGCCGGCGCACTCGACCCGGACCTGCCCGGACAGCGGAAGAACCAGCCACTCATGCTCCCCGCCGGTGATGACGCGTGACTCACCCGGGGCGAGCGTCACGACATACAGGCCGGTGTGTTCCCAGCCCGCCTCCCGCGGCCCGATCGCCACGTCGAAACCTGCCCGGCTGGCGGAGCCGGCCGGTCGATACCACTCACTCACGACGCACCTCCGTGCACCAGCTCGGCGGCCACGTCGACCGCGGCCGCGACCTCGTCATCGGGCGGGAACAGCAGCGCCCGTCCCACCACCAGACCTCGCACCGAAGGCAGCGTCAGCGCCTGGCCCCAGGATGCGTAGGTCTCCTGCGGCGATCCGGTCGGGTCGCCACCGAGCAGCAACGTCGGGAGGGTCGTGGCGTCCATGACGCGAGCAAGGTCGTCGACCACGGGGAGCTTGAGCCAGGTGTAGGCGCTCGTGGCTCCCAGGCCGGAGGCGACGTGGATCGACCTGATCACCGAGTCCGGGTCGAGCAGGTTCATCACGCGTCCCTGACGGCGAGTGGACCAGAACGGCTCGACCATCGCCATCAGGCGATGCGCCGCAAGCTCGGTGACCGCCCGGGCACAGGACTGCAGGGTCGCGGCGGTCCCGGCGTCGCTCAAATCGATACGGGTCAGCATCTTGCCGCCGTCCAGGCCGCGGGACGCCAGGTCGCCTGCCCCGTATGCCGTGAACCGGTCGTCGAGCTCGAAGCTCGCGCCCTGGAGGCCACCGCGGTTCATCGAACCGATCGCGAGCCGGCCCTCGAGCGCGCCCATCAGCAGCAGGTCCTCGAGGATGTCCGGGGTGGCCAGGACGCCGTCGACGCCTGGCCGGCCGAGCGCAGTTCGCAGGCGCAGCAACAGGTCCGTGCGACTGGCCATCGCCATGGCATCACTGCGGACGCCGAGAGCTGCGCGGGCCGGGTGGTCGGCGGCAACGATGAGCAGTCGGCCGTCGACGCCGAGAAGCGGTCGACGTGCGCGCCGCCCCCAAGCCTCGCCGATGGCTTCCGGGCACCTCGCCCGGATCTCGGTGAGCTGCGCGACGTCGAGCGGGGCGCTCACGCTCATGCCGACACCTGCTCGCCAGTGACCTGTTCCCCCATGAGCTGCTCGACCTCGTGGGGGGTCGGCATGGCTGTCGAGCACTCAAGCCGAGAAGCCACGATCGCCCCAGCAACGTTGGCAAACCTCAGGACTCGCTCCAGGGGCCAGCCTGCCAGCAGGCCGTGACACAGTGCGCCACCGAAGGCGTCCCCGGCGCCGAGACCGTTGACGACCACGACAGGCCACGGCGCGACCTCGACCCGCTCGTCGCGGGTCCGGGCTAGCACACCCTTGGAGCCCTGTTTGACAATGGCCAGCTCGATCCCCTTGTCCAGCAACGCTTCTGCGACACGGTCAGGGTCACTCTCGCCCACGGCGACCTCGCACTCCTCGCGGTTGCCGACAGCAACCGTCACCATCGACAAGGCCCGATCCGCCTGGGCGTGGGCCTCGCCGCGGTCGTTCCAGAACATCGGCCGGTAGTCCAGGTCCAGGATGGTCAGCGGCGCCCGACCTCGGGCCTCCCACGCGGCAAAGTGCGCGCCGCGGCTGGGCTCGGCCGACAGCCCGGTCAACGTGGACCAGTAGATCGAGGCCGAGCGCACGGCACCCAGATCGATCTCCGACGCCTTGATCTGCAGGTCCGGGGCCACCGGGTATCGGTAGAAGTACAGCGGGAAGTGGTCGGGCGGGAAGATCTCACAGAACGTGATCGGCGTGGGCAGAGAGTCGACCGCCGTCACGAAACGGTCGTCCACGCCGAGGTCTCGCAGAGCCTGATGGATGAACGTGCCGAAGGGGTCCTGGCCGGTGCGGGTGATGACGGCCGAGCGCCGTCCGTGCCGCGCCGCGGCCACCGCGACATTTGTCGGGCTGCCGCCGAGGAACTTGCCGAACGTCTCCACGTCCTGCAGGTGAACGCCCGACTGCAGTGGATACAGGTCGACGCCAACCCGCCCGATCGTGAGCACGTCGAATGGAGGAGCGTCCATTGGGTCAGCGTCCATGGTGGCAGCGTCCAAGGTGGCAGTGGCAGCGCTCATGCGAGGCCCCCGGCGATGGCGAACAGGTGCTCGATGCTGGCGCGGACGTCGGCTATCGGCCCGTCGTCGCCAGCCGCGGGAGGTCCGGCCAGGATGGTGTCCTGCTCGAGGACGTACCACCCGTGATACCCCACGCCCTCCAGCGAGCCGACGATGGCGGCGATGTCCACATCGCCCTGGCCCAGCGGGCGGTACATTCCCTGGCGGACCGCGTCGGTGTATGTCACCTCACCAGACTGCACCCGCCTCGCCCAGGTCGCATCCACATCCTTGAGGTGGGTATGCCGGATCCGTCCCGCATGCTCGGCCGCCAGGGCCACCGGGTCCGCGCCGCCGATGAGCAGGTGCCCGGTGTCCAGACACAGCCCGATCACACTGCCGGCAAGAACCCGCTCGACATCGTCCGCGGTCTCGACCATTGTGCCGACGTGCGGGTGCACAGTGGTGGTGATCGCGCTCCGCCCTGCGACCGCGGCAAGTCGGTCGAGGTTGGTGAGCAGCACCTGCCAGCCGGCGTCGTCCAGGACCGGCCGCGCGTCATACCCGTCGGTCCCCGTCGCGGCAGCCAAAACCAGAGTGCCCGCGCCGGCGGCTGCGAAGCCCTTGAGGGCTTGCTCGATCTCGGGGACCGGGTTGTGCGCCGGATCATGCAACACGACCGGCACAAATCCGCCGACAGCACGTAACCCATTGTCTGCCAACGTCTTTGCCTTGGCCTGTGGCTCATCGGGCAGGAAGCCATCTGGTCCGAACTCGGTTGCGACCAGGCCGACCTCCTGCATCTGCGAGAGCACCGTCGCGGCGTCGAGCTGCCAGCCCCACCCGGAGACCTCGCAGACCCCCCAAGAGATGGGCGCCCCGGCGATGCGGTCCGCGATCGCCGTCACTGGCCGACCTCGGCCATTCGTCACTGACCCACCTCGTCCATGCGTACCGGACGGCCCTCGCGCCGCGAGAGGTCACATGCCTCGGCGACCAGGAACGCCCGGAGCGCATCCTGGACCGAGCACGGCGTCTCGATCCGGCCGGCGACGAGGTCGGTGAACGCGGCCAGCTCGTCGACATACGCCTGGCGGAACCGCTCCATGAAGTCGGCATAGGGCTTGGCGGAGGGGAAGTCGACGCCCGCCTCGACCGAGCGCAGGGGCAGTCGATCGTCCATTCCGACGCAAACGGAGTCCTTGCTGCCCAACGCCTCCAACCGCACGTCGTAGCCGCGAGCGTTGTAGCGGGAGCCGGAGATGAGCGCGAGGGTGCCGTCGTCCAGGGTGAGCACCGCAGCGGCCGCGTCGACGTCACCGGACTCGGCGAAGAAGGCCTCGCCGCGATTCTCGCCCACGGCGTAGACGCTGGCGACTTCGCGGCCGGTGACGAACCGCACCGCGTCGAAGTCGTGGATGCTGCAGTCGCGGAAGAACCCGCCCGAGGTCGCGATGTAGGAAGCGTGCGGCGGCGTGGCATCGCAGGTGTTGGCGCGAATCGTGTGGATCCAGCCCAGGCTCCCGCTGGTCACGGCGTCATGGGCGGCCCGGAAGCCGGCGTCGAAACGACGCTGGAAGCCGATGTGGACCGGCACCCTTCCGTCGACCACGCGCTCGGCGATCAACCGCGTGCCCTGCAGGTCCGAGGCGAGCGGCTTCTCGCAGAACGTGGTGAGCCCCGCATCCTGGGCACGCCCGATCAGCTCGGCGTGGGCGCTGGTGGATGCGCAGATGGCGACTCCGTCCAGGCCGGCACGGAGCATGGCCTCGACATCGGCCACGGCTTCGAGTCCGAGCTCCTTGGCCACGGCCCGCGCCCGCGCCGGATCGGCATCGGCGACGACGACCTGTTCGACGTTGTCCAGACCTTTCAGCGTCGCAGCATGAAAAGCCCCGATCCGGCCCACTCCAACCAACCCAATGCGCATGCTCAGACCCTCCCAGATGGTTCATCTCACGGCACGGTGGACCCAGCCTCACTCGGTCGCGAACATGTTGTCAAGAATTTGTAAGGACATTTGTACTTCGTGACATACAAAGTGGCTCCATGTAGCATCGCCGCATGTCCGCGTTGCCAGTCCTGATCGACCGGGCCAGTCCGGTCCCGCTGTACCACCAGCTGGCCGGACAGCTCATCGCCGCGATCGCCGACGGGACGCTCTCGCCCGGGGACGCGTTCGAGAACGAGGTCGCCCTGGCAGCCCGGCTGGGCCTCTCCCGCCCGACGGTCCGGCGCGCCATTGCCGAGCTGGTCGGCCGGGGCCTGCTGGTGCGTCGACGCGGCATCGGCACCACCGTCGCGAACCAGATGGTCCACCGTCGGGCCGAGCTCACCAGCCTGTACGACGACCTGGCCCGCCAGGGGCGCGCGCCCAGCACGCAGGTCCTGAGCCTGCAGACCGGGGTCACGAATGAGCGCGCCGCCGTTGCCCTCGGGCTCGATCCGTCCACGCCGCTGGTGGCGCTGGTCCGCCTGCGTTATGCCGGTGACGCCCCACTCGCGGTGATGCGCAACTGGCTCCCGTCGGCGTTCGCTGACCTGACCGCCGAGCAGATGCAGAACGACGGGCTGTATGCCCTGCTACGTCAGCGAGGGGTCCGGCCGGCGGTCGCGCGGCAGAACTTCGGCGCCCGCAACGCCACCGCGCACGAGCGGCGGCTGCTTAAGCTGACCAGGGCAGAGCCACTGCTGACGATGACCCGCCGGGCCTTTGACGGCAACGGTGCACCGGTCGAGTTCGGCGACCATTGCTACCGCGGAGGCCAGTACTCCGTTGACGTCATGGTCTACGAGCGTTAGCCCTTGCCGTGAGCCTTGCCAGAGCCTGACTTCTCGGCACACTTGGTCTTGCCCACCGCTGACTTCTCGGCACACTTGACCTTGCCGGTCGCTGACTTCTTCGGACCGCTGGCGGCGTCAGACCCCTTGGGGCACGAGTGTGCCGCCGCAGAGACTGCTGCTCCATGGTCCCGGCCCACCGTTGACCTGTCGTGCGCGACCCTGGAGACGCACGCTCCATGCACACCCCGGGCCGTGGTGTCAGCCTTGGACTCGTCGGCCGCTCGGCCTGCGCCTTCCGCCGACTCGCCCTCGGGATCGGTTGCGTTGGTGCTTCGGCTGTCACCCCGCAGCAACGACTGGGCGGCGGGTGACTGCCCGATGGGAGTCTGCGACGAGGTCGACCCGGCGGCGAGAGCCGTGCCGCCCGCGAGAAGGGTGAATGCGACGGCGCCGGCAAGAGCCAGCTTCGCCGGCACGCCGAGCCTGTGCTCCCACGACGCGCGCTGGGCGGTGTCGAACATGGTCAACCTCCGGGGGACGACGTCAAGTATCTGGATATCGGTGGAACGCCGCAATCCGTTACGCACGACACCTTACCCACGACATCTCGCGCACGACCAAGGGCGCGGTTCCGATGAGGATCCGCGCCCTTGGCGTACTGCGTTGTCGGGCGTCAGCCGGCGACGACGTCCAGCTTGAGCGTGGCCTGCACCTCAGGATGCAGACGCACGAGCGCCTCGAACGAGCCGGTCGACTTGATCGAGCTGGAGAGCTCGATCTTGCGACGGTCGAGCTCGGGGCCGCCGGCGGCCTTGACGGCGTCGGCTACGTCGCCCTGGGTCACAGCGCCGAAGAGGCGGCCGGACGCGCCCGCCTTGGCGGCGACTGTGACCGCCTTGGCCTCGAGCTGGCCCTTGATACCCCTGGCCTCGTCCAAAGACTTGACCTCGCGGACCTCCCGGCCCTTCTGGATCGCGGCAACCTGCTTCTCGACGCCCTTGGTCCAGCCGGTGGCCAGACCGCGACGCAGCAGGAAGTTGCGGGCGTAGCCGTCCTTGACGTCGACGACGTCACCAGCCGTGCCGAGGCCAGTGACCTCGTGAGTCAAAATAACCTTCATTGAGCTTCTCCTTTTCGGTCAGCTAGCTCAGCAGTCAACTAGCTCAGCGAGCCGAGCTGGAGTAGGGCAGCAGCGCCATCTCACGGGCGTTCTTGACGGCCGTGGCGATGAGACGCTGCTCCTGGGCGGACACACCGGTCACCCGGCGAGCGCGGATCTTGCCGCGGTCGGAGATGAACTTGCGCAGGAGCGCAGTGTCCTTGTAGTCGATGTTCTCGACCTTCGCCGCCTTGAGCGGGTTGGCCTTCTTCTTGGGCTTGCGCACTACGGGCTTGGCCATCGTGGTGCTCTCCATTTCTTGAGAGGAGCCCAGGGTTTCATCCCTGGGATGGCATGACTTCTGTGATCTGTCTCGTCTTGCGTACGGAACCGAGTGAGGAACCGCGGGTGTGAGCCACAACCAAACGGGGGCGGCTCCTAGAAGGGGGGCTCGTCATATGACGGGCCGTTGCCCCAACCACCTTGCGGACCAGCCGGCTGAGCGCCACCGCCGGTGTTGGCGGCAGCAGGCGAACCAGTGGCCCACGGATCGTCGGCGGGAGCGCCCTGACCACCGGAACCACCAGTGGACCCACCGCCCTGACCGCCACCGCTTTGGCCGCTACCGCTTTGACCGCCACTGCCCTGACCGCCACTGCCCTGACCGCCACCGTTGAAGCCGCCGCCTCCGGTGCCCCGCTGGGTGCGGTTGACCTTGGTGGTGGCGTAGCGCAGCGACGGGCCGACCTCTTCGACGTCCATCTCGATGACCGTGCGCTTCTCGCCTTCCTTGGTCTCGTAGGAACGAGACTTCAGTCGGCCGGAGACCAGCACACGCGTGCCGCGCTGCAGCGACTCGGCGACGTTCTCCGCCGCGTCACGCCACACCGAACAACGCATGAACAGGGTCTCCCCGTCCTTCCAGTCGTTGCTCGTCCGGTCGAACTGACGCGGGGTCGAGGCAACGGTGAAGTTGGCTACGGCAGCACCCGAGGGCGTGAACCGCAGCTCGGGGTCGGCCGTGAGATTGCCGATGATCGTGATGACGGTGTCGCCAGCCATATCGAGTCCTCTGGATTAGGAGATCAGGCGCCGGGGCGCAGGAGCTTGGTCCGCAGGATGGACTCGTTCAGGCCGAGCTGACGGTCCAGTTCCTTTGCCGTGGCCGACTCCGAGCTGAAGTTGACGACGGCGTAGATGCCCTCGGACTTCTTCTTGATTTCGTAGGCCAGACGGCGCTTGCCCCACAGGTCGACGTTGTCCAGGGTGCCGCCGTCCTTGGTGATGACGGTGAGGAACTTGTCGAGCGAGGGCGAGATGGTGCGTTCCTCGAGATCTGGGTCGAGGATGATCATGAGTTCGTACTGACGCATGCTGATAACCCACCTCCTTCGGTCTAGGGCGGTCACGGTCCATCCGTGACAGGAGGGTTGCAGCGTCCCACCTCGAAACACCATGTCAGAGGCCACCGACACAAGGTCGGGCGGCGAACGACGTGCGGTATGACGAGGCGAACCTCACGAGCGTACCGGCAACTGGCCTTGCGGCTGAAATCGCGCAGTGTGCCTGCGACCGGCGGCCCGGCTGAGCTGCGGCCTCAGCCGAGGCGGACGAGCACCCGATCCGGCGCACCTGCCATCGGACCGGCCAGGGGGTCGACCTCGTCCTCCTGCCCTGGGTCGACAAGCCCTGGGTCGACAGCCTCCGGCGGGTCGGCCGGCCAGCGGGACCGGGCGACCCGCCATACCTGCACGACCAGGAACGCCATGGCGGCCAGGCGCAGCACGAGCAGCACGGAGTACCCGCCCGGCGGCAGACCGCGGTCGGGCTTGCTGAGGCCGGCGATGTAGAGCCACACGGCCACGAAGTAGATCGCCTCCAACCCGGCCCAGATCAGGTGGTCACGCCAATGCAGGCCCACGAGGGCGATCAGCGGGAGCAGCCACAGTCCGGCCTGGACGGGCACCGCCTTGCCGGTCACGAGGACGATCACCAGCATCACCAGCGAGATCTCGGCGACCGTCGGCCGCCGGTCCAGGCTGAGGGCGAAGAACGCACCCACTGCCACAGCAGCCACCCAGCCCGAGATGGCGAGCGCGCTCACCAGGCCCTGCGGCAGGCCCCGCCCCAACAGCGCCGGCACCATCCACACCGAGCCGTAGCTCGCCCCACCCCGCCACCAGCTGCGATAGACCGACAGCAGGCCATCCGCGTTCATCACCAGCCAGGGCAGGCTCACCGCGAACCAGGTGGCCAGTGCCGTCGCCGCGAGCTTTCGCCAGGCGCCCACCCTGCCGGAGCGCACGGCAAGCAGGCCGATGGCGACGAGAAGGACAAGGGGATAGCTTCGCGCCGAGATGGCCAGACCCAGGATGAAGCCGGCCAACGGGATCTTGCCTCGCCCCCAGGCCCACAACGCCACCGAGGTGAGCAGGACGCCGAGCAGGTCGACCGAGACCAGACCCGCCAGAACCAGCACCGGACTGAGCGCGACGTGGGCGGCACGCCACGGCGCACCCGGAACCGAGGCTGCCGTCACGGCGACCAGGGTCATCACGATGACGGTGATCAGCACCGCCCACAGCGCGAAGTACCACTGCTGCTGCACCAGCGCGGAGCCGTCCGGGACCGCGAGCCCGACCAGCCACATCACCAGTCCCGAGATCAGCGGCTGGTCCAGAGGTTGGGCGCCGGGCAGATACGGCATCGCGTGTCCGAGGCCCGAGCTCAGGTAGACGACCGGCAGGTCCGAATAGCAGGCATGCCAGAACTGGTCCGGGGTGTTCCAGCCCTTGCCGAAGCAGGGCGCCTTCTGCAGCACCCCGAAGGCGACGCTCAGACTCGAGAGCCCGATCAGGACCGCAGCCGCCGGCTGCCACAGGGACCTCGCCGTATGCCGTGCCAGCCCGGTACGGCGTGCCGGCGCGGCATACCGCCCGACGGGTCCTCCGATGACCTCGCTCGCAGCGGCGGCGACCGGGTCGCTGCGGGTGGGCGCGACCGACTCCGGGGCGTGAGGAGACATGGTGGGCAGACTACGTGGCAGACCCAGGGTCTGCGGCCCTAACCTCCGCCGCCAAGGCCCGGCACGGCGATCGCTGAAGTGGCTGGTGGCGTCGTCGGAACGGTGGTCGGCGGAACCGTCTGGGGCGCAGCGGTGGTTGGCTGGACCGTCGGCGGCGGCGTCGTGGGAGCGGTCGTCGGCGGCGGCGTGGTCGGCGGCGGCGTCGTGGGAGCGGTGGTCGGCACCGGGATCGCGTTGTCACCCACACCCGCACGGGGTGGGAAGTCGATGACCTTCTGCCCCTGCAGTGCTCCCTTCATGAATGCCGTCCAGATCCTGACCGGGATGGTGCCGCCGGTGACCTCGCCGAAGTTGTTGACGGTTATCGTCTTGGTGCCATCGCCCTGGTAGATCCCGACCGCGGCCGCGAGCTGCGGGGTGAAGCCGTCGAACCAGACCGCGAGGTTGTTGCTCGACGTTCCGGTCTTGCCCGCAGCAGGACGACCGAGCGCTTGGGCGCCGCTGCCGGTGCCCTCGGTCACCACGTGCGTCATCGCCTCCGTGACGTCAGCTGTCACCTTCGGGTCGAAGGCCGGCGACAGCTGTTTCTTGACGGTGTAGTTGATGCTGCCGTTCGCGGATGTCACCTTGGTGATGAGGTATGGCGTCGCCCTCTGCCCCTGCGCGGCGATGGTCGCATAGGCGTTGGCCATGTCGATGACGCGCGGCGAGGCGGTGCCGAAGATGTTGGACATGTTGGTCCCCAGCCCGGCGGTGCTCTTCGGCAGCCCCGCCAGGATCGCCGCATCCCTGACGCCCGTGGCGCTGGCGCCGGGGGCGGCCAGGTCGATGTTCAGCTGAGCGAAGACCGTGTTGACCGAGTGCGCGAGAGCCGTCCGAAGGTCGATGCGGCCAAACTGCTCGCCCGCGAAGTTCTTGACGGAACCGCGAGGTTCCTTGACGTCGGCGAACTGGGGGAAGAACTGGGGGCTGTAGCCGGCGTAACGCGTCTTGGTGCTGATGTCCTTCTGCAGCGCGGCCAGGAGCCCGAACACCTTGAACGTCGACCCCCCCTGCATCGTGTCCTCGGTCGAGGCGTTGCGCTGGATCTTGCTGTAGTCCTTGCCTGCGTACATCGCGACGATGGCGCCGTCACCAGGCTTGATTGCGGTGAGGCCGACATGCAGGTTCGCGGCGTCCTTCTCGGATGGCATGTTGTCGACGACGGCCTTGACCGCTGAAGCCTGGGCCGTCCTGTCGAGGGTCGTCACGATCCGCAGGCCGCCGCGGTCGATGTCGGTGTCGGACAGGTTCAGCTTGGCCTTGAGCTCCTTGCGGACCTCGTTGGTGAGGTAGCCGACCGTGCCGAGCTTGGTGGCCGTGACCCGAGGAATGGTCGCGGGGAAGGTGGTCTTGGCCCGCTCGGCGGGGCTGAGCCAGCCCTGGGTCACCATCCCGTCCAGCACGTAGTTCACCCGCGACTTGACACTGGCCGTCTGCGTGGCGCCCAGGTCGGGGTCGTAGAACGACGGCCCGCGGATCACGGAGGCGAGCAGCGCGCCCTGGGCGACGGTCAGCGCCGAGGCGTCGACACGGAAGTAGGCCTTGGCTGCGGTCTGGATGCCGTACGCGCCGCGGCCGTAGTAGATCGTGTTGAGGTAGTTGGCCAGGATCGTGTCCTTGGACTCCTGCTGGTCGATCTTGATGGAGATGATGAACTCTTTGGCCTTGCGGGTGATCGTCTGGTCCTGGGTCAGGAAGTAGTTCTTGACGTACTGCTGGGTGATCGTGGACCCACCCTGGGTCGGCCCGCCCTTGAGTGCCACCAGGACTGCCCGTGCGATACCCGAAGGTGAGACCCCCTTGTTCTGGTAGAACGTGCGGTCCTCAGCGGCCAGCAGGGCGTGCTGGACCTGAACCGGGATCTTGGACAGCGGAACGGACTCGCGGTTGACCTCGCTGATCCGGTCCATCTCGGTCTTGCCGTCGGCGAAGTAGATGATCGACGCCTGCGCGTTGGCCAGGTCATTCGGCTGGGGGACGTTGGTGGTGGCATAGGCCACGCCGAACGCCGCCGCGCCGAGCAGGAACAGCCCGAGCAG
>JAYSQM010000244.1:0-2108 GCA_043721575.1 Phycicoccus sp.
AACGGGGAAGGCCGCAAGGACGCCGCGACCGCTCGGTTGTCCGGCCGAGCTCGCGACAACCGGCTCGTGCATTTCGCCGTTCCTGCGGGGGTCGAGGCGCCGCGCCCCGGCGATGTCGTTGAGGTGGCAGTGACCCGCGCCGCGCCGCATCACCTGGTAGCCGACTCCGGTGCGCTGGGCGGCCTCTTCACCGTTCGCCGCACTGCAGGTGGCGACGCGTGGGAGGCCCTGCAGGATCTGCCCGGATCGGGTCGTCCCGCGGTCACCCTCGGTATGCCGTCCATCGGGGCGCCGCAGGCCGCCCCCGCCCCAGCTCTCGCTGCGACCTGTCGCTGATCGCCAGGTACACACCATGCTCATCACCGCTGCCATCGTCCCCGGACCTCCGGCGTTCGTCCCCGACCTGATGGGTGATGCCGCACATGAGCTCGACCGGCTACGGCATGCCGCCGATGCTGTCGTATCCCGTGCTGTGTCCGATCTCGTTGCGGCGTCGGCCGATCCGTCGTTCTTCGATTCAGATTCTGCGCAGCTGGTGGTCGTAGGCGCCGGAGAGCCAGGGGAGTTCGACTCCGTCGGACCTGTGTCGTTCGCCAGCTTCGGACGCGACGTCGTTGTTCCCGCGCTAGCCGAAAGAGCTCAGAGCGCGACGGATGGCCGACCCCTGCCTACGCCCTTGATGGTCGGGCGATATCTGGCCAGTCGCGACGTGGCTGCACATCCCGAGCACGCCGGCCTATGGGCTTCGGCCCGTTGGCTGACAACCAGCGGAACTGATGCGGCCTCTCTGGGTGAAGAACTGCGCAGAGATCGAAAGCCCATGGCCTTGATCGTGGTTGCTGATGGCGCGATCTGTCACGGGCCCAAGGCTCCCCGGGCCGAGGACTCACGGGCGCCGGCATACGAGGACGACGTGTGCGCGGCCTTGGCGTCAGGACTCCCAGGTCGTCTGGCCCACATCGACGACGACCTCGGCCGTGAGCTGGGCGCGACCGGGCTTCAGGTGTGGCCCGTGCTCATCGCTGCGGCGGACGGCGAATGCGTGGGCGAGCTGCTATGGAGGGGCGCGCCGTACGGCGTCGGCTGGGCCGTGGCGTCATGGCGTCGGAACCCATCGGGCGACGACGTGGTCCGAACCTGATCTCTGGACGCGAGCTCATCTGGAAGACTGCGGGCGTGCCAGTCATCGCGGTCGTGGGGCCGACCGCCAGTGGCAAGTCCGATCTTGCGCTCGACCTCGCCGAGCGATGTGACGGCGAGATCATCAATGCCGACGCCATGCAGCTCTATCGCGGTATGGACATCGGAACCGCCAAGCTGTCCATCCAGGAACGGCGGGGGATCGTCCACCATCAGCTCGACGTCCTGGGCGTCCGCGAGGAAGCCAGCGTCGCGGCATACCAGCGGGAGGCCCGGCGGGACCTCGCCGGCATCATGGCTCGCGGGAAGCGACCGATCCTGGCCGGCGGTTCGGGGCTGTATGTCCGCGCCGTGCTCGACCGTCTCGAGATTCCACCGACCGACCCGGCCGTGCGCCGGCGTCTCGAGGATGAGCTCGCTGAGGTGGGCACCGCGGCCCTGTTTGCGCGGCTCGAACGAGTGGATTCGGTTGCGGCACAGGCGATGCAGCCCAACAACGGGCGTCGCCTAGTTCGTGCTCTCGAGGTCATCGAGCTCACCGGTCGACCGTTCTCAGCCACCCTGCCAACCCGCGAGTACCAGCTCCCCACCATCACCATCGGCCTTCAGTCCCCGAGACCAGACATGGATGAGCGCATCGCAGCCAGGGTTCACCGGATGTGGGAGGCGGGACTGCTGGACGAGGTGCGTCGACTGGAAGCCGCCGGACTGCGCGAGGGTCGGACAGCGTCCAAGGCCCTCGGCTACGGCCAGGCGCTGGCACACCTTGACGGCCTCCTGAGCACCGAGCGTGCCATCGAGGACACGATCACGGCGACCCGCAAGTTCGCCCGCCGCCAGGAGTCGTGGTTCCGTCCGGACCCGCGCATCCACTGGCTCGCGTATGACGACCCGCAGGTCATCGACCGCGCTCTCGACCTCATCAACCGCGCAGATCTCATCGACCAGGCCTGACGGGCATGACAGGC
>JAYSQM010000245.1:0-1624 GCA_043721575.1 Phycicoccus sp.
TAGCGGTCAAGCCAGGATCGGAAGTCGGTGCGGTCCATGTCGATGCCTCCTCGTCGCGAGCGTACCTTCACGGTAGCATCAGGCGCTGGAACGGGTGCAGCGTCCGAGGCAGTTCCAGCGTGAAAGGGATCTCCGATGACCGACCTTGCCGACAACTCTCGACTTCTGGCGCGGACCGCCGCCCTGGCGGGCGACTACCTGGATTCGCTGGCCACCCGACCGGTGGGCCGACCCGTCGACCTGGTCGCGCTCCGAGCGGCCCTCGGCGGCCCGCTCCCAGATGGTCCGACCGATTCGATCGAGGTGGTGGAGGGGCTTGCGGCCGCCGCCGAACCTGGTTTGGTCGGCAGCGCTGGGCCACGCTACTTCGGCTTTGTCATCGGCGGCGGCCTGCCAGCGGCCCTCGGCGCGGACTGGCTGACCAGCGCGTGGGATCAGAACGCGGGCCTGTACGTCATCTCGCCGGCGGCCGCGGTCGCGGAGGAGGTCGCCGGTGCCTGGCTCATCGAGCTGCTGGATCTGCCGAGCGGCACGAGCGTCGGCTTCGTGACCGGCGCCACGATGGCCAACTTCACGGCCCTTGCGGCGGCTCGCCACGGGGTCCTCGGGAAGGCCGGCTGGGACGTGGAGCGACTGGGGCTGCAGGGCGCCCCACCGGTCACGGTCGTGACCCATGGCGGAACGCATGTCACGGTCTACGCTTCGCTCCAGATGCTGGGTCTGGGCCGCGAGGGCGATCACGTCCGTCGGATCGCCGCCGACGACCAGGGTCGGATGCGGCCCGAGGCGCTGCGCGAGGCCCTCGCGACGATCCATGGCCCGACGATCGTCTGCACCCAGGTCGGCAACGTGAATACCGGCGCGTTCGATCCACTCGACGAGATCGTCCCGATCGCCCATGACCAGGGCGCGTGGGTCCACATCGACGGCGCGTTCGGGATCTGGGCCGCCGCGGTCCCGTCGCTGCGTGAGCGGATGCGGGGTCATGCGGCTGCCGACTCGTGGTCGACCGATGCGCACAAGTGGCTGAACGTGCCGTACGACTCCGGGCTGGTCTTCGTCCGTGACGCGGCAGCGCACCATGCCGCGATGACGCTGGGGGCGGAGTACTACATCGAGACCGACGGTGGCGAGCGCGACAACTACAACTGGGCGCCGGAGTCATCGCGGCGCGCTCGCGGTTTCGCGGTCCTCGCCGCGCTCCGATCGCTCGGGCGATCGGGACTCGTCGACCTGGTCGAACGGGACTGTGCCCACGCACGGCGATTCGCCGAACGCCTTGCCGCTGGACCACGGGTCTCCATCCTCAACGAGGTCGTCCTGAACCAGGTCCTGGTGCGATTCGAGGGATCCCCTGCGGATACTGACGGGAGCGTCGGCGATGCCCGAACGCGGGCCGTCATCGCCGCCGTCCAGCGTGACGGGACGTGCTGGTTGAGTGGGACGACCTGGGCCGGCCGGGCCGCGATGCGAGTGTCGGTCTCAGGGTGGCAGACGACCGCGGAGGACATCGAACGATCTGCGGCGGCGATCCTGCGCTGTCTTGCGACGGTCGATGGATAGTCGAAGGCCCGGACTGTGTACCACTTGGCGTTCTGGTTGGTGCGGATGCCCTCTTCCTGCA
>JAYSQM010000246.1:0-6670 GCA_043721575.1 Phycicoccus sp.
TGGGCGATGACCGGGTTGTACTGCACGTCAACCGCCGCGGTCAGGTTGGTGTGCTCCTGTGGGTCGTTGCACGCCTGCCAGGTCAGGCCGGTGGTCTTCCATCGCGTGTTGAAAGCCTGGATGACGTCGTTGTACCCCAGCGGATAGGCCTCGGTGAACTCGTATGAGCCGTCCTCATGTGTGACAGCGGTGTTCTGGCCACCTTCTTGGCCGTTGTTCGTCCGGTTGAGGTTCTGCACGGTGAAATCGGGAACTCCGGCCTCGCCCGGGTCGCACCGGCCGTTGCTATTGGTGTCGATGCAGACCTTCCCCGTGATGCGGGTCCACCATTCCAGCAGGGGAACGACGCCGAGGTCGACGACCTTGCCTCCGGCGACGGTCACGTTGAACGAGTCGAAGATGTAGTCCTGCATCTGGTCCCAGACCGCAACCGAGTACGAGCCGTCTGGGACACCCTTGATCTGGAAGGTTCCGTCGAGTCCGGCGTTGGAGGCCCAAGTCGTCTTGTCACCGTTGTTCAGATCAGACAAGGTGACCCACGGGTGCTTTACCGGACGGTCGAACTTGTACCCGGCAGTGCCGGCGTTTCCGGCCTGACCGGCGAGGCCACCGATGCCCGGGTAGTACGCCGCGGCACCCATGATCTTTCCCTTGATCACCCCGGTCGGCACTGGGGTTCCCGCCGGGATGGGCGCCGTGGCGCAACGGGGGTCAGACGGCGCAAGCCAGGTCGTCGGATCGGTGAGACCGCGATAGTCCACCCTGCCCGTGCGCGGGTCGGCCATACAGCCCGCCCGGACGAATCCGAACTGCACCTGGGGCACAAGCTCGCCGCCGACCAGCAACTCGGTGTCGTACCCCGTGGAGTTCGCCTGGGGCCAGGTGTCGAAGTCGTGGTTGCCCTCCAGGGTCGTCGTCTGCACCCAGCACGCTTGGCTCTGGATCGCGGCGGTGCCCGCGAGGGCAGTGGTACCCAGGACGTCACACGTCTTCTGTGGCGCGATAGTCGTGTTGGTGACGGGGTCCGTTCCGCCGCTCTCGTCGGCGATCACCGAAGAGGCATAGCGGTTGGGTGTCATGTTCGGGATGAGGATGTTGCCGTTGGCGTCACTCGTGCATCGCCCGGTGGCCGGACCGCCGACCTCGAAGTTGCCTCGGACGTGGTGGGCGGGATCGATGATCGGGCGCCCGTCCAGCCCGAGCTTGACCTGGTAGTAGGAGTCGGTGGGGTCGGGATGAGTCGGCCGGTCGTAGGCCGGCTCGAGCTGGTAGGCGGTGCACAACGGGTTGTTGTAGTAGTCGACGTTGACCGGGCCATCGAAGTCCACCAGGTGCGCGTTGTAGCCCGGCAGTCCGAACTCCGACTGCTCGTCCCACTGGGCATTGGTCGAGGCCATGTCGCCATAGACCTTCAGGCGGATGTTGGTCAGCGGTATCGGCAGCGGGTTCAGGCTCACGACGACCGCACCCGACGCTGTCGCATCCAGGCCGGAGAACTTGCCGCCGGAGACGTTGACGTGCGCGCCGCCGATCTGGAACCCGTTCGCCGTGACGGACACCAGGTACTTGCCGTCCTTCAGGCCCCGGCCGGTCGTCGCGTCATACAGCGGGATCGGGTTGGTCGGGCTCCAGTCCACCTGGGTGCCCTCAGATACCACCGGACTGGAGGTGATGTTGTGGATGGACGGCCAGTTGCAGGCCGCCGGGTTGGGAGAGCCGTCGGCAAGGATCGGACCCCCCGTTCCATCGAGAGCGTTCGGGTAGTACTTGTTTCCGTCCGGGAAGGTCGATGTGATCGGGTGGCATTTCTTCATTTCGGTGGCGATCGGCGTCTTGCCGTCCGAACCCAGCGTCACCCCGCCGGTGTTGTCCTGGTTGACCAACCACTTGAACTGGGTCACCGGGTCGTTCTTGCTCGGACCCTGCCCACCCAGGTGCGACCCAGGCAGGATCGAGTTCTGCGCTGCCCGTATGCACAGGGTTCCAGGCGCCCGCGTCGAGCATGCCGATACGTCTTGAGCCGGATTCGGATGGCCGGTGGTGGTGAAGCCGGGATCGGCGGCTGCGGCCGGTTCGGCGACATAGACCAGTGCCGGGGCCAGCAACACCACCACTGCCGCGAGCAACGCGCGGTTCCTGGCGATTCGACGAAGACGTACGGTGCCACCGGCGACTTTCAACATCGAACACTCCCATGTGAGCACGCCGCCATATTCGGCGCTGCACCGAAGTGAAGCGCACATCGCGAGCAAAGGAACCCGGCATGACCGACACGTCATCGACGGCGATCACTTGTCATCTGGATGACAACGGACTCATCCAGATGACAGGTGATTTCACCAGCGCGGTGAGTGGTTGCATCCCCCTGGAGGCCGGATGGATGTCGTCGGCCGCCGGGCCTTCTCCCAGGTCGAGAATCAGTTCTTCGACGGGGAAACCCCACCGTTTGTGCGGGTGCCCTGTGGCAGGTCAGCTGCTCCCTCGGCGACTCCCAGACCTTGTCAACGTGTCAATGGCCTCGAGAAACTGTCCGGGGGCGGACATGACGACTCGTCCGAGGGGGATCAAGGGGTCAGGTCGCGTCGGCGCCATCCGAGGTAGCCCACAGCGGCGAGTACCGCAGCGGTGGTGGTGAGGGCGACCAGCGAGGTGATTGCGCTGGAGCCGACGGGGAGCAGCGGGGAGTGCTGGAACGGGGAGAGGCCCATCAGCCACTGCGGTGCGTTCCACAGCGGGCCGAACTCGCCGAGCGCGATGAACGCGAACAGCAGGCCCCAGACAGCGGCGGTCAGCCGGGGGGCCCAGCCGAACACGGCCAGTAGCACGCTGGTGACCACCCAGGCGGCGGGGGCCTGGGCCAGGGCGGCCAGGGTGATCCGGCCAATCTGGGTGGCGTCGTGCAGGGCGAGGGCAGCACCGGCACCGATGGACAGGCCTGCCAGCAGCATCAGCAGGGTGACTCCGGACAGGGCTGCCGCGTAGTGGCTGGTGGCCCAGCGGGTGCGGGTCGTCGCGGTGCCCAGGAGGGCTTCGGTGTGGCCTGCGGTCTCCTCGCTGCGTAGCTGGTTGGCTGCTGCCAGGCCGTAGGCGGCCGCGAGTACCCCCATGATGGCGATCTCGGCAGCCAGGAAAGCGTCGTTGAGCCCTTGGGCACGGCCCAGCTTCCTGATCAGGTCCTGGGCGTTTGGTGAGGTCAGCAGGTCTGCGGCGTTGCCTGCCAGCGACCCGATCGCGACTCCGAACAAGGCGAATGCGACGGCCCAGGCCATCAGGCTTCGGTCCTGGAGCCGAACGGCCAGGTCCCAGACACCGGCGAGCGACCCGCGCCCCGGTCCCGGGCGTTCCTGGCGTAGTCCGGCGCCAAGGTCTCGGTGGGCCCGCAGCCAGAACGCGACGGGTACGAGTGCGACGCACATCGCCAACGGCAGGACCAGCACCCACCATCGGTCACCGGCAAACGCCCGGACCTGCTGGTTCCAGCCGATCGGTGACAGCCAGGACAACACCGATGGTCCTGGTTCGGCGAGGTCGCCGACCGCCCGCAGAGCGTAGGTAATGGCGATGACGACCGTGCCCAGCCCGATGGCGGCCCGGCCGCTGGCGGTCAGCTGGGCGGTCACCCCCGACACAGCGCTGAAGGCGATGCCCGTGACCGCCCAGCCCAGCCCGAACGCGAGTGAACCGGCTGCCGGTAGCCCACCGGCGACCAGGGCTGCTGCGGTGAGCAACCCGAGGACGAGGCTCGCGCCGAAGCTGATCACGAGAGCGGCTGCCAGCGGGGCGTCCCGACCCAGCCGCCCGCCGCTGAGCAACTCCAGGCGGCCACTTTCTTCGTCGGCGCGGGTGTGCCGGATGGTGACGACCACCATGAGTACTGCGAAGACGGCTGCCATGAACGCGGTGTACTTGACCAGGGAGAGGGCACCCAACGACGTGGGGTCGTAGACGCGCCCGAACAGCGCCACCAGCGAGGCGGTGCCGTTGATGGTCTTGGCCGCCTCGATGCGGCTGGCCGTGCCCGGGTACAGGTTCGCTGCGGCCGACGCCGTGGAGCCGGCCATCACGGCGAAGCCGAGGATCCACAGCGGCAACAGCCAGCGGTCCCGGCGCAGCCCCAACCGGACCAGTGCGCTGGTTCCGGCCAGCGTCTCACGCATCGTCGGGCCGCCCTCCGCTCGAAGCAACCGCACTGGGCGTCGCTCCCGGCGTCGCTCCGGTCGTCGCGCCGTAGTGCCGCAGGAACAGGTCCTCCAAGGTCGGCGGCTGGCTGGTCAGCGCGTGGAGGCCGGCGGCGGTCAGCGCCTGCATGAGCGGGGCCAGGCCGGACGCTTCGACCTGGGCGCTGACGCGGTGGTCAGCCACGACCACGTCGTGGACCCCGGGTAGGGACTCCAGGCCTATCGGCACTGATGCGACGTCGGCGGTCACTGAGGTCCGGGTGAGGTGCCGCAGCTGCTCGAGTCGACCGGTCTCCACCACCGTGCCGGCCCGGATGATGCTGACCCGGTCGGACAGCGCCTCGGCCTCGCTGAGGATATGGCTGCTCAGCAGGACGGTGCGCCCCTGGTCGCGCAGTTCACGAACGCATCCGCGGAAGTTGTTCTCCATCAACGGATCGAGCCCGCTGGTGGGCTCGTCCAGCAGGAACAATTCGGCGTCGGTGGCCAGCGCGGAGATGAGGGCTACCTTCTGTCGGTTGCCCTTGGAGTACGTGCGGGCCTTCTTGGTCGGGTCCAGGTCGAAGATCTCCAGCAGTCGGTCCCGCCGGGCCGGGTCCTGCCCGCCCTGCAACCGGCCGAGCAGGTCGATCACCTCACCGCCGGTCAGGTTCGGCCACAGCGCCACATCGCCAGGGACATACGCCAACCTGCGGTGCAGCCTCGCGACGTCGCGCCAGGGGTTCAGCCCCAGCACTTTGATGGAGCCGGCGTCGGAGCGAAGCGTTCCCAGCAGCAGTCGCAGCGTCGTCGACTTGCCTGCTCCGTTCGGGCCCAGGAAGCCGTGCACCTCTCCCGCCGTCACGGCGAGATCCAGACCGTCCAGGGCGGTCACGGTCCCGAAACGCTTGACTACGCCGGTCATCTCCAAGACTGTGGTCATAACAACAAAGGTACACTTGCGTCATAATCTTGTGAAGCAACCGATATGAATGAAGGACGCCATGGTGAGTCAGCAGGGGAGTGGCCACGCCACCGGGCAGAACCCGCCACGTGACGAGCACGCGGTTGCGCGATTCGTCGAGCACGCCGCAGCTGTGTTGGCCGACATCGGCTTCGCCCGGATGCCGGCCAGGGTCCTGATGCTGCTGATGGCGACCGAGGAACCGGGCCTCACCGCGGCCGACCTGGCGGCCGGACTGCAGGTCAGCCCGGCGGCCGTCTCCAACGCGGTGCGGTATCTGATCCATGTGGGCCTGGCCGAACGCGAGGCCCTGCCAGGCGCCCGTCGCGACCGGTATCGCCTGCCCGACGACGCGTGGTACACGGCCAGCGGGGCCAAGCAACCGGCCTACCGCAAGCTCGCCGACGCGGCCGGCCAGGGGGTCCTGGCCACCGGCGGGCTCGACACGCACGCCGGGGCCCGCCTGCGCGACATGGAGAGTTTCTTCGACTACCTCGACACCGAGCTGCCCGGTATCGTCGAACGTTGGCACCAACTTCGCGGCCGCGCTGCCCGTGGCTAGGGGAGATGACGGCGAAACTTATGTATCACGGGGCGTGCCGCTCGACTGTGTCCACGTGCTCAAGAGGGTCAGGGCCGCGGCCGAATCGGCGTGTGTCCCTGAACGTGTCCGGAGGGGGACTTGAACCCCCACGCCCGTTAGGGCACTAGCACCTCAAGCTAGCGCGTCTGCCATTCCGCCACCCGGACAAGGTGATGCACAAGTGCTTGTGGGAGCGACCTGCAACGAGGGGGAACGATAGCACGCACGACGGCTCGATTCCGAACCGCCAACTAGGGTGAACGCCATGACGGACCACCTGACTCCGGAGGCCGAAGTCGCCCGCATCTGCCGCGATCTGATCCGGATCGACTCGAGCAACTATGGCGATGGCTCTGGCCCTGGCGAGCGGGCGTGTGCGGAGTACGTCATGGCGGAGCTCACCGATGTCGGGCTCGATCCCCTGTATCTCGAGAGCGCGCCGGGGCGCGCCAATGTCCTTGTCCGCATTGAAGGTTCGGACCGAAGCCGTCCGGGGCTGGCCGTTCATGGACACCTGGATGTCGTACCGGCCAACGCCGTTGACTGGCAGGTCGATCCGTTCGCCGCGGAGGTCAAGGACGGCTGCATCTGGGGGCGAGGCGCGGTCGACATGAAGGATATGGACGCCATGATCCTGGCCAATGTCCGCCATCTCGCACGATCCGGGTTGAAGCCGCCACGTGACCTCGTGTTCGGGTTCTTCGCCGACGAGGAGGCCGGGGGAGTGCTCGGCAGCCACTGGGTCGTGGACAACCACCCGGAGGTGTTCGAGGGCGTTACCGAGGCGATCAGCGAGGTCGGCGGCTTCAGCGTCACCGTGCCGGCCAAGGGCACCGGCGAACCCACCCGCGCATACCTCTTGCAGACCGCTGAGAAAGGGATCGCGTGGCTGCGCATGACTGCCCACGGCCGGGCTGGGCACGGGTCGGTGCCCAACGACGAGAACGCGATCGTGCGTCTCGCAGC
>JAYSQM010000247.1:0-2358 GCA_043721575.1 Phycicoccus sp.
GGGGCGCTTACCAATCAGCCGAGAACCGTTGCGCGACAGGTGAGTTCAGCGCTCGTCGACAGTGACGGAGTTGATGACGACGGGCTCGACCGGCTTGTCGCCACCGCCGGTGCGCACGGCGGCGATCTTGTCGACGACGTCGCGGCTGGGCTGGTCGGCCGCCTCGCCGAAGATCGTGTGCTTGCCCTGCAGGTGGGGGGTCGGGCCCACGGTGATGAAGAACTGCGAGCCGTTGGTGCCCTGTCCGCCACGGGTGCCGGAGTTGGCCATGGCCAGGACGTAGGGCTTGCTGAAGTTCTTGTCGGGGCTGATCTCGTCATTGAAGGCAAAGCCCGGGCCGCCCATCCCGCTGCCCTGGGGGCACCCGCCCTGGATCATGAAGCCGGAGATGACGCGATGGAAGCCCAGGCCATCGTAGAAGGGCGTCGGACTGGTGCGGCCGGCGTCGTCCTTGTAGTCCAAGGTTCCGTTGGCGAGGCCGACGAAGTTCGCGACCGTCTTGGGGGCGTGGTCGGGGAACATCGTGATGTTGATGTCGCCGAGGTTCGTGTGAAGGGTGACGTTCATGGCGTCATCCTCGCATGCGGGTGTGGGGCCTCGGCGCTCTGGGCGGGTGCCGTCAAGGAGGTCCGTCGTCAGGGGCCGGGTGGTCAGGGACCGGTAGCACGGTGCAGGATGGTCAAGGAAGGCCGACGTCATCACCCTTGGAGGACCTCGTGTTTCGTAAGAAGAGCAGGACAGAGCAGCTTCAGGACCACTCGGCGTCACTTGCGAGCACCACTGCGGCAGTCGCCGACCAGCTGCGCGAGCGGGTTGCCCCCGTTGTCGGGCAGGCCGCCAGCAGCGCCAAGGAGTGGGGTCAGCCCCACATGGAGGCCGCCCGGGTCTGGGCCAAGCCGCACGTCGAGCACGGTATCGAGGTCGCCGCTCCCAAGCTGGAGTCCGCGGTCAGCAGCCTTGCGCCCAAGGTGGACACCGCCCGCAACAAGATCGTCGACGAGCTGCTTCCCCGCGTGGCCGAGGCGATTGCGGCGTTCGCGGCCGCGAGCGCTGCCGCCAAAGATGAGGCCGTGTCCCGCGGCACCGACGCTGCCGCCGTCATCTCCGGTGACGCCGTCGCTTCGCCCAAGCGCAAGAAGAAGGGTCGGGTGCTGCTGACCCTGGGCCTGTTCGCTGCCGCTGCCGCGGCTGCTGGGGCGTTCATGAAGAAGTCCGCGCCCAAGGACGACCCGTGGGCCACCCCACTCGCAGACCCGTATGTCGCTCCGTCGGCCGGTCGGCACTCCAGTGTTGCGCCGGTCAAGGACGCGACCGCCGAGGCCAACGGGACCGAGCCGGCCGACGGGACCAAACCGGCCGATGCGGAGCCCGAGATCATCGAGTCCGTGGATGAGACCGACGCACCCGAGGCGCTGGACCCCGCGGCAGACGCTGCCGTTGCCGAGAAGGACCGCACGAACAAAGACTCGCACAGGTAGTCCGACCCTGCTCCGCGTACAGTTCCGGGGTGCTCACCGACGACGACCAGCCTCCGGCGACAGGGGCGGACCAAGGGTCCGGACGACCCGGCACTGGACGACCCGGCGCTGGACAACCCGGCATACCGGCGGCTGATCTTGAGTTCTGCCTTCGCATCCTGGCCCAGGCTGACGAGCTGCCGGCCGAGCACCCGGACGCCGTGGCGATCAGGCGAGCGACGGCGCGAATCTACAAGGGTGCCAAGGAGAAGCGCCGGACCGAGCGCCGTGAGAAGGTGCTGGCCAACGACCGCGCCATCACCGCTCTGACCGCGACAGGTGCCCCCGACCGGATCGACGACGAGACCCAGGGCCTGCAGCTGGTGTCGAACACGGCCGGCGCGCTGGCCGGAAAGCTGCTACAGCCGCGCTCCTGTTACACCTGCAAGTCCCGGTACGTCCATGTCGACGCGTTCTACCACCAGCTCTGCCCCCCGTGCGCCGTCCTCAACCGCAGCAAGCGCAACGAGCGCACCGACCTCACCGGTCGGCGCGCCCTGCTCACCGGCGGCCGCGCCAAGATCGGGATGTACATCGCGCTGCGGCTTCTGCGCGACGGTGCCCACACCACGATCACCACGCGCTTCCCGGCCGACGCGGTACGCCGGTTCACCGCGATGGAGGACAGCGCCGACTGGATCCACCGGCTGCGCATCGTGGGGATCGACCTGCGCGACCCGGCCCAGGTCGTCGCGCTCGCCGATTCCGTTGCAGAACAAGGACCACTGGACATCCTGATCAACAACGCCGCCCAGACCGTACGACGCTCACCCGGGTCCTACGCACCGCTGGTCGAGGCCGAGTCGGCGCCGCTGCCCCACGGGCTGCTGCCCGAGATGAT
>JAYSQM010000248.1:0-32169 GCA_043721575.1 Phycicoccus sp.
GTGCACGCCGGTGCGCTCCCGGTCGGCGTCACCGTCTTCGTAGAAGGCGAGGAGGAGATCGGCTCGGACAGCCTGGGCACCATCCTCGAGCGGCATGGCGAGAAGCTGCGCGCCGACGCGATCGTCCTGGCCGACTCGACCAACTGGGCTGTGGGGGAGCCGGCGCTGACCACGACGCTGCGCGGCATGATCCGCGTTGTGCTCACGGTGCGCGCACTCGACCACGGGATCCACAGTGGCATGTTCGGTGGCGCGGTTCCGGACGCCATCACGGCGCTGATCAGGACGATCGCCACGCTGCACGACGCCGAGGGCAACGTCGCCGTCGCCGGTCTGAAGTCCGGCCTGGCCGCCGACCTCGACTACCCCGAGGAGCGGCTGCGCGAGGAGTCCGGCCTGCTCGACGGCGTGGAGACGATCGGCTCCGGCTCGATCCTGTCGCGGCTGTGGACCAAGCCGTCGATCACCACGATCGGCATCGACGCGCCGTCGGTGGCCACCTCGTCCAACACCCTGGTCCCACAGTCCGCCGCGAAGATCTCCATGCGCATAGCCCCCGACGAAGACCCGAAGCAGGCCTATCGGCTACTCGCGGAACACCTTAGGGTCAACGCGCCGTGGGGCGTCAAGGTCGACATCCACCTCGACGACGAGGGCGCTGGCTTCTGCGCTGACGCCAACGGTCCCGTCTATGACCAGGCGCGCGCGGCCTTCACGGACGCGTGGGGTGTCCCGCCGGTCGACATCGGCGTGGGTGGTTCGATCCCGTTCGTGGCCGCGTTCGCAGAGAGGTTCCCCGACGCCGGCATTCTGGTTACGGGTGTCGAGGACCCCGACACCCGCGCTCACGGCGCCAACGAGAGCCTGCACCTGGGTGAGTTCGAACGGGTCTGCGTGGCCGAGGCCGTCCTGCTCGAACGGCTGCGCCTGCTGCGCAGCTGAGCTCCGACGTCCGGCGGCGCGACAGGTCAGTCCTTGTTGGTCTCGCCCGGAAGCGCGAGCATCTGGTCGAGTGCAACCTTGGCCCAGCGCGCGACGTCCGGGTCGACCGAGATCTGGTTGATGAGCCGCCCGGCCACCAGCGACTCCAACGCCCAGACGAGGTGCGGCAGGTCGATGCGGTTCATGGTCGAGCAGTAGCAGACGTTCTTCTCCAGGAAGGCGATGTGCTGCTTCGGGAACATCGTCCCGAGACGGCGCACGAGGTTGAGCTCGGTTCCGACTGCCCACGAGCTGCCGTCCGGGGCTGCGGCGATGGTCTGTATGATCCTCTCGGTCGAGCCGACCGCATCCGCGGCCTCGACGACCTCGTACTGGCACTCGGGGTGGACGATCACCTTGACGCCAGGGATCGTGGCCCGCGCTGCGTCGACCGCCTCGACGGAGAACCGGCCGTGCACCGAGCAGTGTCCGCGCCACAGGAGGACCCGCGCAGCCCGGACCTGCTCGCGGGTCAGTCCTCCGGCCGGCTTGTGCGGGTCGAACACGACGCAGTCCGCCAGCGAGAGGCCGAGCTCGCGGACCGCGGTGTTGCGGCCCAGGTGCTGGTCGGGCAGGAACAGCACCTTGCCCTTGCCCTCGACACCACCGCGCTGGTCAAACGCCCACTGCACAGCGGTTTTCGCGTTGCTCGACGTGCAGATCGTGCCGCCGTGGCGGCCGGTGAAGGCCTTGATGGCAGCCGAGGAGTTCATGTAGGTCACGGGGACGACGTCGTCGGCGACGCCCATCTCGGCCAGGTCGTCCCAGGCGTCCTCGACCTGGCTGATCGCGGCCATGTCCGCCATCGAGCAGCCAGCGGCCAGGTCGGGCAGGATCACCTGTTGGTGGTCCGCGGTCAGGATGTCGGCCGACTCGGCCATGAAGTGCACACCGCAGAACACGATGTATGGCGCGTCCGGCCGCCCGGCCGCTTCCTTGGCCAGCTTGAAGCTGTCGCCCATGACATCGGCGAACTCGATGACCTCGTCGCGCTGGTAGTGATGGCCGAGCACGAAGACCTTGTCGCCGAGCGCAGCCTTGGCGGCACGGGCGCGTTCGACCAGACCCGGGTCCGATGGAGCCGGCAGCTCACCGGGACACTCGACGCCGCGCTCGGTCGCCAGCTCGCGGCCCTGGCCGAGGACGAACAGGGGCAGAGGGGCGTGACGAGACTGTTCCGTTGCGGTGCTCACGCCCCCGATGGTATGCCGCGGCGCCGGCGGCGCGACGCTGCTCGATCGTCGGGTTCTCTGCTATGTCTGAAACCTGGACCCGACCACCGACACAGCCGCCAACTCCGAACAGGCTCACCTTCCCATCAATTGCCTTGTGGACAAACAGGATCAGACCATCCGACCAAGCCGGCGCACCGTCCCTAGGTTTGCCGTCGAACCACGGCCTGACACCATGGGCGGGTGCGCGTGCTCATTGCCCCCGACTGCTTCACCGGCACCCTCAGTGCCGGCCAGGCCGCCGAGGCGATCGCCGAGGGCTGGCGACGCAGCGCACCCGCCGACGACCTCACCCTCCTGCCGTTGAGCGATGGCGGTCCGGGATTTCTTGACGTCCTGTCCAGGGCGCTCGGCGGGACGACCGTCTCCGTCACGGTTGCCGACCCGCTCGAACGTCCGGTCCCTGCTGCGATCCTGATGGTTGACACCGGCGGTAGGCGGACGGCATACATCGAGTCCGCTCAGGCCTGCGGTCTGCACCTGCTCGCGGAGGGCGAGCGCAACCCCTTGGTCACCAGCACCTTCGGCGTGGGGCAGCTCATCGAGGCAGCGGTCGGGCAGGGCGCCGCGAGAGTCGTGGTCGGGCTCGGTGGCAGCGGGACCAACGACGGGGGAGCCGGCATGCTCGCGGCTCTCGGAGCCGGGGACCCGGACGCGCTGGCCGTGGGTGGCGCCAAGCTCAGGGACCTGGCCGACGATGCCCTCCGCGGACTCGCACTGGTCCGCGAGAGCCTGCACGAGGTCGAGCTCGTCCTCGCCACCGACGTCGACTCGCCGTTGCTCGGATTTCACGGCGCGAGTGCGGTGTTCGCGCCGCAGAAGGGCGCCACACCCGAGATGGCCCAGCAGCTCGAGTTCGCGCTGGGACGCTTCACCGAGGTGGTCCGCGAGGTCGTTCCTTCCGGCAGGGACCTTCTCACCGGCAAGGAGATACGGCTCGACCGCGAGGCGGGGGCTGGGGCAGCCGGCGGGCTGGGCTACGGGCTTCTGCTGCTCGGGGGACGTCGGGTGAGCGGGGTCCAGGCCGTGCTGGAGGTGGTCGGCTTCGACGCGCTGGTGCAAGCCACCGACCTGGTTGTCACCGGCGAGGGCACGTTCGACTGGCAGAGTCTGCGCGGCAAGGTCGTCGCCGGAGTGGCCGAAGCCGCCCTGGCCATGGCGACACCGACAGTCGTCATTGCAGGTCAGACGCTCGTGGGGCGTCGCGAGACGATGGCCCTGGGCATCAGCGGGACCTACGCCGTGGCGGAGAACCCGGGTCAGATCGCAGCCGCCCTCGCCGACCCCGCCGGGACGCTCAGTGCCAGGACCGCACGAGTGGCGACCACCTGGTCCCCCCGCCACACCTGACGACGTACCCTTGAGATGTCGGGAACACATTCCGGCGCACGAGGGTTGGCACTGTTGCACCGCCTGCCCTGCAATTATCGACAGGCGCGACCAACACATGCTCGACCAACACATGCTCGACCAACCAGATGAAGGACACACCAGATGAGTGTTCAGGACGACACCCAGGCCCGCATCTCGCATGCAGTTGCCGAGGAAGCCGCGGCCGAGAAGCCGGCGCATGGCGTGCTGCTCACCGACGTGGCCGCAGTCAAGGTCAAGAGCCTGCTCGAGCAGGAGGGTCGCGACGACCTTCGCCTGCGCGTGGGCGTGCAGCCCGGCGGCTGCTCAGGCCTGGTCTACCAGCTCTACTTCGACGAGCGCAGCCTCGACGGTGACCTGGTCGTCGACTTCGGCGGTGTCGGGGTCGTCATCGACCGGATGAGCGCCCCCTACCTCGACGGCGCGTCGATCAACTTCGCCGACACCATCGAGAAGCAGGGCTTCACCATCGACAACCCCAACGCGGGCAGCTCCTGCGCCTGCGGCGACTCCTTCAGCTGAGCTGACCGAGGGGGTCACCCCCAGCTGGACTGTGGCCGGCATACCTGCGTCGAGCAGGTATGCCGGCCACAGCCGCGTTCACGGGGTGGGCGTCACATTGACGCCGTGGGCGTGGCCTCCCACGAGCGCCACCGCGTGAGCCGCACCGCTATGACAGGTCCCGTGGGAGGGTGGCCGACGTACTGCGGGTACTTGCGGGTCAGGGCCTCGAGCGCGATCCGTACCTCGCTGCTGTCGAGCGCCAGGACCTGCGCCGAGCCGTCGAAGCGCACCCACCACAGGCCCGACCAGTCCTCCCTGTACTCGTCCACGAGCAGACTCGCCCGGCCCGTTGCGGCGATGTTGGCCAGCCGTTGCAACGCCATGGTGGTCTTGGGTTTGGCGTCGACCGCGGTGTAGGCGACATCGTCGACCAGGGCGAAGACCACGGGCACCAGGTGTGGCTCGCCCTGCGCCGTGACGGTGGCCAGTCGTCCCACCCGAGCTGCGGCGAACCTGCTTCGAGCCTTGTCGTGGTCCATCACCAGAGCGCTCTGACGTGCGACAGGTAACGCGGCGACAGGTAGCTACGCGCCGTAGGCCGCAAGCCCGTCGATCAGGGCCGAGGCATCGTCGGGTACATCGATTGGGCCGAAGGTTGAAGCGACCCACGGTCGGGGCTGTGCGACCTCGACCTCGACCTCGCGACAGTCCTGCGCAAGCTCGGCCAGACTTCCCTCGTCAAGGCCGCCTCGGGGACCGGGGAAGTACATCGCAGTCGTCATCAGCCCACCGTAGTTCGCTCGTCGAACAAGGGATACCGGTACCAGCCGGTAACACTGACCGGTAACCGGCTCTTGCTGCTCTGAAACCACCGAGTGGCGGCCGCATCGACGCCGATTCGGTGGTTTCGCGGCAACAAGGCGGTGACGGTATGTTGCCCGGGTGCGTATCGCTCTCACCGGATCCATTGCCACTGACCACCTGATGACCTACAAGGGCCGGTTCGCCGACTCCCTGGTCGTCGACCAGCTGGACAAGATCGCCTTGTCCTTCCTGGTCGAGGACCTCGAGGTCCGGCGCGGGGGTGTGGCCGCCAACATCGCGTTCGGCATGGCCAACCTCGGACAGCAACCGATCCTGGTGGGAGCTGCCGGCGGGGACTTCGTGGACTACCGGTCCTGGCTGGAGCGCCATGGCGTCGACTGCGAGTCCGTGCACATCTCCGAGACCCGCCACACGGCCCGTTTCGTGTGCACCACCGACGACGACATGGCTCAGATCGCGACGTTCTACGCCGGCGCCATGAGCGAGGCCCGCGACATCGAGCTGGGCCCAATCGCTGCGCGCGTCGGGGGACTGGACCTTGTGGTCATCAGCTCCAACGACCCTGCGGGGATGCTGCGTCACACGCAGGAGTGCCGGAGCCGCAAGATTCCGTTCGCCGCCGATCCATCGCAGCAGCTGGCGTTCATGGACGGCGAGTCGATCCGTGAGCTGATCGACCAGGCGACCTTCCTGTTCACCAACGAGTACGAAGCGGCGCTGACCGAGCAGAAGACTGGCTGGAGCAGCGAGGAGATCGCCGAGCGCGTCCAGACCCGTGTCATCACCAAGGGCAAGGACGGGGCGCTCATCGCCACCCGTGGCGAAGCGCCGATCGAGGTCACGGTCGCCCGTGAGCTGCGCAAGGCTGACCCGACCGGCGTGGGCGACGCCTTCCGCGCCGGCTTCCTCACCGGTCTGGCGTGGGGCCTGGGTCACGAACGTGCGGCCCAGATCGGCTCGATGCTGGCGACCTACGTCGTGGAGACCGTCGGCACCCAGGAGTACGAGCTGGGCCGTCGGCGGTTCCTCGAGCGCTTCACCGAGGCATATGGTGCGGGGGCCTGCGCCGAGATCGAGCCCCACCTCACCTGCCCACGCCCCTGACCGGCCGACGTGATCCGGATGCCGGTCGAGCCCCCGTCCTCACGCTGGACGCTAAATCTCGACCGGGCAACGCCCAATGACGACCTCGTGGGCATCGGTGCTGATCTCGAACCCGGCACGCTGCTCATGGCCTATCGCGCCGGTTTGTTCCCGATGGGGGTCGGCGAGGACGGCACCGCACCGACAGGATGGTGGTCGCCAGACCCGCGCGGAGTCCTGTTGCCTGGCCACGTCAGGATCAGCCGGTCATTGCGAAAGTCGCTGCTTCGCTTCGATATTCGCGTCGACACGGCGTTCTCAGAGGTCATGGCGGCCTGTGCTGACCCGTCCCGGGAGGGACGCTGGATCACGCCGGGGACGACCGAGGCATACACGCGTTTGCACGAGCTCGGATGGGCCCACTCGGTCGAGGCGTGGCGCGGCAATGAGCTGTTCGGTGGCCTCTATGGGCTGGCCCTCGGTGGCATGTTCGCGGGGGAGTCGATGTTCCATCGAGCGACCGACGCGTCCAAGTGCGCTCTGGTGGGCCTCTCGGAGCTGGTGTTCGCAGATGGCGACCCGCGCCGGATCATCGACGTCCAGTGGGTCACGCCACATCTGGCGAGCCTGGGGGTCACGGAGGTCGCGCGCAGTGACTACATCGCCCGGCTCGAGCGTGCACTGCCGCTGCCGGCGCCCGCAGGCTTCGACGGCTGAGGACGGACCACCACGACGAACCGCAGGTATGCCGGGTGGGCACCCGCAGCCGGCGCCGCGTCCGTCCCGGACGGGTCAGACACCTCGGTCATCTCGCGCAGCTCGTGTCCGCGCATTCGACACCAGGCCGGGACGTCGTGGCGAGCGGCGGGATCGCTTGCCAGCACGGTGATCCGGGTGCCGGCCGGCGCACCCCGGGCGGCCGCGGCGAGGCGGATCACGGGCAGAGGGCAGCGCAGCCCACGCGCGTCGACCTCGACCGGGTTCACAGGTCTGACGCTCCGAGATGCGCTCGGACGGCCGCGACCGCATCGGGTAGCTCGGCAATGAACCGGTTGACATCGTTCTCAATCGTCGGGGCAATCGTGTTCAACGGCAATGTGATTCGAACATTTCCGTGGGTGAGCACCCCCATCGCTGCCAGGACATGACTTGGCTCGAGCGTGCTCGAGGTGCAGGCCGATCCGGAACCAACGGCAAAGCCCCGACGGTCGAGCTCGGTCAACAGGGCCTCGCCGTCGACATAGAGCAGGGAGAAGGTCAGGACGTGCGGAAGCCGGTCGTCCGCGTCACCGACGACGTCCACGTCACGCAGGTCGGCCGCCGCCGCGCGCAGTCGCGAGACCATGGCCGACGACCGGGCGGCCTGGGTCACGCGGGTCGCCTGGGTCTGTCGCCAGGCCTCTGCTGCGGCCAGGGCGATCGCGACCATCGGCTCGACGTCGGTGCGACCGTGCTCGACCTCACTGGCCGGGCCGGGACGGCGCCACCGCGTGCGCTCGGGGACAACCAGCACGCCCAGACCGCTCGGGCCGCCCCACGACCGGGCGTCACCTGCCAAGACGTCGTAGTGCGCCGGTGTCGCGTCACGTCCAAGGGATGCCATGGCGTCCACCAGCAGCGGTATGCCGTGCGTCCGGCACAGCCCGTGTACCTGCTCGAGGGGCTGACGGGTGCCCACTTCCCCGTTGGCGGACTGGACCGCGGCCAGGACAGTGCCAGGCACGGCAACCGCCTCCTCGAGGGCTGACAGGTCCACCCGTCCCAACCGGTCCACGGGCACCTCGGCAAACAGCGATGGCTCCTGCGCCTGGGCGGCGTGGTACCGGCCGGTGGTCAGGATCGCGGAGTGTTCGACGGCCGTGGCGACCATACGCGCCCCACGGCGGCGGCCGGCATACTGCAGTCCCTCCATCCCGGCACGCAGCGCTGCCGCACCTCCGGGCAGGAACGAGACCTCGGCAGGGCGCACGCCCAGCCCACCCGCGAGCACCTCGCGCGCCTGGTCCAGCAGAGCCCGCGCCCGACGACCCTCGGCATACAGCCGCCCCGGGTCGGCCCAGCCTGCGTCCAGGGCGGCCATCAGGGTTGCCCTGGCGGCGGGCAGCATCGGTGCGCTCGCGGCGTCGAGCAGCACACGACCCAGACTGGCCGGCAGATCGGTATCGCGGTGTTGCGCCACGCCCCGACGGTAGCCTCACCCTGACCGGACTTACCCACGAGGCTGCAGTAGGGTTTCTGCCGTTGGCTGGTCCCTGACTATTGGAAGGTGCGCACCTTGCGTCGGCACGATGACACTTCCGCACGCGTGAAGCGGCGTGGACTGACCATCACCGGTCTTGCTGTGACGTCCGCCCTGGTCCTCAGTGGCTGTGGCGAGTCGCTCTCGCGCGGTCTGCTGCCGCACGGCGTGACCGACCAGAGCGGCCGGATCACCAACCTCTGGAACGGCTCGTGGATCGCCGCTCTCGGCGTCGGCGTGCTGGTCTGGGGTCTGATCATCTGGTGTGTGGTGGCCTACCGTCGCAGGAAGGACGAGGTCGGCCTGCCCGAGCAGCTGCGCTACAACGTACCGATCGAGATCCTCTACACCGTCGCCCCCCTGTTCATGATCGCGGTCCTGTTCTTCTACACCGCCCGCGACGAGACGGCGCTGTTGGACACCTCCAAGAAGCCTGACGTCACGGTCAACGTGGTCGGCAAGCAGTGGAGCTGGGACTTCAACTACGTCGAGGCCGGCACCTTCGAGTCCGGGACCCAGGCCGAGCTGACCGGCAAGCCCGGCGTTGCCGCCACGCTGCCGGCGCTCTACCTGCCCGTGAACAAGCGGGTCGAGTTCATCCTCACCGCTCGTGATGTCATCCACTCCTTCTGGGTGCCACAGTTCCTCATGAAGATGGACATGATTCCGGGCAAGGTCAACAAGTTCCAGGTCGTGCCCACCGAGATCGGCGTCTTCCAGGGCAAGTGTGCCGAGCTGTGTGGCGCCTACCACTCGCAGATGCTGTTCCAGGTCAAGGTCGTGTCCCAGGCCGACTACGACGCGCACATGTCCGGGCTCAGGGCCCAGGGCAACGTCGGCATGCTGGACAACAGCCTGAGCCGCGAGAAGATCGAACAGGGCGCCCAGCAGTACCTGCCCAAGGAAGCAGGCAACTGATGTCCAGCGTGACAACGAGCGCGTCCTTCCAGATCGACCCGGCAACCCGTCGTCGTTCGCCCGGTCAGACCGTGGTCAGGTGGGTCACCACGACCGACCACAAGGTGATCGGCAACCTGTACTTCATCACCTCGTTCATCTTCTTCATGATCGGTGGGCTGCTCGCCCTGCTGATCCGGGCCGAGCTCTTCCAGCCCGGCCTGCAGATCGTGGACAACACCGAGCAGTACAACCAGCTGTTCACCATGCACGGCACGATCATGTTGCTGCTGTTCGCGACGCCGCTGTTCGCCGGATTCGCCAACGCCCTCATGCCGATCCAGATCGGCGCGCCGGATGTCGCCTTCCCGCGGCTGAACATGTTGGCCTACTGGCTGTACCTGTTCGGTGGCCTGATCGCGAGCGCCGGGTTCCTGACCCCGAGCGGTGCGGCGTCGTTCGGCTGGTTTGCCTACGCGCCGCTCTCGGATGTGGCGTACAGCCCCGGTCTGGGCGGTGACCTGTGGGTCTTCGGGCTGGCCATGGCCGGTTTCGGAACGATCCTGGGCGCGGTCAACTTCATCACCACGATCATCTGCCTGCGCGCTCCCGGCATGACGATGTTCCGGATGCCGTTGTTCACCTGGACCATCCTGATCACCAGCATCATGGTGCTGATGGCCTTCCCCGTGCTGGCCTCCGCGCTGCTGGCCCTGGGGGCGGACCGCAAGCTCGGGGCGCACGTCTTCGACCCGAGCAACAGCGGAGCCATGCTCTGGCAGCACCTGTTCTGGTTCTTCGGTCACCCCGAGGTCTACATCATCGCGCTGCCGTTCTTCGGCATCATCAGCGAGATCCTGCCGGTGTTCTCCCGCAAGCCGCTGTTCGGCTACA
This sequence comes from Phycicoccus sp., assembly GCA_043721575.1. Lineage (GTDB taxonomy): Bacteria > Actinomycetota > Actinomycetes > Actinomycetales > Dermatophilaceae > UBA4719. The sequence continues at coordinate 10,027 of JAYSQM010000248.1, forward strand.
AGGGCATGATCTTCGCGACGATCGCGATCGCGGCCCTGTCGGTCAGCGTCTGGGCGCACCACATGTACGCGACCGGCCAGGTGCTGCTCCCGTTCTTCGCCATCATGACCATGCTGATAGCGGTGCCGACCGGGGTGAAGTTCTTCAACTGGATCGGCACGATGTGGGGCGGGTCCATCTCGTTCGAGACGCCGATGCTGTGGGCGCTGGGGTTTCTGACGACGTTCCTGTTCGGCGGCCTGACCGGGGTCATCCTGTCCAGTCCGGTGTTGGACTTCCATGTCACCGACTCCTATTTCGTGGTGGCGCACTTCCACTACGTGGTGTTCGGCACGGTTGTGTTCGCCATGTTCGCCGGCTTCTACTTCTGGTGGCCCAAGTTCACCGGGCGGATGCTGGACGAGACGCTGGGCAAGGTCCACTTCTGGATGCTGTTCATCGGCTTCCACACGACGTTCCTGATCCAGCACCTGCTCGGCATCATCGGCATGCCGCGTCGATACCCGGACTACCTGCCCGAGGACGGCTTCACCTGGATGAACCAGGTCTCCAGCGTCGGCGCCCTTTTACTGGGTGCCTCGACGATTCCCTTCCTCTACAACGTATGGAAGACGTATCGCACGGCGCCGTTGGTCGAGACCGACGACCCGTGGGGCTACGGCGCGTCGCTGGAGTGGGCCACGTCGTGCCCGCCGCCGCGACACAACTTCGAGTCGATCCCACGGATCCGCTCCGAGCGTCCGGCCTTCGACCTGCACCACCCCGAGATCGCCCAGCACGACGCTCCGGTGGCCGACCAGAACATTCTGGACACCTTGCTGGGGGCCCCTGATCTTGACCAGGCGGGCCGGGGGAGCGTGCCGGGTGTCGGCAACACCGGTGGCCACGACGCGAACGGTGATGACGCGCGATGAAGGTCGAGTACAAGCTGTTCGTTGTGGTCGGTGCGTTCTTCACCGTCATCGGGATCATCTACGGCATGGTCACCCACTGGAGCGAGCCGGTTGGGCCGTTCGGGCTGCTCCTGAGCGCCGGACTCTCTGCCCTGATCGCCTTCTACCTCTGGGAGACCGGTCGCAAGCTGGACCCCCGCCCTGAGGATGACCCTTCGGCCCCGATCTCGGCTGCCGAAGGCGAGTACGGATTCTTCAGCCCCCACAGCTGGTGGCCGCTGGCTCTGGCTGCCTCCGCCTCCGTTATCTTCCTCGGTCTGGCCGTGGGCTGGTGGCTGGTCATCATCGGCATGGTCCTGGCCGCCCTGGCCACCGTCGGCTGGACGTATGAGTACTTCCGTGGAGAGCACGCCGTCTGACACCTGACCTGTTCGTCCCTCGGGGGATCACGAGGTACGCTGAGCCGACGTTCGGCGAGTCTGGTCCGCACAGGCGGCGGCTCTTTCTCGTTATCGTGAAGGCAACCTCCGGGGGCTTCGGGGCGTCTGTCAAAATGACCGGCCTCACGGGGGGTCCGGTGACCCATCGGCCAGAGGCCGTGACCCGAGAGTCGGTATGACGTGATGACACCATCAGTGGGGTTCGGGCGGAGCCACGGTTTGGCTGCTGCGCTGGTAGCGCTGAGCGTCCTGCTCAGTGCCTGCCAGGGCAGCGCGGCAGCAGGCTCGGCCGGCTCGACCACCAACGGCACAGGACAGGGCTCTGGACAGACCGCGCCTTCGACGACGCCCACGCCCCAGACCACTCCGGCAGTACTGGACGTTTCCCCGGCTGCTCTGGCCATCGATGTCCTGCCCAACGCCCCGGTTACCGTGAAGGCGTCCTCGGGCACGTTGGGCGCCGTGACGCTGGTGGATGCCAACGGAGACAAGGTTGGCGGGGAGGCCGGTCCTGACGGGACCTGGACGACCAGCGAGCTGCTGCGTCCTTCTGCGGCATACACCTTCACCGTTGCAGCGACGGGTCCTGACGGCACGCAGACGACGACCACGTCGACCTTCACGACCTTCAAGCCCAAGGTCACGGCCAGCTACGGCCTGATACCCAACGGTGGCAATGTCGGTGTCGGTATGCCGGTCATCGTCCAGTTCGGCTCGGGCGTTGCCACCAAGGCCCAGCGGGCCGAGGTCGAGAAGCGGGTCAGGGTCACGACTGTCCCGGAGCAGCAGGGCGCATGGGGCTGGCTCGACAACCGTCAGCTGATGTGGCGCCCCAAGGACTTCTGGATCCCCGGCACCAAGGTCACCGTCTCCACGCTGCTGCACGGCGTGCAGACCGGGGACGACAAGTGGATCGCCGGGGATGACGGCACGAGTTTCACCGTGGGCTCGTCCATGGTGAGCACGGTGGACATGAACGCCCACACCATGACCGTTCGTCGGGGTGGCGCGGTCATCCGCACGTTCAAGGTGAGCACCGGCAAGCCCGGGCCACTGACCGAGACCCGCTACGGCACCAAGGTCATCATCGAACGCAACAGCGCCATCACGATGGACTCGGCGACGGTGGGTATCCCCAAGGGTGACCCCAACTACTACAAGATCGACACCAAGTGGAACCTACGAGTGACCTGGACGGGCGAGTTCATCCACTCCGCGCCCTGGTCGGTCAGCGCGCAGGGCACCCAGAACGTGTCGCACGGCTGCACCAACATGGCCCCCGCCGATGCCGAGTGGATGTTCAACAACTCCAAGATGGGTGACGTGGTCAAGTTCACCGGCTCCTCCCGTGCGTTCAGACCGACCGAGGGCATCGGTGTCTGGGTCTACGACTTTGCCGGCTGGAAGGCCCAGAGCGCAATCGCCTGAGACTGTGGGGCGGTCAGTCCCACCCGAGCTCGTGCAGCCTGGCGTCGTCGATACCGAAATGGTGCGCGATCTCGTGCACCACGGTGACCGCCACCTCGTCCAGGACCTGCTCGCGTGTCTGGCAGCTGCGCAGCGTCGGTCCGCGGAAGATCGTGATCCGGTCCGGTAGCGCTCCGGCGGCCCACCCGCCGTCACGTTCGGTCAGCGGAGTGCCGTCATAGACGCCGAGCAGTTCCGGATCATCTGATGGCGGTTCGTCCTCGACCAGGAACACCACGTTGTCCATGAGGGCAAGCAGCTCGGCCGGAACGTCGTCGAGTGCGTCTCCGACGGCCTCGTCGAACTCCTGGGCGGTCATCTTCAGCACATCGACCACCCTGCCATGCCCAGAGGTCCGGGGCGTCCTGCGGCCTCAGCGTGGGGCGGTGGGGTCCGGATCAACCTCGAGCTCGTGCTCGTGGCTGGCGTAGGCGTCGGTCGCGGGGCGTTCATCGGCACCACCGTGCAGCTGCCCAACCCATTCCTGGGCAGTCTCGATCGCCTCGTGTGAGGAGCCGTCGTGGTGAGCAGCGGCCAGCTCGGCCGGTGTCACGGGGTGGACGACGTCGGCGAAGTAGAAGCCCGAGACCTTGCCGCGCAGACGCTCCTTGAGGGTACCGGCCTTGTGTACCCCGTTCGCGTCGACTGTGGCGGTCAGCTGCAGCGGCTTGGGGGCCTCATGCTGCACCAGCGCCCAACGCTCGCGCTCGGGGAGCGGCTCGTGAACCTCGAAGAACTTGCCCTCGGCCGTGCGCACGAGGCGCCCGGTCTCACGGCCGTGCAGCACCAGGTCGCGATCACGACGCTGCAGGCTCAGACAGATCCGCTTGGTCACCCAGTAGGCCAGCGGCGGGACCACGAGCAGGCCGACCTGCAGCGCCCTGGTGATGTCGTTGAGGGACAGCCCCAGCTTGATCGCGATCAGGTCGTTGCCGGCTGCGAAGAACAGGATGAAGTAGAAGCTGAGCGCCATGACGCCCAGTCCGGTGCGGGTCGGGGCGTTGCGCGGGCGATCGAGCAGGTGGTGCTCGCGCTTGTCGCCGGTGACCCAGGACTCGATGAACGGGTAGGCCCCGGCAAGGCCGTACAGCACCGGCATCATCACCAGCGAGGGGATGAACACGTTCAGGCTGAGGGTGAACCCGAAGAGGTTGAACTCGGTGAAACCGGGAAACAGGCGCAGTGCCCCGTCGGCGAAGCCCATGTACCAGTCAGGTTGCGAGCCGGCGGTCACCGGTGACGGACTGTAGGGGCCGTACATCCAGATCGGGTTGACCGTGACAAGGGCGGCCATCAGGGTCGTGATGCCGAAGACGATGAAGAAGAAGCCACCGGCCTTGGCCATGTAGACCGGCATCATCGGGTAGCCGACCACGTTGTCGTTCGTCTTGCCCGGGCCGGGGTACTGGGTGTGCTTGTGCACTGCCACGAGCACGATGTGGGCAGTGAACAGCCCGACGATGATGGCTGGCAGGAGCAGCACGTGAACGGTGAAGAGGCGGGGGATGATCGCCTCTCCCGGGAAGGCGCCGCCGAAGACGAAGTAGGCGACGTAGGAGCCAAGGACGGGGATGGACTGCATGAAGCCTTCAGCCGCCCGCAGACCTGTGCCCGAGAGCAGGTCGTCCGGAAGGGAGTACCCGGTGAAGCCCTCGGTGATGGCCAGCAGGGACAGGTTCGTGCCGATGACCCAGTTGAGCTCACGCGGCTTGCGGAACGCACCGGTGAAGAACACCCGGAACATGTGCACCATGATCGAGACGGTGAACATGTTGGCCGACCAGTGGTGGATCTGGCGCATGATCAACCCGCCGCGGACATCGAAGCTGATGTCGACGGTGGACTTGAATGCCTCGCTCATCGCGATGCCCTTGAGCGGCACGTAGGAGCCGTTGTACACCACCTGGCCGGCGCTCGGGACGAACCAGAAGGTCAGGAACGTTCCGGTCAGCAGCAGGATGATCAGCGAGAACATCGCGATCTCGCCGAGCATGAACGACCAGTGGTCAGGGAAGATCTTCTTGAGCAGGTAGCTCACCGGCTTGGCGGCACCGCTGCGGTCATCCACCCAGCCCGCGAGGCCGCCTGCCTTGGTCATCGGGCCTCCTGCGGGTGCTTGCGCCTTGACGTCCTGGGCGCGCAGTCCGGCGACGCCCTTCGGAGTGGCTGTGGTGCTCATCCACGCTCCCAGAAGCTTGGACCGACCGCTTCGCGGAACGGTGAGTCGGCCACCAGGTAGCCCTCGGCATCAACGGTGATCTTCAGCTGCGGCAACGGGCGGTGGGCTGGACCGAAGATGACCTTGCAGTCCCGGGTCACGTCGTAGGTCGACTGGTGGCAGGGGCACAGCAGGTGGTGGGTCTGCTGCTCGTAGAGGCCCACGGGACACCCCACGTGGGTGCAGATCTTGGAGTAGGCCACGATGCCCTCGTAGCCCCAGTCGCGTTCCTTGGGGCTCTCGATGTCATCGGGGTCCAGGCGCATCAGCAGGACAGCGGCCTTGCCCTTCTCCTCGAGCACGTGCTCGGACTTGTCGATGCCCTCGGGCATGACGTGGAAGACCGATCCGATGGTGACGTCGCTCGCCTTGATGGGCGTCAGCTCGACGTCGCGCATCAACCGCATTCCCTTGCGCCAGAACGTTGTTGACAGCTCGGCCTTGGGAAGCGGGCCGAGGCCACCGGCCAGCGCCACGACCGACGGTATGGCAACGAGACCAAGGGCCCCCCCGAGCGTGTACTTGATCAGCGGACGGCGAGCAAGCTGCGAGGCATCGCCGCCGGCCATGATCGTCTCGACCGCCTGGCCGCGGGCTTCGTCGGAGGACCGCTGCGGGTGCCGGTCCTCGGCCACCTCGGTGTCAGGCATCAGGGTCTTGGCCCAGTGGACCGCGCCGAGGCCGATGCCCAGCAGGCTCAGGCCAAGGGTGACCCCGAGGACGATGTTGGACAGGTTCGCCTGCCCGATACCGGGGATGAACCGGTAGGCCTTCTGGTCGATCGCGAAGTAGGCGACAAGGAAGATGACGGTGGCCAGCATCGAGATACCGAACAGGGTCGCGACCTGACGCTCGGCGCGACGGGCGGCCCGCTCGTCGAGGTCGGCCAGGCGATGCACGTGTGGGGACGGTCCGGGATCGGCAAACCGCTCCGGTATGCCGCCGGTGCCCTCGACGTGCCCCTGGTCGAGGCGCACCGCGGTGCCCGGCTGACTCACGTCGTCCCCTGTGGGCCTGGTGCCGTGTTCGTTCATGGTGTCATCGATCCCGTCGACTCGCAGTGCTTCGGTTCCACGTCATGACGTCTCATCAGGTCACGCGGCCTTGGCACCGAGCCAGACGGCCGCCGCGACCATCAGGCTCAGGCCGAAGACCCAGACGAACATCCCCTCGGAGACCGGCCCGAGGTTGCCCAGGGTCATGCCGCCCGGGTTCTCGTTCTTGTCGAGGGCGTGCAGGTAGCTGATGATGTCGTTCTTGTCCTTGGGGGTCAGGTTGGTGTTGTTGAAGACCGGCATCGACTGGGGTCCGGTCTCCATCGCCTCGAAGATGTGCTTGCCGCTGACGTCGCGCAGGCTCGGTGCGTACTTGCCCCGGCTCAGCGCTCCACCGGCGCCGGCGAAGTTGTGGCACATCGCGCAGTTGACCTTGAACAGCGCGTTGCCGCGGGCGATGTCGCCGCCACCCTTGGTGTCCTGGTCTTCGGGAACCGCCGGGCCGGGGCCGAGCGTGGCAACGTACGCGGCCAGGGACGCGATCTGCTCGTCGGTGAACTTGACCTTGTCGCTGCGGGAGGCCTGGACGCCTGGCCCGGCGAGCGGCATACGGCCGGTGCCGACCTGGAAGTCAACCGCTGCGGCCCCCACGCCGGCCAGGCTGGGGCCGGCTTTGCTGCCTTCGGCATTGAGGCCATGGCAGGTAGCGCAGTTGGCCAGGAACAGCTTCTTGCCGGCGGTCACGTCGTCAGCCGTGGCCGCGGCGGCCTGCGCAGGCTTGGGGGCCAGGAGGGAGTAGAGCCCTCCGGTGGCCACCAGCCCCAGCAGCAGGAGAATCACGATCGCGGCCGGATGGCGGCGGCGGGAGGTCAGTGCGTTCACAGGATGTTCCTGTCTTCGGTGCGGACGTCGAGGGGGAAGGCGTGCATCACTTGAGCAGGTAGATCGTGGCGAACAGGGCAATCCACACGACGTCGACGAAGTGCCAGTAGTACGACGTCACGATGGCGCCGGTGGCCTGCGCGTGGGTGTAGCGACGCGTCGTGAAGGTCCGCCCGATGATCAGCAGGAACGCGATCAGGCCGCCGGTGACGTGCAGGCCATGGAAGCCGGTGGTCAGGTAGAAGACCGAGCCGTAGGCGTCGGAGGAGATGCTCACGCCTTCGTGGAGCAGGCTGGCGTACTCGAAGATCTGACCGGCGACGAAGATGGAGCCGAAGATGTAGGTCAGGACGTACCACTCGCGCATGCCCCACGCCTTGAACTGCAGGAACGAGCCGGTGCGCGCCGGCTGACCGTGCTCGGCCTTGAAGACGCCGAGCTGGCACCACACCGAGGAGATGACCAGCACCAGGGTGTTGGCCGTCGCGAAGGGGACGTTGAGAATGTCAGTCTTCTCGTGCCACAGCCCTGGGGAGACCGAGCGAATCGTGAAGTACATCGCGAACAGGCCCGCAAAGAACATCAGCTCGCTGGCCAGCCACACGATGGTCCCGACCGCGACCATGTTGGGTCGTGTCACCGGACCATGGCCGGGAATGGAGCCCGAAGAGGGGCTTGGGGTGCTTGACTGAACTGCTGATGCGGTCGCCACGGGCGCCATTATTGCCCACTCCGGGCACTTGTGCCTCAACAAACCCCCGATGGGTGTGCCACTTCATGAAAACAGGCACCGGTAGCATCTGCCTCATGAGCGCTTCTCCTGCTGACCCGGCACCGGCCGGCACCCCGTGCCGACTGTCGGTGTTGCTCTACAGCGACGACATCGCCACTCGTGACGCCGTGCGCGTAGCGGTCGGTCGTCGGCCTGCGCGCGACGTCGAGGTGACCCGGTGGCGCGAGTGCGCCACCGCCGCCGCGGTGATCGAGGCCGTGGAGACCGGGGAGTTCGACCTGCTGGTTCTCGATGGTGAGGCGGCGCCCACCGGCGGTCTCGGCCTGTGCCGCCAGCTCAAGAACGAGATCTTCAACTGCCCGCCGGTGCTGGTGCTGACCGGACGGCCGCAGGACGGCTGGCTGGCTGCGTGGTCCCAGGCCGATATGGCCGTCCCGCACCCGCTTGACCCCATTGCCGTGGCCGGTGCGGTTGCCGAGCTGGGTCGCACGGTCGGCGCCTCGACCACCAACGCCTAGCCGATGACGGCTGCGGCGTCGGCCGGCAACGCGATGACCTGGCCGACGATCTTCACCGCGCTTCTGTCCGGACAGGATCTGGGCACCACTGAGTCCGCCTGGGCCATGGACCAGATCATGAGCGGTGAAGCGAGCCCGGCGCAGGTGGCCGGGTTCCTCATGGCCTTGCGCGCCAAGGGCGAGACCGTCGACGAGATGCGCGGACTGGCCGACACGATGCTGGCGCACGCGAGCAGGATCGAGGTTGCCGGGACGACCCTTGACATCGTCGGAACCGGCGGAGATCGCGCCCACACCGTGAACATCTCGACGATGGCCTCCGTTGTAGCGGCGGCCAGCGGGGTGCGAATCGTCAAACACGGCAACCGAGCTGCCTCTTCGTCATCCGGTTCTGCCGACGTTCTCGAGGCGCTCGGCGTCAACCTGACGTTGACTCCCTCGGACGTTGCGGCTGTCGCGGAGCGGGCCGGCATCACCTTCTGTTTCGCTCAGCACTTCCACCCCTCGATGCGTCACGCGGCCGCGGCACGTCGTGACCTGGGTATCGGAACTGCCTTCAACTTCCTGGGCCCGCTCACCAACCCGGCACAGCCGACGTATGCCGCGGTGGGTGTCGCGGACGCGCGGATGGCGCCGTTGATGGCCGGAGTCTTCGCGGGACGAGGCAAGGACGCTGCGGTCTTCCGCGGCGACGACGGCCTGGACGAGCTCACCATCTCCACGACCTCGAGGATCTGGTGGGTGCGCAGCGGTACCGTCCGCGAATACAGCCTGGACCCTACGTCGGTGGGACTTGAGCTGCACCCGCTGGAGACGCTGCGTGGGGCGGACGCGGCCTACAACGCCCAGGTCGTCCGGGACGTGTTCGCCGGAGCGGCGGGACCTGTTCGGGATGCTGTGGTGCTCAATGCCGGGATCGCGCTGGCGCTGACTGTGCCCGACCGGGGTGAGCGCCAGGCCGACTTCACCGCAGCGCTGCAAGTCGGGATGGACCGTGCTGGCGCCGCGATTGATGACGGAGGCGCCACTGCGGTGCTGCAGCGATGGGTCACCGCGACCGGCGGATAAGTCTCAGGCGTCGTCCAGACCCAGGCTGAAAGCCGCTTCGAGGTCGTGCTTGGAGTAGGTCCGGAACGCGATGTGGGTCTGGGTGCCGAGGACGCCGCTGACCTTGTTGAGCTGGTCGGCGATGACGTCGGCGAACTCCTCGTGCTGACGGACGCGCACGAGCGCGATGAGGTCGACATCCCCGGTGACGGAGTAGACCTCGCTGACGCCGTCGATCTCGGCGATGGCTGCGGCGACCTCGGGAATGCGGTCGACCTCGGCGTTGATCAAGACGATGGCGGAAATCACGAGCCCACCCTAGCCCGCGGCATAAAGCGCTTTGGGAACTACCACCGCATTGGGAACTACTGACGACTTGGGGTGCACCAGCACTGCAACGGGTGGGCGATGACGGAGCCCGGGACCGCTGGGCTCGTCGAAGCCCACCACCTCGCGGAATGCGGCGGGGTCAGGATCCAGGCTGGCGCGCGCCGCGCCGGCGCCGTGCACCGGGCAGGTCCACTCACCGTCGATGGCGATCAGGCGGACATCGGTGGACTCCAGCCAGCGCAGGACCTTCTCGGTCTCCTCGGCCGAGGCGGAGGGGGCAGGGCCCGGTGAGGGTGCCACGTTCTCGGCGCTGGCCGCCAGTGCCTCGATGTAGGGGCGAGGATCAACGCCGCGGGGAGTGACTGTGGTGCCCGCGAGCCGACCGAAGCGAACGCAGATGATCTCCCAGCCACCTGGGGGGGCCGGTCGCGCTGCCACGATCTCGGCACTGTTCGCAAGTGGCGCGATGCGCTGAGCCCGTGCTGTTGCCCGGACCAGGTGCAGCATCCGGTCACGGACCGCACCGGCGTCCTCGTAGCGTTCCTGACCCGCGAGGCTGCTCATCCGTTGGCACAACGCTCCGACGACCTTGCGTGAGTCGCCCGCGATCATCTGGGCGGCCTGCTCGACGATGACGGCGTAGTCCTTGACGCTCTGGTCGCCCGTGCACGGCGCGCCACAGCGCCCCATCTCGGCCAGCACGCAGCCGGCAGATCGGCCGCTGGCCGACAGGCGTTTGGTGCACTGGCGCAAAGGGAGCACCTCGTGGACCGCGGCAATGGCGGACTCGGCACCCAGACGGGAGCTGAAGGGGCCGAAGTACCGGGCGCCGTCAGCCGTGACCTCCCGGACGATGCTCAGCCGCGGGAAGGGCTCGATGGTGAGCTTGACCCAGGGTGCCCGTTCGGGGTTTCGGGAGCGGCGGTTGTAGCGCGGCTTGTGCTGGGCGATCAGGCGAAGCTCGCGGACCTGCGCCTCCAGAGTGGTCTCGCAGACCACCGGTGTCACGCTGGCCGCGACCCCAACCATCTCGGCCATCCGGGAGCGCTGTTCCGAGGCCGTGAAGTAGGTGAGGACCCGGCGCCGGATGTCCTGGGAGGTGCCCACGTAGAGGACGCGGCCCCGGCTGTCCTTGAACAGGTAGACGCCCGGTGCGGAGGGCAGACCCTCGGCGAGGTGACGTTTGCGGCGCTGGGCCGAGCTGACCCGCGAGGAGAACGTGCTGAGCTCTTCGAGGGTCACGACGCCCAGGCCGCCGACTCGCGAGAGCAGTCCATGCAAGACGTCGACGGTGGCGCGGGCATCGTTCAGCGCGCGATGATCCGGGGTTGTCGCGGCGCCGAACAGCTGCGCCAGCGTGGCGAGCTTGCGGTTGGGCGCCTCGTCCTTGCTGACCAGTGCTCTGGCCAGGTGGGCCGTGTCGACCACCCGAAAGGACGGCCAGTCGTGACCGGTGAGCGAGGCGGCGGCCTTGAGGAAAGAGATGTCGAAGGGCGCATTGTGGGCGACCAGCACGCTGTCGCGGGCGAACTCGAGAAAGGCAGGAAACACGCTGTTGATCCGTGGCGAGTTGGCCACCATGTGGTCGGTGATGCCGGTGAGGACCGAGATGAACGCCGGGATCGGCTCAGCGGGGTTGACCAGGGTCTGGAACTCGCTGATCACTTCGCCGGCGCGGATCTTGACCGCGCCGATCTCGGTGATGTGTGCACCCGTTGGGTTGCCGCCGGTCGTCTCGAGGTCGACGACGACGAAGGTGACCTCGGCCAAAGCGGTGCCGAGCTCGTCGAGTGTGCCCTGGACGCCCTGCATGTCGACGACGTTAGGTGCTGCCGCTGACAGGGTCCGGCAGGCGCGCTGCCGCCGGGGACTCAAGGTGGAGACCGGGGCGGCGTCAGGAGGGCTGTCAGACCTGCCGCCTAACGTTCCTCACACAGCGCGGCCACGAGGGTGTGCCGCCGACAAGGTCGACCAGGAGGGCCAACGATGATCGTCGACTGTATGACATGTCCGGTTCGCGGCCAGCGATGTGACGACTGTGTCGTCACGGTGCTGCTCGCGCCACGGTCGTTCGAGCTCCCACTCGATGCAGCGGAGAGCAGAACTGTGTTGATGTTCGTTGGCGCCGGGCTGGTCAGCCCTGACACTTCGGCTGACCTGCGCGCGCGCCGCGAGAGCGTGGACCACTGGGGGGCCGCCCGCGCCGTCGGCTGAGCCCCGGCACAGCGACACAAAGTACCTCGACGACACAAAGTACCTCGACGCAAAGTACCGCGACGCAACCTACGATGGCGAGATGACCAGGGCCAGGCGTGTCGCCGCGATCGCGCTGTGCGCCGGGCTCGCCGTGGGTCTCGCAGGGCAGCTGAGCGGCAACCTGGACCTGCACCGGGGCAGCGCAAGCGCACCGAAGGCCACCGGCGCTGCGCGGCCCGGCAGTGAGAGCACGACCCAGGTCGCGTCCTCGGTGCCGACGGCGGACGAGCAGAGCGCCCGTATGGCGGCTGCCCAGGACCTGCTGTCGACCCGGGCCACGGCCGTGAAGGGCCAGAACAAGAGCGCGTGGATGGCCACGTTGGACAGCCCCGGCTCATCGTTCGGGGGGCGTCAGTCCGTGGTGTTCGACAACCTCATCAAGCTCCCGCTCGGTCAGTTCTCATACGGCCCGGTGCAGCTGGCGCCCGCCCTCGCGCCAGCGCGCGCCCAGCAGGTGGGGCCCAAGGCATGGGTGGTAACGGTCCCGGGTACTTACTTGCTGGCCGGATTCGACCGGGCGCCACGCTCTTTTGAGGCGACCTACACGCTGGTGCAACGCGCCGGCGGTTGGCGCATTGCCGACGACACCGACGGCGCCACCGCACTGCAGATGTGGGACCTGCCAGGCCTGAGAGTCCTACGAGGTCAGTCCGGCATCGTGATCGGCAACGCCCCAGAGGCGCGCATGCGTGACTACAGCGCGATTGCGGACTCGGCCGTTCGCCGGGTCAGCGGGGTGTGGGGGACAAGCTGGAACGCCCACGTGGTCATCGTGACGCCGTCCACGACCGAGGAGTTCGCCAAGCTGCTGTTGCGTTCTGCCGACGATGGGCTCGATCAGGTGGCTGCTGTCACCCAGGGGGTGATCGACCCCGGCCAGCGGGCTCAGGGGGACCGAGTTGTCATCAACCCCAAAGCGTTCACCGCACTGCAGCCCAACGGACGGCGAGTGGTGATCACCCATGAGCTGACACATGTCGCGGCCCGCTCATCGACCACGAGGCCGGTCCCGATCTGGTTGTCGGAGGGTATGGCCGACTATGTCGGGTACTCCGGTCTCGACCTCCCCCGTGAACGCGTGGCCAGCGAGCTGCTCACCCTGGTGCGTCAGGGCAAGGGCCCCAAGGCACTGCCGACTGCGGCCGACTTCGACCCGGCCCGGACCAAGATCGCGCCGTCCTACTCCGAGTCGTGGCTGGCCGTGTCTCGTCTGGTCGACCTCTATGGCCAGGCCAGGGTCCTCGCTTTCTATCGTGCCATCGCCGGAGGCCTGAGGGTGGACCAAGCAGTCCAGTTCGACCCCGATGTCACCACGGCGCAAGCGTTTCCCCAGAGCCTCGGGCTGACCCAAGCGCAGTTTGTCGATGGCTGGAAGCGCTACCTGCAGACGCTGGCGCACACGCGACGATAAGTCGCCACGGTCATTCCCTGGGGCCGGAGTACAACGCTTCCACCTCGGACGCGTAGTCCTTCATCACGATGTTGCGCTTGAGCTTCAGCGAAGGCGTCAGATAGCCGTTGTCCTCGGTGAAGTCGCCGGGAAGGACGGCGAACTTGCGAATCGACTCGGCCTTGCTGACCGCCTTGTTCGCGTCGTCGACCGCCCTTTGGATCTCAGCGTGGACGACTTCGTTCGTGCGGGCGTCATCCATCGAGAGACCCTGCAGGCCGTTGTTCTTCGCCCAGGAGGGGAGCATCTCGGCGTCGAGGGTGATCAATGCGCCGATGAAGGGCTTCTGGTCGCCGACCACGATGCACTGGGACACCAGAGGATGGGCGCGCAGGCGGTCCTCGAGAACCGCGGGGGCGACGTTCTTGCCGCCAGCGGTGACCAGTATCTCCTTCTTGCGACCGGTGATCTTCAGGAACCCCTCGTGGTCAAGCTCTCCGAGGTCGCCGGTATGGAACCACCCGTCGACGATGGCCTCGTTGGTGGCCGTCTCGTTGTTGCGGTAGGCCTTGAACACGTTGTTGCCCTTGATCAGAATCTCACCATCATCTGCGATCTGGACGGAGACGCCCGGCAGCGGGGGCCCGACGGTGCCGATCTTTATCAGGTCGGGAGTGTTGACGGTTGCCGGCGCTGTGGTCTCGGTCAGTCCGTAGCCCTCGAGCACGGTGAGCCCGATGCCGCGGTAGAAGTGGCCCAGACGGGTGCCCAACGGGGCGCCACCTGACACGGCATACAGGACCTTGCCGCCCATGGCGGCACGAAGCTTGCTGTAGACGAGCTTGTCGAACACCGCGTGCTTGGCCCTGAGCAGTGCGCCCGGCTTGCCGTCATCGTGCGCGGTGCTCCAGGCGATCGCCGTCGCGGCTGCGGTCGCGAAGATCTTGCCCTTGCCCTCGGAGGCGGCCTTCTGCTCCGCGGAGTTGTAGATCTTCTCGAAGACGCGCGGCACCGACAGGATGAAGGTGGGGGAGAAGGTGCCGAAGTCGGCGAGCAGGTTCTTGATGTCAGCGGTGTGACCCATGCGGGCCCCTGCCTGGACGCAGAGAACCTGGATGAACCGTGCGAACACGTGAGCCAGCGGCAGGAACAACAGCGTCGACGCGCCCTCGGCAGCCACCACGACGCTGATCCGCTCGACCGTGTTCTCGGTCAGAGCCATGAAGTTGTCGTGGGTGAGCTGGCATCCCTTGGGCCGGCCGGTCGTGCCCGACGTGTAGATGATCGTGGCGATGTCGGCACGACTGATCCGGCTGCGGCGGGCCTCGAGCTCATCATCGGTGATCCCGCCACCGGCCGCCATCAGCTCCTCGAGCCCTCCGGCCTCGATCTGCCACACGTCCCGAAGCTCGGTGAGGTCGCCGCGTACCTCGGCCAGGGTCGCGGCATGCGTCGGCGTCTCCAGGACCAGGGCAGCACACCCCGCGTCTCTGACGATCCAGCTGACCTGCTCGGCCGAGGACGTCTCGTAGATCGGCACGGGGACCGCACCGGCGGTCCACACGGCGAAGTCAGTCATGGTCCACTCGTAACGCGTCTTGCTCATGATCGCGACGCGCTCTCCGGGGCCGACGCCTGCAGCCATCAGGCCCTTGGCGAGAGCTCGCACATCGGCGAGGAACTCGGCGTTCGTGACGTCGACCCAGGTGCCAGAGGACGGTTTGGAGAACGCCACGTCGTGAGGCCGGGTGCGCCCGTTGCGGACCGGCAGGTCCGAGAGGTTACCCTCGACCTGGGGTGTCACCAGCGGGGGAACTGCCATGTTCTTCACGCAGCCTCCTTGGGCCTCTTGATGGTGTGCGCACGCCGATCCTAGCGACCAAGAGCCCCCGGTGCATGCGCTCATCACCCATCTCACCGGTCGCGGCAACCCGGCATACATCTGGCGTGGTGGCGCAGCTTGCAAGGTAACCTTCGCTGCATGGCCGATCGCACTGAGTCCAGCACCGTCATCGACGCCCAACCGGGGGCGGTCCTCGACGTCATCGCTGACTTCGACAGCTATCCAGAATGGGCTGGCGAGGTCAAGAAGGTCGCGGTGATCTCCGAGGACGGTGACGGATGGGCCGACCAGGTCGAGTTCACCCTCGCGGCAGGTGCCATCAAGGACACCTACGTCCTTGAGTACGACTGGGACGTGGCCGAGAACGGCACCGGGGTGATCTCGTGGACCCTGGTCAGCGCCCAGGTGCTCAAGGCGATGAACGGCTCCTACACCCTCGAGGCCAACGGCACGGGTACTGCGGTCACCTACCGACTGTCGGTCGACGTCAAGATCCCCATGCTCGGCATGCTCAAGCGCAAGGCCGAGAAGGCCATCATCGACACCGCGCTGAAGAACCTGAAGAAGCACGTCGAGGCCTGAGCCGGAGCTCGGGCATCTCATGAGGGTCGTTCTCTTCACCGGCAAAGGCGGCGTCGGCAAGACGACGACCGCCGCGGCAACCGCCGTAGAAGCCGCCCGTCAGGGCATCAAGACCTTGGTCATGTCGACCGACGCAGCCCACTCGCTCGGCGACACTTTGGGTGTCGACCTGGTGACCGCGCCTGACGACCCCGACCCTGTGGTCGAGGTCGAGCCCGGCCTGTTCGCCTTGCAGCTGAGCGCTGCTCACAGCGTCCGGCGGTCCTGGCGGTCGGTGCAGGACTATCTGCTGACCGTGCTGGGCGCGCTCGGTGTCGACCCGGTGGTGGCCGAGGAGCTGACCGAGCTCCCCGGCGCCGACGAGATCGTCGCGCTGCTGGAGCTGCGGGCGCAGGTCGAGTCCGGCCCGTGGGACCTGGTGGTCGTCGACTGTGCGCCGACCGCGGAGACGCTGCGGTTGTTGGCCCTGCCCGAGGCGCTGACCTGGCACCTCGAGAGGCTCATGCCGGTGCAGCGAGGTCTACTCCGAACGCTGCGCCCCGCTGCGGCGGCAGCCACCGGACTCCCGCTGCCCGGGCTGCAGGTGCTGGAGAGTGTGCGCCGCTGGCACGAGTCCCTGCGTGACATCCAGTCCATCCTGACCGCCGAGACGACCTCCGTGCGGTTGGTGCTCACCCCCGAGCGGGTGGTCATCGCCGAGTCCCGTCGGACCCTGACCTCCTTGCGGCTCTACGGATTTGCTGTGGACCAGGTTGTGGTCAACCGTGTTTTCCCAGAAGCGGATTCCCCCGAGTCGGACCACCCCGAGTCGGATCAGGCGTCGACCCACACTGCGTGGCTGGCCGGCTGGAACGAGGCGCAGCAGCTGGGCCTGTCCGAGGTCCGTCACTCCTTCGAACCGCTGCCGATCGTGATCACCCCTTACCTCTCGCACGAGCCTGTGGGCACGGACGCACTCGCCGCCCTGGCCGGGGCTCGCACCGGTGAGATCCGTGATGTCCTGATGACAGCACCCGCGAATGGCATGGCGGTGCGCCCTGATGATGGCGGTTACCTCCTGACGTTGCCGCTGCCGCTGGTGACCGCTGCCGAGGTGGACCTCAAACGACGTGACGACGAGCTGCTCGTATCGGTGGGTGACCAGCGCCGGGTGCTGTCACTGCCCAGCGTCCTGCGCCGGTGTGTCGTCACGGGCGCGACGGTGCGCAACGCCACGCTACGGGTGCGGTTCGTTCCCGACGAGAAAGTGTGGCCCGTGGATGACTGAGCAACCCCAGCCTGCGATCGGCACGGTTGCCGAGGAGGCCGCGCGGCTGATCGAGGCCATGGCCACGATGGCAGGCTCGAGCTCCAGCCGGAGCCCGAGTCCCGGCTCCAGCCCGTACGCCGGTGGGCCGGTTGCGGAACCTGCGCCACCCGGCGCGCCGCATGCCACGCGTCCGGCAGAGCACCCCGAGGCTGGTCCAGCCGCGCTCTGCAGCGCTTGTGGGGGTGCCCGCAACGACACCCAGGTCGCCTGCAGGTTCTGTCCCTTGTGTCAGGGCATCACGTTGCTGCGCTCGGTCCGGCCAGAGACCGTGGACCGGCTGGCCGACCTCGTCTCTGCTGTGGCCGCCAGCCTGCGGGACGTGGCCACCCAGTCACGGGCATCCGGTCCGACCCCAAGCACGGCCAGGCCGGCTTCCGGGAGGCCATCCGATCGCACTACGGTCCAGGACATTCCCGTGGATGACGAATACGAAGGATGACGCAGGTGAGCGCGACGATCGGGCTGGACATCGGTGGCACCAAGATCAATGGTGGCGTCATCGACGGGAGCGGGGTGATTCTGGCCAAGGGACGCAGGGACACCCCTGCCCACGATCCTGCGGCCATAGCGCGGGAGGCAGCCAACCTGATCCGGGAGCTGTCCCTCGAGCACAAGATCGACGCCGTCGGCGTCGCCTGTGCCGGCTTCATCGACCGTTCGGGTTCCACGGTGCTCTTCGCCCCGAACCTGGCGTGGCGGGACGAACCGCTCAAGGCGCGTCTCGAGTCGGTCCTCGACCTGCCCGTCATCATCGAGAACGACGCCAGCGCTGCGGCCTGGGGCGAGTTCCGTTTCGGTGGGGGCGCCGAGGCGGACGACATGGTCCTGGTAACCGTCGGCACCGGCATCGGGGGCGGCATCGTGGTCGACGGCGTCCTGCTGCGCGGGGCCTTCGGCGTGGCGGCCGAGCTGGGCCACATGCGTGTGGTGCCGAATGGACTCCGTTGCGGTTGCGGCAATCGCGGCTGTTGGGAGCAGTACGCCAGCGGCACCGCTCTGGTGCGAGAGGCGCGGGAGCTCGTCGTCTCCGGGACACCGCTCGCTGCGCGTCTGAGCGAGCTGTGCGCTGGCGACCCGGCCGCCCTGAGCGGACCGGACGTCACCAGAGCAGCTGCCGAGGGCGATCCAGCGGCGGCCGAGCTGCTATCCGACCTCGGTGTATGGATCGGCGAGGGCCTGGCCTCGGTAGCCGCCATCCTCGACCCCCAGCTGATCGTGCTGGGCGGGGGAGTGTCCGAGGCCGGGAATCTGCTGCTCGATCCCGCTCTTGCCGCGTTCCGCCGCCAGCTGACCGGTCGTGGGCACCGGCCGGAGGCCCGGTTCGCTCTGGCAAGCCTGGGCAATGACGCCGGGATGATCGGCGTCGCCGACCTCGCCGCACGGGCTTTCGGATGAGCCGCCGGCTTGCGATCGGCATCGACATCGGTGGCACCAAGGTGGCCGGCGGTGTGGTCGACGTCGACGGCAACATCGCCCACCGCGCACGTCGGGACACTCCGCACCGTTCCAAGAACCCGGCGGTCGTCGAGGACACGATCGTTGACGTCGTCGATGAGCTGATGCAGATCGTCGGGTCCGAAACCGTTGCCGCTGTTGGTATCGGCGCTGCCGGCTTTGTCGCCGCGGATCGCGCGACGGTGGTGTTCGCCCCACATCTGTCGTGGCGTCACGAACCACTCCAGGAGGCCCTGCAAAAACGTGTGGTGGTGCCGATCTTCGTCGACAACGACGCCAACGCGGCGGCCTGGGCCGAGTGGAAGTTCGGAGCAGCGCACGGGGAGACCCACGTCATGATGATCACGCTGGGCACGGGGATCGGGGGCGGAATCCTTATCAACGGTCAGGTGCAACGTGGTCGCTTCGGGATCGCGGGGGAGTTCGGACACATGCAGGTCGTGCCGGGGGGCCACCGTTGCGAGTGCGGCAACCGTGGGTGTTGGGAGCAGTACGCCAGCGGCAACGCGTTGGTGCGAGAAGCGCGCTCACTGGTCTCGGCCAACTCCCCGCTCGCCAGCGACCTGCTCGATCGCGTCGATGGCCGTCCGGGCAACCTGACCGGCCCACTGATCACGCAGGCCGCGCGCGATGGCGACCCGACGGCTCGCGAGCTGCTAGCCGAGATCGGCAACTGGCTGGGGGTCGGAATCGCCAACCTGGCGGCGGCCTTCGACCCGGGCACGTTCGTCATCGGCGGAGGCGTGAGCGCTGCCGGCGACCTGTTGCTGGACTCAGCGCGTGAGACGTTCAAGCGGCAGCTGCCCGGCCGCGGGTACCGGCCAGAGGCTCGCATCGTGGCCGCCCACCTGGGTAACGACGCAGGTCTGATCGGGGCGGCTGACCTCGCCCGCTGCTCTGCTGAGCCACAGGTCGACTGACATGGGTCACACCCTGCGCGTCTCGTCGTACAACCTTCGTGACTTCAAGGACGATGTCGACGCAGCGGCACGGGTCGTGCGGGCCATCAACCCGGATGTCCTGTGTCTGCAGGAGGTTCCGCGCCATCTGCTGTCCAGCCACTTGATCTCCTCGTTTGCGGCCGGGTGTGGTTTGTACTGGTCAGGAGGCCACCGCGGCAGCGGCGGGACGACGGTGATGTCGAGTCTGCGGCTGGACGTCGCGCAGGTTCAGCACAGCCCGCTGAAGGTCGCTCGACGACAACGTGAGCGCGGGTATGCCGTGAGCCAGATTCGGCTGCCGGGGCACCAGAGCGTCGGTTTGGTCAGTATGCACCTGAGCCTGGACGCAGCAGAGCGCGCGACGCACGTGGCCACCGTCCTGGAGACGCTTCCCGGCGATGGGCCGCTGGTCGTGGCGGGTGACCTGAACGAGGGCTCGGACGGGCAGGCCTGGATGGCCATCGCCGGACGGCTGTGCGTTGTCACCGGTGACGCACCCACCTTCCCGGCTGCCAACCCGCGTCATCGGCTCGACGTCATCTTCGCGTCCCCGGAGCTGTCAGTCGTGCCGGGCGGCCCGGTCGAGCTGGACCCTGCAGACCTCGTGGCGGCCACCGACCATCTACCGGTCTGGGTGGATCTGGACCTCTCGTGCGTGGCCCTGCGCTGAGGCGGCTGGCCGGCCAACGTCAAAGGCGGGCACCGTCGTCGTCATCCTCATGATGGCGCGGCAGCCTTGAGACCAGCAGGACGAAGCCGCCGACGGACATCGCGATGGCCGTAAGCATCCAGTGGCTGCCGGCGTCGCGGTTGAAGAGCACGAGGTAGAGCAGCAGCAGGGGCCCGCCGCCCATGCCGGCGATGATGGCCCAGAACTGCAGGTCACCGACCGGCAGGGGGGCTACCGGTGGTGGCTCGAAGTGCTCCTCGTAGTCGTCGTCCACCTCGTGTGCACGCCAGGCCTGCGCAGTCGGATCGGCGCGTGGCTGGCCGGGCGCGGGCAGCACCGGAGGCGGGTTGACGGGCGAGCGGTCCATGGACCCTGGCGGCTGTTGGGGCTCCGCTACCTCATCGTCGAGGTGAGCCACGATGTCGGCGAATATCGCGTCATCGTCGAAGCCGTCGGACGTGTGCCGGCGGTCGGGATCGTTCATCTCTGCGTGGTGCGCTCGATGAACTTGGCGGACTCGTCGAAGATGCGCTGAGCGTCGTTGTCAATGGTGGCAACGTGATATGAGTCCTCTAGCAGGATCTCGGTGATATCGCGGCTCGAGATCCTGGACAGGATCAGCGCCGAGCTCGAGGCGGGCACGACGTGGTCCTGGGGTGAGCGCAGCAGCAGTACTGGCTGGGTGACCTCGGGCAGGTCCCGGACGATCGACTGCCATGCCACCATCTGGGAGTGGAGGGCCTTCAACGGGGTGCGGGTGTAGGCGAGCTCGGTGACGCCTGGTTTCTTGACGTCGTTGCCGACGCCCGCCAACGAGCCCACGACGTGCTTCAGGACGGGGAGCAGGAGGGTGCGTGGATCGTCGATCTTGACCGCGGCGTTGACCAGGACCAGGCCGCTGATGCGGGGGCCGTGCTCCTGGGCGAGCTGCAGGGCCAGGGCGCCGCCCATGGACAGGCCGCAGACCACGACGCGCTCGCAGGTCTGGTGCAGCTCGCGGAATGCCGCGTCGACGCAGGAGTACCAGTCCTCCCATCGGGTTTCGTTCATCTCCTGCCAGGTGGTTCCGTGTCCGGGCAGACGGGGGATGCGCACCGTGTAGCCCCTGTCGGCGAGGTGCTCGCCCCACGGGCGCATGCTCTGCGGCGTACCGGTGAAGCCGTGGCACAGCAGGACCCCGACGTCGGATCCGTCATGGTCGAACGGTTCGGCCCCGGGCAGAATGGCCACAGATGCACTCCTGAGTTCTCGAAAAGCCGCGAAAGTCGTTGTACGGGAATCCTCGCACGACGCGCCACCTGCGCATAGTGCCGTAGAGTTCACGCGTCGGCGATGGGTCTGGTTTCTCACATGGCGGAGGTGGTCCGGGTTGTTCTACTGGGTGCTCAAGACACTCGTTCTCGGGCCGATCCTGAGGGTGCTGTTCCGTCCGTGGGTCGAGGGGGAGGAAAACATCCCGCCCGAGGGTGCCGCGATCTTCGCCAGCAACCACCTCTCGTTCTCCGACTCCATCTTCTTACCGCTCGTGGTCTCGCGCCGGGTCACCTTCTTGGCCAAGTCCGACTACTTCACCGGCCGTGGCGTCAAGGGCCGGGCGACAGCGGCCTTCTTCAAGGGCGCCGGCCAGCTGCCGATCGACCGTTCCGGTGGGATGGCCGGTCAGGCCGCACTGAACAGCGGAATGAAGGTCCTGCGTCGCGGTGAGGTGCTCGGCATCTACCCCGAGGGCACCCGCTCGCCCGACGGCCGGCTCTATCGCGGACGCACCGGGGTGGCCAGGATGGCCCTTGAGGCGGACTGCCCAGTGTTGCCGGTGGCCATGATCGGCACGGACAAGGCGCAACCGGCCGGCAAGAAGGTCCCCAAGATCATGCGCATCGGCGTGCGCATCGGCAAGCCGCTGGACTTCTCCCGCTACGAAGGCATGGAGGACGACCGGTTCGTCCTGCGCTCCATCACCGACGAGCTCATGTATGAGCTGATGCTCCTGTCGCGTCAGGAGTACGTCGACATGTACGCCACGTCGATGAAGGACCGTCTGCTTGCCGCTGCCAGGGCCAAGGCCAGGGAGCTGCAGCACGACGCCGTCGACCGGTTCGACAAGTTCGACAGGGCCGTCAAGGGCGATGGGGCGACGCTCGAGAGTGATGACGACAGCGAAACGCCGGGATCAG
>JAYSQM010000249.1:0-7692 GCA_043721575.1 Phycicoccus sp.
ACCCCGAACCGCTGGCAGGCGTCGCGGGGTCTGGGCCTGATGTTGCAGGCGTCATCGCTGTCCTCGCTGTCTGGTCGTCACTACACGTCAGGTAAGCACTTCGCCGGTCGTCAGGTTGACGGCCGGGGCAGACTGGGTCGCCGGATCGTGCAGTCTCACATGAATGGTGGCACCAAGAGCGGCGCCGATGCCCGGCACTTCCCGAATCTGCTCCACCGAGGCCTCCTTGAGGCGCCTGACCGAGCCGAAGTGCCGCAGCAGCGCCTTGCGCCGGATGTCGCCCAGGCCCGGGATGTCGTCCAGCACACTCGTGGTCATCGCCTTCGACCGCCGCTGACGGTGGAACGTGACGGCGAACCGGTGCGCCTCATCCCTCACTCTCTGCAAGAGGTAGAGACCTTCACTGGTGCGCGGAAGGACCACAGGGAACTGCTGACCGGGGAGCCAGACCTCTTCTAGACGCTTGGCCAGCCCGACCAGGGCGACGTCGTCGATGCCCAGCTCTTGCAACGCCGACCGTGCGGCGTGCACCTGGGGAAGGCCACCGTCGACCACCACGAGGTTGGGCGAATAGGCGAATCGACGCGGTTTGCCGGTGTCGGGATCGATCCTGCTGGGCCCAGACACGCCACCACCCACCAACGACCCGCCACCACCTACCACGGACGGTGCCTGGTCGAAGGCAGCCCCGTCGACCGCGGACTCGAGAGCGGACTCGAGCGCCATGCCCTCGATGTCACTGGCTTCGGCCCGGTCGTCGAGGTAGCGCTTGAACCGCCGGGTCAGCACCTCATGCATGGCTGCCGTGTCATCGATCTGCGGGTTGGGCTCCCCCGTCTGCCCGATGGCTCCCTTGACGATGAACCGGCGGTACTCGGCCTTGCGCGGAAGCCCATCCTCGAAGACCACCATGGACGCCACGACGTTGGTGCCCTGCACATGACTGACGTCGAAGCACTCGATCCGCAGCGGTGCGCTGGTCAGATCGAGCCCGTCCTGGAGCTCCTGCAGCGCCAGGCTGCGGGCCGTGAGGTCCCCCGCCCGGGTCACCTTGTGACGTACCAGCGACTGGTCCGCGTTGCGTCTGACCGTCTCCATCAGCGCTCGCTTGTCGCCTCGCTGGGGCACTCTCAGGTCGACCTGGGCGCCCCGCAGCCTGCTGAGCCACTCCCCCATATGCACGGGATCCGGCGGCAGGACGGGGACCAGGACCTCGCGCGGGACCCCCTCCGGTGACTCGCCGCCATAGACCTGTTGGAGCAGGTGCTCGACGACCGATGACAGCTCGGTGGCGTCCTCGGAGCCGCGCTCGACCACCCAGCCACGCTGACCGCGAACCCGTCCTCCCCGGACGTGGAAGACCTGGACGGCAGCCTCGAGCTCATCCTCGGCCAGCGCGAACACGTCCGCATCGGTGGCATCGGACAGGACCACAGCAGACTTCTCCAGCGCCCTGGTCAGCGCCCCGATGTCATCGCGCAACCGGGCTGCCTGCTCGTAGTCGAGTTCGGCGGCAGCTGCCTTCATCCGGGACTCGAGGCGCGTGACGAACTTGCCGGTGTTGCCGGCCAGGAAGTCGCAGAAGTCCTCGGCGATCGTTCGGTGCTCCTCGGCACTGACCCGGTCGACACAAGGAGCGGAACACTTGTCGATGTAGCCAAGCAGGCACGGCCGGCCGACCTGGCCGGACCGTTTGAAGACACCACTGCTGCAGGTGCGCATGGGGAACACGCGCAGCAGCTGGTCGAGCGTCTCGCGGATCGCCCACGCATGGGCATAGGGACCGAAGTATCGCGTCCCCTTGCGCTTGGCTCCGCGCATCACCTGAGCCCGGGGGAACTCCTCACCCAACGTGACGGCGAGGTAGGGGTAGGACTTGTCGTCGCGGTACTTGACGTTGAAGCGCGGGTCGAACTCCTTGATCCAGGAGTACTCCAGCTGCAGCGCCTCGACCTCGTTGGCCACGACGGTCCACTCGACGCTGGCGCCGGTCGTGACCATCGATCGGGTGCGCGGGTGAAGCGCCGAGAGATCCTGGAAGTAGGACGAGAGCCGCGAGCGCAGCGACTTGGCCTTGCCGACGTAGATGACCCGGCCATCGGCGTCGCGGAAGCGGTAGACGCCGGGGCCGACCGGAATCTCCCCCGGTCCGGGACGGTATGACGAAGGGTCGGCCACCACCTCATTCTATGAGGACACCGCGATCGAGCCGCCGCTGACCGTGGCGGTCCTGCTCGGCAGCGGCGCCGGGGCCGGACCGGCGGTGACCGCACCCGTGGTCATGTTGTAGCTGCTTCCGTGGCAGGTGCAGTTGATGGTCCCGTGGGCGACGTTCGCCACCAGACAGCCCTGGTGGGTACGGATGGCGCTGAAGGCCTTGAACTCCCCCGACCTGGGCTGGGTCACCACGACCTGGGCGGCCTCGAAGACCTTGCCGCCACCCACCGGGATGTCGGAGACCTTGATCGCGTCGCTGGCGGATCCTGAAGAGCGGGTGGCTGCCCGCGGGGTTGGTTGTCGCTGTCGCCGTGCCGCCCCCACCGCAGGCCGCGAGGGTGGCTGCGCCGACAACTCCCACGCCGAGTACTCCGGCGGTGGTGATGACCATGCGACGATCGATGCGCTTCTCCGCAGCGGACTGGTTCGGAGTGGGGAACGGGTCGGGATGGCTTACTGAGTCCTCCAAGTAATTCGTGCGCGTCCTCGGGTGCACGGGCCAGTCTTCACCAGAGCCGATCTCCGGTTCTCACAGACAGAACCTAGCCACAGCAAGCCACCACGTGGCCACAGCGCCGCTAGTTCACCTGTCGACGCGATCACCGGAGCCCACGGACGTACCGGCCCGCGGTCCGCATGTCGTTGGCCCTCGACTCCCACGTCATTCCGACCCCGAGCAAGGCCCCTCCGACGAGGAACAGGAAGCTCCAGCGCGGGACGTACGCGGCCACCGGCCAGGATCTCGTACGGCGCGGTGGCCAGGCCAGCAAGACCGGGCAGGCCGGCTCCACGTGCTGCCGACAGGTCGAGGACGAACATGCCGCAGGCGATCACCGACATCGCACCCATGTGACAGCGATGAAGATCGTGCCGGCCGCCAACACGCACAGCGCCCCCAGGACCAGCACGATGACGCCGACAGACCTGCCCGCAAACCAGGATCGGGCCGCAGCCACCTCCGGGAGGCTCTGACGCGCCACTGGAGGCTGACCGACAGGAACGTGAGGCTCTGGCTGAAGTTCTGGCGCATGGGTGGGTGCCAGATCGGCGCGCATGCGGTCCACCAGGGAGTCGGCCCTGCGCAGATCCCCACAGGCCGGGCATCGCAACGGTCCAGGCGGCAACGCAGCAGCACAGATCGGGCATCTCGAGGGATCGAAGAAAGGGGCCACCAGCGCATCTTGGCTCACTGCCCGTCGGCTCCGGATAGGTCGTCCTACTCAGGTTTGGCCAGAGCTGTGACCATTGCGTCAGCCGCCAACCGAACGCCGACGTATCTCGCGAGTAACGACCTTGCAACACATCGGTGTGAAACACGCCACAGGACCATGCTGTACGGCTAATGTTCACCTGCCCGCGGGATTCGCGGGAGTCCGGGAATCTGCCTGGGCGATGACTCAACAGGAGGAACCGTGCACTCTCTCATCAAGGTCGGCATCCCGGTCGTGACCGCAGCACTGGTCATGTCGGGTTGCGGCACCACGGGGGGTTCCGCTGGCACCACTACTGCAGGAAGCAAGAAGTGCGACCAGAAGATCGGCATGTTCGGCGCACTGACCGGTTCGAACGCCAACCTCGGCATCTACATCCAGAACGGTGTGAAGCTGGCGATCAGCGAGTACAACGCCAAGAACAGCAGCTGCAAGGTCACGCTCGCCAACTTCGACTCCCAGGGCGACCCGACCCAGGCCCCCGGCCTGGCCAAGAACGCCATCGACGACAAGGCGATCGTCGGCATCGTCGGCCCCGCGTTCTCCGGTGAGTCCAAGGCCGCCGACCCCCTGTTCAACGAGGCCGGTCTGGTCGCGATCACCCCGTCGGCCACCAACCCGGCCCTGGCCAACAACGGCTGGAAGATCTTCTTCCGCGCGCTCGGCAACGATGCGACGCAGGGTCCCGCGGCGGCAAGGTACATCAAGGACACGGTCAAGTCGACCAAGACCTTCGTCATCGACGACGCGTCCGAGTATGGCAAGGGCCTTGCCGACATCGTCCGCTCGACCCTCGGCGCGCAGGTCGTCGGCAACGACGGAATCCAGCAGAAGCAGACCGACTTCGGCCCCTCGGTCACCAAGGTCAAGGCTTCGGGCGCCGACGCGCTGTTCTTCGGCGGATACTCCCCGGAGGCCGCTCCGCTGATCAAGCAGCTGCGCGCCGCCGGCTGGAAGGGCACGTTCGTCGTGGCTGACGGCGTCAAGGACCAGTCCTACATCGACAACGCCCTGAGCGCCGCAGAGGGCACGATCATCACGTGCCCGTGCACCCCTCCGGACGCTGCGCCGGACTTTGCGGCCGCCTACAAGAAGGCCTACAACGTCGACCCCAACACCTACTCCGGCGAGGGTTTCGACTCGGCGCAGATCCTGCTCGACGGCATCGCCGCGGGCAAGGACCGCGCGAACATGGTCGACTTCGTCAAGTCCTACGACAAGAAGGGCGTGACCAAGCAGCTCAAGTTCGACGCCAAGGGCGAGTCCTCGGAGATCCACGTTTTCGCCTACAAGGTCGATAGCGGCAAGATCGTGACTGTCGGAGAGATCAAGTAGTCCTGACAGGTAGACCTCAGGAGGCGGTCGGGGCGTATACCCCGACCGCCTCCTGAGAGTCGCGTCGCCGGCAGGCCCCCAACGAAGGACCCGGCCAGAGGAGACCCTGGATGCAGTACCTGATCGACAACTTCTTCTCCCTCACGGTGACCGGCATAACCCTCGGGGCCGTCTATGCCCTGGTCGCCCTCGGATACACGCTGGTCTACGGCGTGCTGCGGCTGATCAACTTCGCCCACTCCGAGGTGTTCATGTACGGCACGTTCGCTGCGATGTGGTCGGTCATGCTGATCGGCGGTCACTCAGGAGCAAGTGTCCCGGCGGTCATCGGGTGGATCGTCGTCATGTTCGTCGTCGCCATGACGACGTCCGGACTCATCGCCGTCGGCCTCGAGCGCGTCGCCTACCGGCCGCTGCGCAAGCGCAACGCTCCGCCACTGATCGCCCTCATCTCGGCCATCGGCGCCTCGTTCGTGCTGTCCGAGCTCATGGGCCTTCGCGACAAGCTGGCCGGCTTCGTCGGGCTGCAAGGCAAGCTGGACGCCTATGTCGGCCGGGCCCGTAACAACGCCGCCCTCCCCGAGATCCTCTCGCCCAAGCCGGTGTTCACGCTCGTGGACTACCAGGTCACCAATGTCGACATCCTGGTCGTCGTGGGTGCCATCGCCATGATGGTCGTCCTGGACCAGTTCGTGAAGCGTTCGCGGCTCGGTCGCGGCATCCGCGCCGTGGCCCAGGACCCCGAGGCGGCCGCCCTGATGGGAGTCAACCGCGACCGCGTCATCCAGGTGACCTTCCTCGTGGGCGGCGTGATGGCCGGTGCCGCCGCGGTCCTCTACTTGCTGCGCATCGGCATCACCCGCTACGACGCCGGCTTCATCCTCGGCATCAAAGCCTTCACCGCCGCGGTCCTCGGTGGCATCGGCAACCTGCGCGGCGCGTTGCTCGGCGGCTTCATCCTCGGCCTGGCCGAGAACTACGGCTCGGCCCTCATCGGCACCCAGTGGAAGGACGTGGTGGCGTTCCTGCTGCTCGTCGTGATCCTCATGTTCAGGCCCACCGGCCTGCTCGGCGAGTCGTTGGGGAGGTCCCGCGCATGAGCTTCTTCTCAGGCAGCCTCGAGCGAGCCAAAGCGTTGCCCAAGCCGGCCAAGATCGCCTTGTGGGCCCTTTTCGTGCTCTTCCTGTTCGTCCTGCCGATCCTCAACATCCCGCTCATCACCACCCCGGACTCCGACTTCGGCGGCGTGCTGTTCACCGTGACCACGTACGTTCTCGTGGCCCTCGGCCTGAACATCGTCGTCGGCTACGCCGGGCTCCTCGACCTCGGCTACGTGGCCTTCTACGCCGTAGGTGCCTACACCGTGGGCGTCCTGGGCTCCGCGCACGCCAACCTCCCCTGGCTGCTGACCGTGCCGGTCGCCGTCGTTGCGGCCCTGGTCTCGGGCGTCATCATCGGGGCGCCGACGCTTCGACTTCGCGGCGACTACCTGGCGATCGTCACCCTCGGCTTCGGCGAGATCGTCCGCCTCACGTTGATCAACTCCAGCTGGCTCGGAGGCGCGTCCGGCATCTCCCAGGTCCCGCGGCCACCGAGCGTGACCGTCTTCGCGATACCGCATCTGGACTGGTCGAGCGGTGCCCCGATCATCGACCTCGGCAACACCACAACCTTCCTCAAGTTCGGCATCAGCGACCAGATCCCTTACTACTGGCTGGCCCTGATGGTGATCTTCGTCGTCATCTTCTTCGACAGGCGGATCAAGGACAGCAGGGTCGGCCGGGCCTGGGAGGCCACCCGCGAGGACGAGGACGCCGCCGAGCTGATGGGCGTGCCGACCTTCAAGTTCAAGCTCCTTGCGTTCGCCATGGGCGCGTTCATCGGTGGCCTCTCAGGTGCCCTGTTCGCGGGGAAGCAGGGTTTCATCTCCCCCGACAGCTTCCCCTTGCTCCTCTCCATCCTGTTCATCGCGGCGGTGGTGGTCGGCGGCCAGGGCAACCGGTGGGGGGTCATCCTCGGCGCGATCGTCGTGGCCTACTTCCCGGAGCGCTTCCGCGACTTCCAGGAGTGGCGCGTGCTCGTCTTCGGTCTGGCGTTGATGATGCTGGCGATCTTCCGCCCGCAGGGTCTGCTCCCTCCGCGACGCACCGTCCGGGCCAAGCAGGCCGACGAGAAGCTCGAAGCACTCGAAGAAGGGACGGTCAGCGATGCCTGACATCACTGACGACCGCGCTGCGGACGTCATCGAGACGGACAGCTCAAGAACCCGGATCCTCGAGGTAGACAACGTGACGCTGCGCTTCGGTGGCGTGGTCGCGCTCGACGACGTCAGCTTCCACATCAACGAGGGCGAGATCCTTGGTCTCATCGGCCCCAACGGTGCCGGCAAGACCACCTGCTTCAACATCATGACCGGCGTCTACCAGGCCACCTCCGGCGTGGTCCGCTTTCAGGGGAAAGCCCTGGGCAAGCGCAAGAAGTTTGCGATCACCAAGCTCGGCATCGCGCGTACCTTCCAGAACATCCGGCTCTTCGGCAACATGACCGCCCTTGAGAACGTCATGGTGGGGTCGGACGCGCATCACCGCACCGGCGTGCTCTCGGCGATGTTCGGTCTGCCGCGACACCGTCAGGAGGAGTCCCATGGGCGCGACAGGGCCCACGAGCTGCTCGACTTCATGGGGCTGGGCAAGAAGGGCGACGAGCTCGCCCGCAACCTGCCGTATGGCGATCAGCGGCGCCTGGAGATCGCGCGTGCACTGGCCACCGGCCCGAAGCTGCTCTGCCTCGACGAGCCGGCCGCAGGCTTCAACCCGGCCGAGAAGGCAAGGCTTATGGACCTGATCCGCAGGATCCGGGACCAGGGCTACACGGTCCTGCTGATCGAGCACGACATGAAGCTCGTGATGGGCGTCACCGACCGGATCGT
>JAYSQM010000250.1:0-7140 GCA_043721575.1 Phycicoccus sp.
CCCTGCCCCACCAGTCGAGGTGGACTGCGTAGCCGATCTCACCCTGTCGGTGCTTGGCGCTGTTCACCGCCAGCTCACCCAAGCCGACGAGGCCCGGCCCCTCTGCCTCCGCCGCCCAAACACGTCGTCGGATGGGCACTTGGTCCCAGGCAACCAGCGCATCAGCTACGAACTGTTTGGAATCCTCCGGTTGGTTCGGGCCCCAGGGCTGGAACCGACAGGCGGCCTCGGTAGAGGCCCACTCGTGAATACGCTGCCAGTCGCGCATCTTGATTGGACGGAGCGTGACGGGCTGCATGGCACCACGGTAGTGCCGGCTACGGCCGATTAACTCGGACCGAGGACACCTGCCGAGGGCGGGCCTGCTGCGGAATCCTTCAGCTCGACGAAGATGACGTGGGTAGGTGTATCGCCGATGTTGTGGCCGGAGTGCTGCTGCGCTGGTAGCCAGCTCGTCGTCTCTGCGCTGATGTCGACGTCCCGCTCCACGTCCCCTGAGCAGAGCCGTCTGCGGAACGAGCTCAGCGTGACCATGACGCTGTTCGGGTGCTCGTGGGGGGTCGTCCTGTCTCCGGGTTGGTCGGTGTACTCGAGGACACGCACGTGGTCGTTCTCGAAGATCACCTTGTAGTGCGTCGGGTTGGTGGCTACCGGGTCGAGTGTCATGGATTCACCTTCCTACACCCGTCAAGCCCCCGGCGAGACGGACATTCATGAGCGGTCCTGACGGCCGACGTCTTGCGCCCATCAGCGAGTTCGCGAACTCGGCCTGGCCGGAGGAATCGGTAGGCCTCGCCTGGCTGACATCCGGCTACGATCGACAGCACTGTCAACCAAGGGGAGTCCACGTGCTCAAGTTCATCATCATCGGCATCGTCCTGCTGCTGGTCCTCGCTGCGGTCGCCATGTACAACGGCCTCATCAAGCTGCGCAACCTCGTGCAGGAGGCTTGGCGCCAGATCGACGTCGAGCTCAAGCGCCGCCATGACCTGATCCCGAACCTCGTGGAGACGGTCAAGGGCTACGCGGCGCACGAGAGGGGCACCCTCGAGGGCGTCATGCAGGCCCGGACCGCCGCGATGTCCGGCGGTCAAGGGCCGGCTGCCGCAGCTCAGAGCGAAGGCATGCTGACCCAGGCCCTCGGCCGGCTGTTCGCCGTTGCCGAGGCCTACCCGGACCTCAAGGCCAATGTCAACTTCCTTGCGCTGCAACAGGAGCTGACCTCGACCGAGGACCGTATTGCGGCTGGTCGCCGCTACTACAACGCCAACGTCCGCGAGCTCAACACCAAGGTCGAGACCGTTCCGAGCAACATCGTCGCGGGGCTGGCCAAGATCGGCCGTGAGGAGTACTTCGAGG
Source organism: Phycicoccus sp. (assembly GCA_043721575.1). Classification (GTDB taxonomy): domain Bacteria; phylum Actinomycetota; class Actinomycetes; order Actinomycetales; family Dermatophilaceae; genus UBA4719. The sequence goes on from JAYSQM010000250.1 coordinate 1,360, forward strand.
CCGACGGCATCGAGCGTGAGGTGCCCAGCGTGACTTTCGGCACCGCCGCCCCCTCCGCACCCCCAGTCAATCCACCCACCCCTCAGGCCTCGATCCAGGACTCGCCCCCGCCCGCTCCGCCAACGGCCTGACCCCTGACCTGCACGCCCACCTACCTTTCGCGCCGAGGCGCGTGAGGTAGCAGGAGCCAGTACTGGTTCCGGGGCATGGCATCGGCCGGCCTATTGCGAGAGGTGCGGCCGGCGTCATATCTCTCGAGCAGCTCGTCGAGCTCGCGGTTGAGCGCGTCTGCTTCCCCGTCGGTGAGGTAGAGCCGGCCACGGGACATCGACATCTGGGTGCCCTTCGCCTGCGGGTCGTTCTCCAGCAGAGCGTCAACCGCCTTGTTCAGCCCGACCATGAAGGTCGAGATGACGGCGTTGGCGGCCTGTCGCATGGAGGTCCCCGAGGCGCCAGCGGCGCGGCCGAGCTTGAGGGAGTGGGCGCCGGCCCGCCAGGGCCGTTCGCGTCCGTCGCTGGAGGCGTCGTCGCGCACGACGATGCCCCATTTTTCCAGGGCACGCAGGTGGTAGCTCATGGCAGACGGGGAGAGGCCGCAGATCTGTGCGGCCTCGGTGGCGGTCAGGACGGAGCCGCTGTAGAGCTCGTCCATGACCAGCTGTCGTGCTTCGTGGGCGATGGCCCGGATCGCTCGGGGGTCGGTCAGGGTGAGCGTCGTTCGCTGCGTTTGCGTCTCGGAGGTTTCGGCCATGCTCCAACGATAGGTGTTGACCATCATGATTGTGAAGCGATACCTTCACAATCATGAAGCAATTGTTTCAGATATCGACGGCTCGTCGCATCCGCCGACCGTCGGTCTGGCGGCACCGCGACCTGCGGCTGGTGATCCCGGCTCGCACCGTCTCCCTGGTCGGCGACGCGCTCGCGATGATTGCGCTCATCCTTCGGGTGCACGATCAGGGCGGCGGAACCGCGGGCATCGCCTTGCTCATGATTGCCTTCGCCCTGCCGACCGTGCTCGCGATGGGCTTTGCGGGCCACATCGCCGATCGGTTCGACTCTCGACCGGTCCTGCTGATCTCGACGGCGGTCCAGACGCTGGCTTGCGCAGGGCTTGCGTCCTTCGAAAGCCGTTGGAGCACCTACGCTTTTGTGGTTCTACTCCAGTGCGGTCAAGCTGTGGCCAACCCGACGTGGGGGGCACTGACGCCGCGCATCGTCGGTGACGAGGACATGGGTCGGGTCATCGCGCTGCAGCAAAGCTTGCTGGCCGTTGCGGGCATCGTCGGTGCAGCACTGGCCGGTCTGTTGGTCGGGACACATGGCGCCTCGACCGCATTGTGGGTCGACTTCGCCACATTCGGCGCGGTCCTGTTGGCGGCGGGACTCGTGCGCACCCGCCGTGGCGGCCGCCACGAGGCCTCCGCGCCGTATGTCGCACCGGTTGTCGCGACCAGATCGGGCACGTTCGACGGCCTGCGAATCCTCAAACGGGACAGGCTGGTTTGGCTCATCTTCAGCTGGACGATCCCGTTCATCATCGTCCTCGAGGGCGTCAACGTCGTCGAGGTGTTCCTCGTCCGCGACGACCTTGGAGCAAATGCGACGGCGTACGGGCTGCTCGAGGCGTTCTTCGGCGCCGGAGCGGTTGCCGGCTCCTGGGCCGCGGGCCGCCTCATCACGGACGCCGCTCGGGTCCGTGGTGTTCTCATCGGCTTGACCGGAACGGCGCTGAGCATCGGCCTCGCTGGGATTGCTCCCACTGTTGCCGTGCTCGCGTTGTGTTTGGTCCTGTTGGGCACTTTCAACGGCGGTGCCAATGCCGCCATCGGGCCCCTCTATGTCCTTCGGCCGGCCGACGCCGCTCGCGGCAAGGTGCTCGCCGCCATCAACGGCGTATCGCGGGCAGGCTCCGTCGTCGCGCTCGGCCTCGGTGGCCTCGTCGGTGGTTGGCTCGGCCCTCGGGCGACCTTCGTGGGTGGCGCGGTGTGTGCTCTCGTGGTTGTCGCTGCCCTCGCGTGGTTGCTGCGCGGAGTTGACCCCACCGAGCCCATCCCGGAGGACGTCCTGGCCCCCGCGGTCGGCCCGGCGTAACCAGCGGCCGGTGCGCGCACAGTGCGCGCTGGCAGCCCGCGTGCGGCATACCCAGTCGGTTCGCAGTGGACTGATCGAGGCGGGAGTCAGCGATCCTCGGTGACGTCCTCGACGACCTCGGTGACAACGGCATTGGCTTGCTTGCGGTGGCGGAGGTACTCCACCAGCACCGGCATCAGCGAGAACGCCACGATGGCGACGATCGCGAACTCGAGGTTGTCCTGGAGCACCGGGAACGCCTGGCCGAGGAAGTAGCCGAGCAGCGTGATGCCCGACGCCCAGAGGACCGCGCCCACCCCGCTCCAGGTGAAGAAGCGGCGTCGGTCCATCTGGCCGACTCCCGCGACCACGGTGACGAACGTCCGCACGATCGGCACGAAGCGGCCGAGGACGAGCGCCTTGTTGCCGTACTTGTCGAAGAACACCGTCGTCTGGTCGAAGTACTTCTTCTTCAGGATCCGCCCGTCACGTTGGTAGAGCGGCGGGCCGACGGCGCGGCCGATCTCGTAGCCCACGACGTTGCCCGCGAAGGCTGCGACGGTGAGGATCAGGCAGGCCAGCACGATGTTGACCCCGAGCTTGCCGTTGGCGATGAACAGCCCCGCGGCGAAGAGCAACGAGTCACCCGGAAGGATGGGGAACAGCAAACCGCACTCGATAAAGACGATGGCGACGCTGACCCAGAAGAACTGCGACCCGAACTGGTCGAGCAGGTACTGAGGGTCCATCCAGACGGGTCCGAGAGATTGCATCACGCGCAAGAGCGTATGCCGCAGGGCCGGTCGCGACCTATTTCACCTCATACTTGGTCAAGACCCGACGGGAGCCACAGCGTTGACCAACAGAGTGTTGACAGAGATCGGAGTCGGACCGTGGGTTGGTCCCTGGCCCGGTGAGCCCGAGCTGTTCCTGTATGACGAGTCGTTGCTCAGCGAGGGTGACCGCCGCAACGTCGTGGACAAGTACCGCTACTGGCGTCACGAGGCCATCGTGCACGATCTGGACTCCCAGCGGCACGACTTCCATGTCGGTGTCGAGAACTGGGGTCACGACTTCAACATCGGGTCGGTGATCCGGACGGCAAACGCGTTCAACGCCAAGGCTTTTCACATCGTCGGGAAGCGTCGGTGGAACCGTCGGGGCGCCATGGTCACCGACCGTTACCAACACGAGTACCACCACCCGAGCCTCGACGACCTGGTCGACTGGGCCGCCGCCGCACCCGCGGGCGACGGAGCACACGGCGTACCCATCATCGGTATTGACAACCTGCCCGGCTCGCAGCCGATCGAGACCTATGACCTGCCGCGGCACTGCATCCTGCTCTTCGGTCAGGAGGGTCCGGGGCTCTCGCCGCAGGCGCGGGAGGCGTCGGTGGCGATCCTGGACATCGCCCAGTTCGGTTCGACGCGCTCGATCAACGCCGGTGCGGCTGCAGCGATCGCGATGCACGCGTGGGTGCGACGTCACGTGTTCGACCAGACGTCTGTGCGGCATCCGTAAGCGTCGTCGAGGTGACCGTGAGAGGCACGGGTGGGACGGGGGTCGCAGGCCTTTTTGGGGGCGTGGGAAGATCAGACGCAACCAGTCCTGCCGCGTTCCGAGCGGCTGACCGAACCCGAGTTTTGAGGAGTCATTGTGCCCATCGCGACCCCTGAGGTCTATGCCGACATGCTGGACCGTGCCAAGGCCGGTTCGTTCGCCTATCCGGCGATCAACGTCTCGTCCTCGCAGACGCTGAACGCGGCGATCCGCGGGTTCGCCGAGGCCGGCAGCGACGGCATCGTCCAGGTCTCGACAGGCGGCGCCGAATACCTCTCCGGCCCCACCATCAAGAACATGGTGACCGGCTCCATCGCCCTTGCCGCATACGCACACGAGGTCGCCAAGAACTACGACGTCAACATCGCGCTGCACACCGACCACTGCCCCAAGGGCAAGCTCGATGGCTTCGTCCGTCCACTGCTCGCGGCTTCGACCGAGCGCGTCAGGGCCGGTGGCACGCCGTGGTTCCAGTCGCACATGTGGGACGGCTCTGCCGTGCCGTTGGCCGAGAACCTCACGATTGCCCGCGAGCTGCTCGACCTGGCCAAGGCGGCACACGTCATCCTCGAGATCGAGGTCGGTGTGGTCGGTGGCGAGGAGGACGGCGTCCAGGGTGCGATCGACGAGAAGCTCTACTCCACCCCCGATGACGCGCTCGCGACCGTCGCAGCGCTGGGTCTGGGCGAGCATGGCCGCTACCTGACTGCGCTCACCTTCGGCAACGTCCACGGCGTCTACAAGCCCGGCAACGTCAAGCTGCGTCCGGGGATCCTCAAGGACGCCCAGGACGCCGTGATCAAGTCTCTCGGTCTGGCGGCCGACGCCAAGCCCTTTGACCTGGTCTTCCACGGCGGCTCGGGTTCGCTGCCCCAGGAGATCTCGGATGCTGTCGACTACGGCGTCATCAAGATGAACGTCGACACCGACACCCAGTACGCCTTCACCCGCCCGGTCGCCGGCTACATGATGGCCAACTACGACGGTGTCCTTAAGCTCGACGGTGAGGTCGGCAACAAGAAGGTCTACGACCCGCGCGCATGGGGCAAGGTGGCCGAGGAGCACATGGCGGCCCGCGTCATCGAAGCCTGCCAGAACCTGCGCAGCGCAGGCACCCACGCCTGATGAACAACCTGTTGGGTATCCCCGAGACCCGTCTGCCGGTCGACCCGGCGGCCGCCCACCTGGCCGACGGCAAGGACCCGCGGGCTGTTGCCGCGGCATACCCGTCGTCGCCGTTGGCATGGGCCACTCTGGCCGAGGACGCGCTCGAGGACGGCCGCACGATCGAGGGCTACGCCTTCGCGCGCACCGGATATCACCGGTCGCTGGATGCACTTCGTCGCGGCGGCTGGAAGGGCCAGGGGCCGGTGCCCTGGTCGCACGAGCCCAACCAGGGATTCCTGCGTGCACTGGCCGCGTTGAGCCGCGCAGCCGGCGAGATCGGTGAGACCGACGAGCAGCAGCGGTGCGCGCAGTTCCTGCGTGACGCTTCGCCCGAGGCTGCCGTCGCCCTCGGTATCTGACGGCTCTTTACAGCTCTTCACCAACGGAGGCAGTTGTTGTGCGAGGTCGCGCGAGCACTGATGAGCAGCAAGCTTTTCGGGCGTCGGTGCGGGCGTTCCTGACCACACGAGTCGTTCCGCACGTGGCCGAGTGGGAGGCCGCCAAGAGCGTCCCCAAGAGCCTGTATGCCGAGTTCGGCCGCCTTGGCGTTACCGGTATCCGGATTCCGCAGGAGTTCGGCGGGGCGGGCGAGAAGTCGTTCATCTACAACGCGATCCTCGCTGAGGAGGTCGTGCACACCGGTGCAGTCTCGGGGGCGTTGGAGCTGCATCTCAACGTTGTGCTGCCGTACTTCCTGGATCTCGCGACACCCGAGCAGCAAGCGCGATGGTTCCCCGCCTTCGTCTCGGGCGAGTCGGTGACGGCGATCGCGATGACCGAGCCCGGCACCGGCTCCGACCTGGCGGGCATCTCGTCGACGGCGGTTCGAGATGGTGACTCCTACGTCCTGGGCGGCGCCAAGACGTTCGTCACCGGCGGCGTGCAGGCCGACCTCGTCGTTGTGGTGGCACGCACCTCACGTTCCGAGACTGACCGCCGGGCCGGTCTCACCCTGCTGGTCGTCGAAGAGGGCATGGC
>JAYSQM010000251.1:0-10885 GCA_043721575.1 Phycicoccus sp.
TAGCTGGTCGGCACCCCGAGCGCGGGATCTTCTCCCGCGTCGGAGTTGACCGCCGCCGGGACGTACACGTAGTCGGCGACCACCGTCAGTAGCGCGCGCGGACGTTCGGCGAGCGCTCGCCATACCGGGTTGGGTCGGGCGAGGTGCAGCTCCAGGGTGTGTTCACCGTCGAAGATGAAGTGAGTGGGGACGACGACCGGCAGGTCCCGGTCCGGGCCGCCGGGCGCGATGAGCTGTCCGAAGTCGAACTCGCGTAACACCGCCCGCCACTCGTCGTCGTGGTTCGGGGCGTCCCAGGGGTGCACCAGCATGGCTGCAATCCTGCCACCACGTACGCCGGGTGGCCGGTGACCGCCTTGCCGGAGGTCACCGGCCAGGGCCTGCCTCACGGCCATCGGGCTACGGGGCCTCTGGTGCTCCTGTGACGAATGGGGCACAATGGACGCGACTCCCGCTTGGCGGGAGCCGCTGCATGACAGAAGCCGGTCCGTGTCGAGGTCGTTGGGGAAGACGTCCCTTGCACACAGGAGGTCCGGATGTCCGTCTCAATGCCGCGTGTCATGACGCGCGGGGTGGTGTTCATTCACTCCACCCCGACTGCGTTGTGCCCTCACATCGCCTGGGCCCTCGAATCGGTGCTCGGTCGGCGGGTCGCCCTGGAGTGGACCCGCCAACCTCTGGGCCCCAAGCTCGTGCGCACCGAGCTGTCCTGGTCCGGCGAGGCCGGCACAGGTGGCAAGGTCGCCAGTGCGCTGCGGGGCTGGGACCACCTTCGTTACGAGGTGACCGAGGAGCCCAGCCTCGGCAGCGACGGCTCGCGCTGGTCGCACACCCCGAGCCTGGGGATCCACCACACCTGGACCTCGGCCGGTGGCGATTCGGTGATCAACGAGGATCGCCTGCGTGCCGCGATATCGGCCAGCAAGGGCGATCCGAGCGTCCTGGCCCAAGAGCTCGACCTGTTGCTTGGTCTGGCCTGGGACGACGAGCTCGAACCCTTCCGGTATGCCGGCGAGGGAGCCACCGTTCGCTGGCTGCACAAGGTGGGCTGAAGCCTCGGTTCTTGTCTGGGCGAGGCGCGGCTGGGTGCGGGGTATCCCGGTGCGTTCGCCCTAGAGCGGGATGTTCCCGTGGTTGCCGCGGCGCTGAGGTGCTGACGCGATGGCACCGGCCAGGGCCGTTCGGGTGACCGTCGGCTCGATGATCTCGTCGACCACGCCGATCTCGACCGCGCGCGGCAGGCCACCGGAGAGCAGCTCGTGCTCGGCGGCCAGCTCGTTCTCGACCTGTGTGCGGTCCTCTTCCGCGACCTCTGCGAGGCGTCGACGGTGCAGGATGCGCACTGCCGCGACGGCACCCATGACGGCAACGGTGGCCGTCGGCCACGCGAAGACCGTTGTCGCGCCAAGGGATCGGGCGTTCATGGCGATGTAGGCACCGCCATAGGCCTTGCGTGTCACGAGCGTGACGCGGGGGACGGTGGCCTCGGCAAAGGCGTGGAGCAGCTTGGCGCCACGTCGCACCACGCCGTCCCACTCCTGGCCCACTCCGGGCAGGTAGCCGGGCACGTCGACCAGCACGATCAGCGGGACACCGAAGGCGTCGCACATGCGCACGAAGCGCGCGGCCTTCTCGGCCGAGGAGGAGTCCAGACAGCCGCCCAGCCGCATCGGGTTGTTGGCCACGACGCCGACCGTTCGGCCACCGAAACGCCCCAGTGTGGTGGTGATGTTGGGAGCCCACTTGGGGTGCAGCTCGACATTGTGTTCGGCGGCGTCGAGCACGTTGGAGATCAGCGGATGCACGTCGTAAGCACGCCGGGCCGACTCCGGGAACGTACCGGCCAGGTCGCGATCCTGCACTGAACTGACGTCCAGCCTGCCCTGGTCGCCCAGCAGGGAGCAGAGCAGCTGAGCGCGTTCGAAGGCCGCCTCGGTCGTCTCGGTCACGACGTGCACGACGCCGGAGCGACGGCCGTGCGGCTCGGGTCCGCCGAGCCGCAGCGCGTCGACGTTCTCGCCGGTGACCGAACGCACCACGTCGGGGCCGGTCACGAACACGCGCCCATCGGGGCCGAGGATGACGATGTCGGTCAACGCCGGACCGTATGCCGCGCCGCCGGCAGCCGCGCCGATGACGATGGAGATCTGCGGGATCTTGCCCGAGGCGCGGGTCATGATCGCGAAGACCTCACCGACTGCGTGGAGCGAGACGACGCCTTCGGCCAGGCGGGCGCCACCGGAGTGCCAGATGCCCACGACCGGCACTTTGTCGACCAAGGCGCGCTCATAGGCCACGAGGATCGCCTTGCAGCCGTCCACGCCCATCGCGCCAGCCTGGATGGTGGCGTCCGAGGCGAAGGCCACGACCGGCTTGCCGCGCACCTGGCCCACGGCGGAGAGCATGCCGCTGGTGTCCTCGGCGGTGATCAGCTCGAGTGTGCCGTCGTCGAAGAACGTCTCGAGCCGCTTGCGCGGGTTGCGAGGGTCGTTCTCCTTGTCGACCTTGGGTTTGGCCATCGCTGCGGCCTGTTCGGCTGCGGGGCTGGGCATGCGGGCAGTCATCAGATGCTCCGAATCGTCAATGCCACGTTATGGCCACCGAACCCGAAGGAGTTGTTCAGGGCCGCGATGTCGCCGTCTGGGAGCTTGCGGTGCTCGCCGTGAACGACGTCGAGGCAGATCGCGGGGTCGAAATCATCGAGGTTGATCGTCGCGGGGGCCAGACGGTGATGGATGGCCAGGACGGTGAAGATCGTCTCGAGCGCTCCCGCGGCACCCAGCAGGTGGCCGGTCATCGACTTGGTCGCGCTCACCGGCATGTGGTCGGCCTCGTCGCCGAAGGCACGACGAATGGCGTTGGACTCGGCGATGTCGCCCACCGGCGTCGAGGTGGCGTGGGCGTTGATGTGGACGATGTCCTTGGGCGACAGCCCGGCGCTCTCGACGGCTTCGCGCATCGCACGGGACGCCCCGGCGCCCTCGGGGTCCGGTGCTGCGATGTGGTGGGCGTCCGAGGACATGCCCACCCCGCAGACCTCGGCGTAGATCTTCGCGCCGCGGGCCCGGGCGTGTTCTTCGGTCTCCAGCACGACCACTGCTGCGCCCTCACCCAGGACGAAGCCGTCGCGGCCGGTGTCATAGGGGCGGGAGGCCTTCTCGGGATCGTCATTGCGGGTCGACAGGGCTTGCATCGCGGCAAACCCGGCGATCGGCATGGGGTGCATCGCGGCCTCGGTGCCGCCGGCGAGGACGACGTCGGCGCGGCCGCTGCGGATCATCTCCAGGGCGTAGCCGATGGCCTCAGCCCCGGAGGCACAGGCGCTCACCGGTGTATGCGCCCCGGCCCGCGCGCCGATCTCAAGAGACACCGCAGCGGCCGGACCGTTGGGCATCAGCATGGGCACGGCGAGCGGGAAGACGCGACGGACACCCTTCTCCTTCAGGGTGTCCCACTGGTCCAGCAGCGTGTTGACACCGCCGATGCCGGAGCCTATGACGACGCCAAGACGCTCCGGTTCGACCTCGGGTGTACCCGCGTCGGCCCAAGCTTCGCGCGCGGCGACGAGGCTGTACTGGCCGGCCGGGTCGAGGCGGCGAGCCTCGACCCTGGCAAGGACCTCCAGGGGAGACACCTTGAGGGTCGCCGCGATCTTCACGGGGAGCTGGTAGGTCTCGACCCAGTCGAACGGCATCAGACGCACGCCCGACTGGCCGGCGAGGATCGCTTCCCAGGTCTCTGTGGCGGTGCCACCGACGGGGGTGGTCGCACCCAGACCGGTCACGACGATGCGCTGCTCGCGGTTCGAGGTCATTGGGGTTCTGCTCCTTGTGTTCAGTGGGCCTGGAGGGCACACGCGGGGTCCGCCGTGTTCGGCATACGGCCGTGGAGGCATCGTCTGCTTGCGGGGGAGTCGCGTGGGGAAGGCCGTGGTGCGTCGGCGCCGGTCAGCGGCAACGCACCACAGCGGTCAACGTGGGTCAGCCCTGTGCGCCCGCGATGAAGCCGACGGCGTCGCGGACCGTCTTGAGGTTCTTGACCTCGTCGTCGGGGATGCGCACGCCGAACTTCTCCTCGGCGTTGACGACGATCGTCATCATCGACAGCGAGTCGATGTCGAGGTCGTCGGTGAAGGACTTGTCGAGCTCGACGGAGGCGGTGTCCAGACCGGTCTCTTCGTTGACGATCTCGGCGAGACCGTCGAGGATCTCCTGCTCGCTTTGCGCCATGGGGCTAACTCCTTGTTTGTCGTGGTGCTGGTGGGATCTGTCGGTCGTGCTGTCTGACCCGAATGGCCCGTCGGGTCGGCGGGAGCTGTCAGGGCAGGACAACGACCTGCGCGGCGTGGACGAGCCCGGCGCCGAACCCGATCTGCAGGGCCAGGCCGCCGTGCGGCGCCTCACCCGAGTCGAGCATGCGCTGGGTTGCCAGGGGGATCGAGGCTGCTGAGGTGTTGCCGGTCTCGGCGATGTCGCGGGCGACCGGAACGTGCTCGGGCAGCTTGAGCTGCTTGATCAACGCATCGATGATGCGCATGTTGGCCTGGTGGGGGATGAATGCGTCGAGGTCGTCGGCCTTGATGCCCGCCTGGTCGAGGGCAGCCTGCGCCACCGGAGCCATGGACCAGACCGCCCAGCGGAACACCGACTGGCCCTGCATCGTGATCGCGGGCCACTCGATGTCGCCATCGCGCACCTCGATCCAGGAGTTGCGCTGGGAGATGGTCTCCCACTTGGAACCGTCGGAACCCCACACCGTGGGGCCGATCCCCGGGAAGTCCGAGGGACCGACGATCGCGGCGCCGGCGCCGTCGCCGAAGATGAAGGCCGAACCTCGGTCGGTCTTGTCGGTGAAGTCGGAGAGCTTCTCGACGCCCACGACCAGAACGAACTCGGCGCTGCCACCGCGGACCATGTCGTTGGCCAGCGCGATGCCGTGGCAGTAGCCGGCACAGGCGGCGGAGATGTCGAAAGCTGCGGCAGGAGTGGCGCCGATACGGTCGGCGAGGATCGCAGCCGCGGACGGTGTTTGGTACGGGTGGGTGACCGTGGCGACGATGACGGCACCGATCTGCGAAGCCGTGAGACCGGCCGCCCTGAGTGCGTCGCCGGCTGCGGCGGCCGCCATGTCGACCACGGTCTCGTCCGGAGCCGCCCAACGACGCGTGATGATGCCGGATCGCTCGCGGATCCACTGGTCGGTGGAGTCGATGAGCTCGCAGATCTCCTCGTTGGTGACCACGCGTTCGGGCCGGTAGCCACCGACACCCCAGATACGGGCATGGGCTGCTCCGGTCGGGGTGCTCAGGGTCCCGCGATGCTGGGGAATCGTCGTCATGTCGTGGTCTCCGTGTGGTTCAGAGGTCGTGGTTCAGCTGTGGTTCGGACTCGGGTCAGGCTTCGGTGGGGTGCAGCCGCAGCAGCGGTTGACCGGGCGAGACGGGGTCACCGTCCTCGACGAGCCACTCGATGACCCGGCCACCATGGGGTGCTGTGACGTCGAACGTGTCGCGCAGGGTGTTCACCGCGGCGACCACCGAGCCCGGAACCACGTTGGTGCCCGGCTCGGAGGGGGTGAAGCTGACGATGCCCTTGGCCGGCGCGATGACCAGGCGCCAGGTCGGGTTGTCCGCGATCTGGCTGGGCTGGGCGTGCTCACGGACCAAGCGGTGGGCTTCGGAGAGCTGGTCGGGAGACTTCAGGGCGAGGACCTCTACGCCCGGAAGCCCTCGCTTGGCCAGGTTGGCCAGCGTCCCGGCCGGCGGGATCTCGATCAGGCCGGTGACCCCGAAGTCCTTGAACGTCTCCATGCACAGGTCCCAGCGAACAGGGCTGCTGACCTGGGTGACCAGGCGCTTGAGGACCTCGCGGCCGCTGTGCACGACGGTGCCGTCCCGGTTGGACACCAGACGCGAGCGGGTGTCGTGGGTGGACATCGCGCGCGCCATGGCACCCAGCTCCTTGACGGCAGGCGCCATGTGCTCGGTGTGGAAGGCGCCGGCGACCTGCAACGGGACCACCCGCGCCTTGGCGGGTGGGTCGGCGCTCAGCGCCGCAAGCTGCTCCAGGGTGCCGGCCGCCACGATCTGGCCACTGCCGTTGTTGTTCGCCGCGGTGAGCCCGTGCCTGAGCAGCACCTGCGCCACGTCGTCGCCGTCGCCGCCGACGACGGCGCTCATGCCGGTCGCAGTGACCGCACTCGCCTCGGCCATGAGCCGTCCGCGCTCGCGAACGAAGACCATGGCCTGTTCGGCGCTGATCACCCCGGCTGCGGCCGCCGCGGTGATCTCTCCGACCGAGTGCCCGGCGCCACCGGCAACCAGGCGGAAGCCGTCGGCCGGGTGCTCGAACAGCGCCAGCAATGAGATGAGACCGGCGCCCACGATCAGCGGCTGGGCGATCGCGGTGTCCTTGATCGTCTCGGCGTCGGACTCGGTGCCGTGCTTGACCAGGTCGATGCCGGCAACGGTCGACAGCCACTGCATGCGGTCGCGGAAGCCCGGCAGCTCAAGCCAGGGAGCGAGGAAGCCGGGGATCTGGGAGCCCTGTCCAGGGCAGACGATGACGAGCACCTGTTCAGCCTTCCGTTTGGGCCGTGATCACGTCGTGACCGAACGGCACCAACAATCACCGTCCGATTTAGAAGGTTCCTACAAAGACGGTCCGCCGGGTGTCTGGCGTATTACGGCTTCGTTGCCTTGAAGTGAACGTCGCCATTCTCGTTGGGTGGACTCGGACAGGCGTCCGACCGCCAGTGCCAGTCGCACTGTGTGGGCCTCACGGGGCTGGCTCAGGTCGTAGCCCGTCACCGTAGCGATCCGACCGAGCCGGTAGCGCACGGTGTTGGGATGGACGAAGAGCACCCTGGCCGTCGACTCGAGCCCGCCGCCGCCGTCGAGATAGGTCGTGGCCGTCTCGAACAGGGCCCCTCCGGCCGTCGACAGCGGTCGATAGACGCGGTCGATGAGGGCCCTGCGCGCTGTGGCGTCACCGGCCAGAACACGCTCGGGCAGGAGGTCGTCGGCAAGAACAGGCCGCGGTGCATCGGGCCAGGCGCGGGCGGCACCCAGTCCGGAGAGGGCGGCCCGAGCGGAGCGTCCAGCGGCGAACAGGTGGGGCACGGTGGGGCCGATGACGATGGGGCCGTCGCCGAAGCAGTCGGCCAACGAGCGGACCGTGAGCGACGGGTCCTCCAGACCCCCGAGGATGGCAACCAGGCGTCGTCCCTGGACCGCCGCCAGGGACTCGACCTCGAGGCGAGAAGCGGCTCGCCGTAAGGCATCCACGACTCCGGCAGTGCTGCCCTCAGGCGTCATGCCGGCGATCACGGCGACGTGGTTGACCGACCCCCAGCCCAGTGCGGAGGCTCGTGACTGCATCGAGTCGTCGGCCTCTCCACGAAGGACGGCGTCGACGACCAGGGACTCCAGCCGCGCGTCCCACGCACCGCGCGCCTCCGCTGCGCCGGCGTAGACCTGAGCGGCCCCGAAGGCGATCTCGCGTGAGTAGCGCAACACGGCCTCGCGCAGGCTCTGTTCCTCGCCGGGAGCCGCGAGCCGCGCAACGTCGTCCTCCACGACGTCGACGACCGCGCGCACCAGATCGAGGGTCTGCGCGAGGCTGATGGACCGGGTCAGCTCGCGCGGCGCGGTCCCGAACACATCCACCGAGATCTGCGGGGTGTCGCTGGGGTCGCGGTACCACGCGATGAAGGCCGCGATGCCGGCCTGGGCGACGAGTCCGACCCATGAGCGGTCCTCCGCCGAGAGGGCGCGATACCAGTCGTAGTGGGTTTCCATCCGCTTGTTCGCAGCCGTCGAGAGCGCACTGGAACTGCGCTCGATTCGCCGTTGTGTGGCCGCGCTGCCGCGCGAACGTTGGGGCGCCATCCGGCCACTCTATTTGTATGCCGGACACAATGCCCCGGCGACGGGCTGGCGAGCGCGCTGATCCACCGTTGGCTGGTTTGTTGCATCGATCGCCCGGGAACGGGCGGCGGTGCTGACGCAAACCAGCCAAGGAGTCGTGTGGAACGTGGCGACTGAGGCCGAGGCGCTGGCGGCGCCCTGGGTATGGCCGCAAGCTCGCTAGGACTCGCCGCCAGCGTTTCCGGAGGCTCCGGCTGTGACGTCGAGCAGGCGGTATCGCGCGGCGGCCTCGCGAGCCACCGAGACGTCGATCTCTCCACGCTTGGCCAGCATCTGCAGCGCCCGGACGGCGACCGAGGGACCGTCGATGTGGAAGTAGCGACGTGCGGCTGCGCGGGTGTCGGAGAAACCGAAGCCGTCGGCGCCCAGCGCGGCGAAGTCACCCGGGACCCACGGTGCGATCTGCTCCTGCACCGCGCGCATGTAGTCCGACACCGCGACGACGGGGCCGGGCGCGTCCTTCAGGCGCTGCGTCACGTAGGGCACGCGTTCAGGCTCCTCGGGGTGCAGGAACGCCTGCTCGTCGGCGGCCAGGCCATCGCGCCGCAGCTCGCCCCACGAGGTGACCGACCAGACGTCTGCGACGACGCCCCAGTCGTTGCGCAGCAGCTCCTGTGCCTCCAGGACCCACGGCACGCCGACGCCGGAACCGAGCAGCTGGACCCGCTTCGCGTCCTCGCCGAGGCCGTCCGTCGAGCCGGGAGACAACAGGTACATCCCCTTGAGGATGCCTTCGGCATCGATGCCCTCCGGCTCCGGTGGCTGGACATTGGGCTCGTTGTAGAGGGTGATGTAGTAGAAGATGTTCTCCGGCCGATCGCCGTACATGCGGCGCAGCCCGTCCTGGACGATGTGCGCGATCTCGTAGCCGTAGGCGGGGTCGTAGGACACGACGGCCGTGTTCGTCGACGCGAGCAGCGGACTGTGGCCGTCCGCGTGCTGGAGTCCCTCACCGGTCAGCGTCGTGCGCCCCGCCGTCGCGCCCAGCATGAAACCTCGCGACATCTGGTCAGCGGCCGCCCAGATCGCGTCACCGGCACGTTGGAAGCCGAACATCGAGTAGAAGATGTACACGGGGACCATCGGCACGCCATGGGTGGCATAGGACGTTCCCGCGGCCGTGAACGCGGCCACAGAGCCCTCCTCGTTGATGCCGAGGTGCAGGATCTGGCCCTGCGTCGACTCCTTGTAGGCGAGCATCAGATCCGCATCCACGGACGTGTAGTGCTGCCCATGGACGTTGTAGATCATGGCGGTCGGGAAGAAGGAGTCCATGCCGAAGGTGCGTGCCTCGTCCGGGATGATCGGCACGATGTGGCGACCGAACTCCTTGTCGCGCATGAGCTCCCGCAGAAGGCGCACGAACGCCATCGTCGTGGCGATCTCCTGCTTGCCCGAGCCCTTCTTGGCCAGCTCGTAGGCCTTGTGGTCGGGCAGCTTGAGCTGCTCAGCCTCGGTCTGGCGCTTGGGCAGGGGTCCACCCAACTTGGCGCGGCGCTCCATCATGTACTGGATGGCCGGGTCTTCCATGCCGGGGTGGTAGTACGGCGGCAGGTACGGGTCCTTCTCGAGCTCCTCGTCGGAGATCGGGATGTGCAGCGTGTCCCGGAAGCCCTTGAGGTCGTCGAGGGTCAGCTTCTTCATCTGGTGCGTGGCGTTGCGGCCCGAGAAGTGTGAGCCCAGGGTGTAGCCCTTGATCGTCTTGACCAGGATCACCGTCGGCTGGCCGTTGTGCTCCATGGCCGCCTTGTAGGCCGCGTAGACCTTGTGGTAGTCGTGGCCACCCCGCTTGAGCTTCCACCACACGTCCTCGTCGGACCAGTCCGCCACCATGGCTCTGGTGCGCGGGTCGCTGCCGAAGAAGTGCTTGCGGACGTAGGCGCCGTCGTTGGCGCGGAACGTCTGATAGTCGCCATCCGGGGTGGTGTTCATCAGGTGCACCAGGGCGCCGTCGCGGTCCTGGGCCAGCAGCTGGTCCCAACCGCGACCCCAGACGACCTTGATGACGTTCCAGCCGGCACCGCGGAAGCCCGCTTCGAGCTCCTGGATGATCTTGCCGTTGCCGCGGACCGGACCGTCGAGTCGCTGCAGGTTGCAGTTGACGACGAAGGTCAGGTTGTCGAGCTCGTCGTTGGCCGCGACATGCAACAGCCCGCGTGACTCCGGCTCGTCCATCTCGCCGTCGCCGAGGAACGCCCAGACGTGCTGCTGCGAGGTGTCCTTGATCCCACGGTTGGTCAGGTACTTGTTGAACTGTGCCTGGAAGATCGCGTTCATCGGGCCAAGGCCCATCGACACGGTCGGGAACTCCCAGAAGTCGGGCATGTTGCGCGGGTGCGGGTAGCTCGGCAGGGCGGGCGCCGGCTTGCCTCCGATGACGTGCGAGTGCTCTTGGCGGAACCCGTCCATCTGCGCCTCGGACAACCTGCCCTCGAGGAAGGCACGGGCGTAGATGCCCGGGGAGGCGTGCCCCTGGAAGTACACCTGGTCGCCGCCACCTTCGTGGTCACGTCCACGGAAGAAGTGGTTGAAGCCCACCTCGTAGAGCGTTGCCGCCGACGCGTAGGTGGAGATGTGACCGCCGACCCCGACGCCGGGTCGCTGGGCGCGGTGCACCATTACCGCGGCGTTCCACCGCATCCAGGCGCGGTAGCGACGCTCGACCTCCTCATCGCCGGGGAACCAGGGCTCGGCCTCCGGGGCGATGGTGTTGATGTAGTCCGTCGCAGTCAGCGAGGGGACCCCCACGTGGCGCTCGAGGGCCCGTTCGAGCAGCTTGCGCATCACGTACCGGGCCCGGGGTTTGCCGCCCGCGTCGATGATGGCGTCCAGGGAGTCCAGCCACTCCTGGGTCTCCTCCGAGTCGATGTCCGGGATCTGACTCGGGATGCCGTTCAGGATGGGTCCGGCTTCCTCGCGTGCCACCACGCTGTGTCCTTTCTCGAAGACGAGCGGGTC
>JAYSQM010000252.1:0-14615 GCA_043721575.1 Phycicoccus sp.
GTCTTGGTGCCGGCCGCGTTCTGGACATCCACCTTCTTCTGAAGGTGGTCGTCGACGAATGGGCCCTTCTTCAAGCTACGAGGCATTTCCCAGGGCTCCTATCAGCGCTTCTTGCCAGTACGACGGCGACGCACAATGAGCTTGTCGCTTCCTTTGTTGGGGCGTCGGGTCCGACCCTCGGCCTGGCCCCACGGGCTGACCGGGTGACGTCCACCGGAGGTCTTACCCTCACCACCACCGTGCGGGTGGTCGACCGGGTTCATTGCCACTCCACGCACGGTGGGCCGCTTGCCCTTCCAGCGCATGCGGCCGGCCTTGCCCCAGTTGATGTTGCTCTGCTCGGCGTTGCCCACCTCGCCGACCGTCGCGCGGCAGCGCAGGTCCACGTTGCGGATCTCACCGGACGGCATACGCAGCTGGGCGTAGGGACCGTCCTTGGCCACGAGCTGCACCTTGGTGCCGGCTGACCGCGCGATCTTGGCGCCGCCACCGGGGCGAAGCTCGATCGCGTGGATGACCGTACCGACGGGGATGTTGCGCATCGGCAGGCTGTTGCCCGGCTTGATGTCGGCGCCCGGACCATTCTCGATCTGGTCGCCCTGGCTGAGCTTGTTCGGCGCCAGGATGTAGCGCTTCTCGCCATCGGCGTAGTGCAGCAGGGCGATGCGGGCGGTGCGGTTGGGGTCGTACTCGATGTGAGCGACCTTGGCCGGCACGCCGTCCTTGTCGTGGCGACGGAAGTCGATCAGCCGATAGGCGCGCTTGTGACCGCCACCGATGTGACGGGTCGTGATGCGCCCGGCGTTATTGCGGCCACCGCTCTTGGTGAGCGGACGAACCAACGACTTCTCCGGCGTCGTCCTCGTGATCTCCACGAAGTCGGCGACGCTCGACCCACGACGACCTGGCGTCGTCGGCTTGTACTTACGGATACCCATTGTCTGAAGTCCTCAGTTCCCTTTGTCTCGATCAGTCTTCGCTAGTCCGGTCATCCGACCGAACCTCCGAAGATGTCGATCGAACCTTCCTTGAGGGTGACGATCGCGCGCTTGGTGTTCTTGCGCTTACCCAGGCCGAACTTCGTGCGACGGGTCTTGCCCTGGCGGTTGAGTGTGTTGACCGAGTCGACCTTGACGCCGAAAACACGCTCGACGGCGATCTTGATCTCGGTCTTGTTGGCCCGCGGGTCGACGATGAAGGTGTACTTGCCCTCGTCGAGCAGGCCGTATGACTTCTCGGAGACCACCGGGGCAAACAGGATGTCGCGGGGGTCCTTGTTCAGCGTGCTCACTTGGTGTCCTCCTCGTCATCCGCAGCCTCGGTGCTGGAACCGGGCGCAACGACGCCAGCGGCCTCGTCCTGCACGTCAACCACTTTCGGGGCGTTGGCCGGCTTCTCATCCTCTGCAGGCTTGTCCGCCTTGGGTGATTTCTGGACTGCAGCGTCCTCGACAGCAGCGTTCTGGACAGCAGCGCCCTCGACAGCAGCGTCCTGAGCGTCCTGGAGAACGACGTCCTGGACAACGACTTCAGTGACATCGGCCTTCGCGGACTTGCCCTTGGTGGGGCCGGCCAGGAAGGTGGCGAGCGCGCTCTGAGTGAAGACGATGTCGTCGGCGCACAGCACGTCGTACGTGTTGAGCTGGTCCGGGACCAGCACGTGCACGTTCTCGAGGTTGCGCAGGCTCGTCCAGGAGGTGACGTCGTTGCGCTCGACCACCACGAGGAGTTTCTTGCGCTCGGACAGACCGTCCAGGATCGCCCATGCGGCCTTTGTCGACGGCTTGTCACCCTCGACCAGCGCGCTGAAGACGTGGATGCGGCCGTGACGTGCACGGTCGGACAGGGCCCCGCGCAGTGCGGCTGCCTTCATCTTCTTGGGCGTCCGTTGCGTGTAGTCGCGCGGCTTCGGCCCATGAACGACGCCACCACCGACGAACTGCGGTGCCCGGGTCGAACCCTGACGGGCGCGTCCGGTGCCCTTTTGCGCGTGCGGCTTGCGACCACCACCGCGCACCTCGCCGCGCGTCTTGGTGGAGTGTGTGCCCTGACGGGCTGCGGCGAGCTGACCGACGACCACCTGGTGGATCAGGGGGATGTTGGTCTGCACGTCGAAGACGTCGTCCGGGAGGTCAACCGAGCCGGCCTTCTGGCCGGCGGGGCTGAGAATGTCAATGGTGGGCATGGTCAGACTCCCTTGGCAGCCGTGCGCACCAGGACGATGCCGCCTCGGGGGCCGGGAACGGCGCCCTTGATCAGCAGCAGACCCTTGTCGGCATCCACGGCGTGGATCGTGAGGTTCTGGGTGGTCTGGCGAACGCCGCCCATGCGACCTGCCATCTTCATGCCCTTGAACACGCGCCCGGGGGTGGCGCAGGCGCCGATGGAACCCGGTTTGCGGTGGTTCTTGTGTGAACCGTGGGAAGCGCTGTCACCGTGGAAGCCGTGACGCTTCATGACACCGGCGAAGCCCTTGCCCCGGGTGGTGCCCACGACGTCGACGTCCTGTCCCGACTCGAAGGTCGCGGCCGTGAGCTCCTGGCCCAGGTCGTAGGACGAGGCGTCAGAAGTGCGTAGCTCCACCAGGTGACGGCGCGGCGTGACGCCGGCCTTCTCGAAGTGGCCCGTCATCGGCTTGTTCACCTTGCGCGGGTCGATCGCACCAAAGGCGATCTGAACAGCGTCGTAACCGTCTGAGTCGGAATTGCGGACCTGCGTCACAACGCACGGTCCGGCCTTGATCACCGTCACGGGGACAAGGCGGTTCTCGGCGTCCCAAACCTGGGTCATCCCGAGCTTCTCGCCGAGAACGCCCTTGACCGGGCGCTGAATAGCGTTAGTCATCGCATGCGTCCTTAGAGCTTGATCTCGATGTTGACATCGGCCGGAAGGTCGAGGCGCATCAACGAGTCGACCGCCTTGGGGGTGGGGTCGACGATGTCGATAAGACGCTTGTGGGTGCGCATCTCGAAGTGCTCGCGGCTGTCCTTGTACTTGTGCGGCGAACGGATCACGACGAAGACGTTCTTCTCCGTCGGCAGCGGCACAGGGCCGACAACCGTTGCACCAGCACGCGTCACCGTGTCGACAATCTTGCGCGCCGAGGAGTCGATGACCTCATGGTCATACGACTTCAGTCGGATGCGGATCTTTTGTCCCGCCATCGCTTCGTCTGACTCTCTCTCGTCGTACCTCTTGCTTATGGCCGGCTCGGTGGATCTCCGACCCCCGCGGTCGGGTGTGTCGCACCCGCTTCGCAGTACGAGGCCGTGCGCCGTGCAGCGCTGGTCTCGCGGATCAATCGGAAACCCGGCAGGGCCGGGGCTTGCGCTTCCCTTGTAGGTCGCCCGCGAGACTTCCGCGTGCGGACCAAGGACAAGAGGTGGCGATGCAGACATTGGTCTTCATCGCGCGTCAAGCAACCGGTCTATAGTGCCAGACCCCGGGTCCCAGGACCAAATCGAGGCCCCCAGTCCCCGACGCCACGTCTGCCGGTGCCCCGGGAAAGCTCCCCCGCGGCGTGTGGCCACCCTTGCCCGCCCTCAAACTCGTCCAGGGGCATCCAGGGCAACGGCGAGCTCCGGAGGGCGTGGGTGCGCCTGTGGGTGCGCGGGTGGGGATGATAGGTATCGCGATCACCATAGTAATGCGCCCCGGAGCCGCACCCGCTCGGGCAAGGGAGGCTGTGTGAGGTGCTCGGGCGGGAAGGCTAAGTGAGGGTGCCCGTGTTGGGTGCGCGGGTGGGTGCGCGGGTGGGTGCGCCTGTGGGTGCGCGGGTGGGGATGATAGGTATCGCGAACACCATAGTAATGCGCCCCGGAACCGCATCCGCTCGGGAGGGAGAGGCTGGGTGAGGGCGCTCGGGCGGGAAGGCTAAGTGAGGGTGCCGGTGTTGGGTGCGCGGGTGGGTGCGCGGGTGGGGATGATAGGTATCGCGATCACGGTAGTAACGCGCCCCGGAGCCGCACCCGCTCGGGCAAGGGAGGCTGTGTGAGGGTGCTTCCCCTGCTGGGGCAGAGCGGGCCACCTCAGCGACGCACGAAGCCAAGGGCACACGGCACACGGCACACGGCACACGAAGACTGCGGGGCCCGAGCCAGTGGCTCGAGCCCCGCAGTCTGGAATACCAGGTGTGGCGTCAGATCACTTGATGATGTTGGTGACGCGACCAGCGCCCACCGTGCGACCGCCTTCACGGATGGCGAACTTGAGTCCGTCCTCCATGGCGATGGGCTGAATCAGGTCAACCTTCATCTCGGTGTTGTCGCCCGGCATGACCATCTCGGTGCCCTCGGGGAGGTGCACCACGCCGGTCACGTCCGTCGTACGGAAGTAGAACTGCGGACGGTAGTTGTCGTAGAACGGCGTGTGACGGCCACCCTCTTCCTTGGACAGGATGTAGACGTTCGCGTCGAACTCGGTGTGCGGGGTGATCGAACCCGGCTTGCAGATGACCTGCCCGCGCTCGACATCCTCGCGCTTGGTGCCACGAAGCAGCAGGCCGACGTTCTCGCCCGCACGGCCCTCGTCGAGCAGCTTGCGGAACATCTCGATGCCGGTGACCGTGGTCTTGGACGAGGCGTCCTTGATGCCGACGATCTCGATCTCCTCGTTGATCTTGAGGATGCCGCGCTCGATCCGACCGGTGACGACGGTGCCACGACCGGTGATGGTGAAGACGTCCTCGACGGGCATGAGGAACGGCTTGTCGATGTCGCGCTCCGGTTGCGGGATGTAGGAGTCGACCGCGTCCATGAGCTCAAGAACCGTCTTGCCCCACTCAACGTCGCCCTCGAGTGCCTTCAGAGCCGAGGTACGAACGATCGGCAGGTTGTCACCGTCGAACTCGTAGGCGCTGAGTAGCTCACGAACCTCCATCTCGACGAGCTCCATGATCTCCTCGTCATCGACCATGTCGGCCTTGTTGAGGGCCACGACGATGAAGGGAACGCCGACCTGGCGGGCCAGGAGGACGTGCTCCTTGGTCTGCGGCATCGGGCCGTCGGTGGCGGCGACGACGAGGATCGCACCGTCCATCTGAGCTGCGCCCGTGATCATGTTCTTGATGTAGTCGGCGTGACCGGGGCAGTCGACGTGAGCGTAGTGACGGCTCTCCGTCTGGTACTCGATGTGCGCGATGGAGATCGTGATACCGCGCTGCTTCTCCTCGGGCGCCTTGTCGATCTCGTCGAACGCGAACTGGGGGTTCAGGTCCGGGTACTTGTCGTGCAGAACCTTCGAGATCGCAGCTGTCAGCGTCGTCTTACCGTGGTCGATGTGACCGATGGTGCCGATGTTGACGTGCGGCTTGGTCCGCTCGAACTTCGCCTTGCCCACTATGGTCCTCCTCAGGACTTATCAGTGCTTCGCCTTGCGACCATGCCGGACGCGGCGACGTTGGGTATCTGGTGTGACTGAACGCGGATACTACCGCGTCATTCGCCACGGATCTTCTTGATGATCTCTTCCGCGACGTTCTTGGGAACCTCGGCGTAGGAGTCGAACTGCATCGTGTAGTTGGCACGACCCTGAGTCTTTGACCGCAGGTCGCCAACGTATCCGAACATCTCCGACAATGGCACCACGGCCCGAATGACCTTGGCGCCGCTGACGTCTTCCATGGCGTGGATCTGGCCACGGCGAGAGTTGAGGTCGCCGATCACGTCGCCCATGTAGACCTCGGGCGTACGCACCTCGACCGCCATCACGGGCTCCAGGAGCACGGGGTCGGCCTTGCGGACAGCCTCCTTCAGCACCATGGAGCCAGCGATCTTGAAGGCCATCTCGGAGGAGTCGACGTCGTGGTACGCGCCGTCCAGCAACGTGGCCTTGATGCCGACCAGCGGGTAGCCAGCCAGGACACCAAGCTGCATGGCGTCCTGGATGCCGTGGTCGACGCTGGGGATGTACTCGCGTGGGATGCGCCCACCGGTGACCTTGTTCTCGAACTCGTACGTCGCCCCGTCACTCATGTCCAGCGGCGCGAAGGTCATCTGCACCTTGGCGTACTGGCCCGAACCGCCGGTCTGCTTCTTGTGGACGTAGTCGATCTTGACGACCTCGCGACGAATGGTCTCGCGGTAGGCCACCTGCGGCTTGCCGACGTTGGCCTCGACCTTGAACTCGCGGCGCATGCGGTCCACCAGGATGTCCAGGTGGAGCTCGCCCATGCCGGCGATGATCGTCTGTCCGGTCTCATCGTCCTGGCGGACCTGGAACGTCGGGTCCTCCTCGGCGAGCTTCTGGATGGCAGTGCCCAGCTTTTCCTGGTCGCTCTTGGTCTTGGGTTCGATGGCCACCGAGATGACCGGCTCCGGGAAGCTCATGGACTCCAGCACGATCTGGTTGGACGGGTCACAAAGGGTGTCGCCGGTCGTGGTGTCCTTCAGACCGATCATCGCGTAGATGTGACCCGCGGACGCCGAGTCGACGGGGTTCTCCTTGTTGGCGTGCATCTGGAACAGCTTCCCGACGCGCTCCTTCTTGCCCTTGGTCGAGTT
Organism: Phycicoccus sp.; assembly: GCA_043721575.1. Lineage (GTDB taxonomy): Bacteria > Actinomycetota > Actinomycetes > Actinomycetales > Dermatophilaceae > UBA4719. The sequence goes on from JAYSQM010000252.1 coordinate 6,500, forward strand.
GACCATCTGTGCACCGGTCGAGACCGCGCCCGAGTAGACCCGGACGTAGGTGAGCCGGCCGAAGAACGGGTGCGTCATGATCTTGAACGCCAGCGCCGAGAAGGGTTCCGTCGCGTCGGGCTTGCGCACGACCTCTTTCGCGGCGTCGCGCACGTCGTGGCCGATCATCGGCGGGACGTCCAACGGCGACGGGAGGAAGTCGACGACGGCGTCGAGCATGGGCTGGACGCCCTTGTTCTTGAAGGCTGAGCCACACAGCACCGGGTAGATCTCGGAGGCGATCGTGAGCTTGCGGACCGCGGCCTTGATCTCGGCCACGGTGAGCTCCTCACCACCGAGGTACTTCTCCAGCAGCGCGTCGTCAGCCTCGGCGACCTTCTCGATGAGGTCGTGGCGGTACTGCGCGGCCTTCTCGACCAGGTCGGCGGGGATCTCCTCGACGGTGTAGTCGTCGCCCATCGTGACCTCGCCGCGCCACGTGAGCGCGCGCATCTCGATCAGGTCGACGACGCCGATGAAGTCGCTCTCGGAGCCGATCGGAAGCTGCAGCACCAGCGGGGTCGCACCCAGGCGCTCGACGATCGTCTTGACCGTGAAGTAGAAGTCCGCACCGAGCTTGTCCATCTTGTTGACGAAGCAGATGCGGGGGACGTCGTACTTGTCGGCCTGGCGCCACACGGTCTCCGACTGCGGCTCGACGCCTTCCTTGCCGTCGAACACGGCGACGGCGCCGTCAAGGACGCGCAGCGAACGCTCGACCTCGACGGTGAAGTCCACGTGACCCGGGGTGTCGATGATGTTGATCTGGTGGTTGTCCCAGAAGGTCGTCGTGGCGGCCGACGTGATCGTGATGCCGCGCTCCTGCTCCTGCTCCATCCAGTCCATCGTGGCTGCGCCGTCGTGAACTTCGCCGATCTTGTAGGTGATGCCTGTGTAGAACAGGATCCGCTCGGTCGTCGTCGTCTTGCCGGCATCGATGTGAGCCATGATGCCGATGTTGCGGACCTTGGTCAGGTCCGTAAGGACGTCGAGTGCCACGGTGTCTTTTCTCGTCTCAGTCTCGAGGGTGGTGATCTGGGGGCGAACGGAGTTCAGTGCCGGTATGCCGGACGCTGACCCACGTCCGCGGGTGTCCGGTGCGGGCCGGCGAGCCGACCCGCACCGGAGGGTGTTACCAGCGGTAGTGCGCGAAGGCCTTGTTGGACTCGGCCATCTTGTGCGTGTCTTCGCGACGCTTGACGGCGGCACCCAGGCCGTTGCTCGCGTCGAGGATCTCGTTCATCAGTCGCTCGGTCATCGTCTTCTCGCGACGCTGACGGGAGTACCCGACCATCCAGCGCAGGGCCAGCGTGGTCGGCCGGCCACCCTTGACCTCGACCGGGACCTGGTAGGTCGCGCCACCGACGCGGCGGCTCTTGACCTCGAGGGCCGGCTTGATGTTGTCAAGTGCGCGCTTGAGCGTGACGACCGGGTCGGCGCCAGTCTTGGCACGAGCGCCCTCAAGGGCGCCGTAGACGATGGTCTCGGCGATGGACTTCTTGCCGTCCATGAGGATCTTGTTGACCAGCTGGGTGACCAGCGGCGAGCCGTAGACCGGGTCGACGACGAGTGGCCGCTTCGGGGCGGGGCCTTTGCGCGGCATTACTTCTTCTCCATCTTCGCGCCGTACTTGCTGCGAGCCTGCTTGCGGTTCTTGACACCCTGGGTGTCGAGCGAGCCGCGGACGATCTTGTAACGGACGCCGGGGAGGTCCTACACCCGGCCGCCACGCACGAGCACTATCGAGTGCTCCTGCAGGTTGTGGCCGACACCCGGAATGTATGCCGTGACCTCGACGCCGCCGGTGAGGCGCACACGGGCAACCTTGCGGAGGGCGGAGTTCGGCTTCTTGGGGGTGGTGGTGTACACGCGAGTGCACACACCACGGCGCTGCGGGCTGCCCTTGAGCGCCGGGGTCTTGGTCTTGGTGACCTTGTCCTGGCGGCCCTTGCGGACCAGCTGGTTGATCGTGGGCACTGATTCTCCGTAGGTCGTGTATGTCGTCTGTTCTGGTGCACGCCGCGGCGACAACCAGAACATCCTTGTGGATGTCCCGTCCGCGCACTGAGCCGTGAGGCTCCAGAGCTCGGACAAGGTGCTCCCCCCTGCACTTTCCGGCACCCCCACGAGGAGGGTTGGCGCGGACTGCCCGGCGGAAGGTTCGAGCCTGATCCTCGCCCGTCCGGTCCCTGGTGGAACGCGACGCGGATCTGGTCAGGCTCACGCGCCCGGAAGAGTCCAGGCACAGTCATCAAGGGTAACGGCTGGGCTCATAGCATCCAAATCGGTATTCCGAAGCGACAGCGAAGCGGGGCGGATCCGAAGATCCGTCCCGCTTCGTTGCTGCCCTGTCGGTATGCCGTGCGATCAGTCGCGGTCGAAGCCCAGGCTTGCGTCGTCCAGACGGATCGCCTCGCCCGTACCGGGACCGAAGGCCGGGTAGTCGAACTGCTCGTAGTTCGGCAAGGTGTACATCGCGGCCTTGGCCTCTTCGGTCGGCTCCACCTTGACGTTGCGGTATCGCGGAAGGCCGGTACCCGCCGGGATGAGCTTTCCGAGGATGACGTTCTCCTTCAAGCCCAGCAGGGTGTCGGACTTGGCGTGGATCGCCGCATCGGTCAGCACCCGGGTGGTCTCCTGGAAGGACGCCGCCGACAACCACGACTCGGTCGCCAGCGAGGCCTTGGTGATGCCCATCAGCTCGGGGCGGCCGGAGGCAGGCTTGCCACCCTCAGCCATCACGCGACGGTTCTCGGACTCGAACCGGCCACGCTCGGCGAGCTCGCCGGGCAGAAGGTCCGCCTCGCCGGCCTCGATGATCGTGACGCGACGCAGCATCTGACGGACGATGACCTCGATATGCTTGTCGTGGATCGACACGCCCTGCTGGCGGTAGACGCTCTGGACCTCGTTGACCAGGTGCATCTGCACCGAGCGCGGGCCGAGGATCCGCAGCACCTGCTTGGGGTCGATCGCACCCTGGACCAGCTTGTGGCCGACCTCGACGTGCTCGCCATCGACGACGTTCAGGCGCGAACGCTTGCTCACCGGGTAGGCATGCTCCTCGGAGCCGTCGTCCGGGGTGAGCACGATCCGACGGGTCTTGTCGGTGTCCTCGATCTGGACGCGGCCGTTGGCCTCGGCGATCGGGGCCACACCCTTGGGGGTGCGGGCCTCGAAGAGCTCGACGACGCGTGGAAGACCCTGCGTGATGTCATCACCGGCCACACCACCGGTGTGGAAGGTACGCATGGTCAGCTGGGTGCCCGGCTCACCGATGGACTGCGCGGCGATGATGCCGACCGCCTCACCGATGTCGACCAGCTTGCCGGTGGCCAGGGACCGGCCGTAACACGCGGCGCAGGTACCGACCTTGGAGTCACAGGTCAGGACCGAACGGACCCGGACCTCAGTGACGCCCGCCGCGACCAGCGCGTCGATGACGACGTCACCGAGGTCGATGCCAGCCTTGGCCAGGACCGAACCCTTGGCCCCGACGGCTTTGACGTCCTCGACCAGCGTTCGCGCATAGACGCTGGTCTCGACGTCATCGTGCTTGCGCAGCGAGCCGTCGACCATGACCGCGATCGGCATCGTCAGGCCACGCTCGGTGCCGCAGTCGTCCTCACGGATGATGACGTCCTGCGAGACGTCCACCAGACGACGGGTCAGGTAACCCGAGTCGGCGGTACGCAGCGCGGTGTCGGCCAGACCCTTGCGGGCGCCATGCGTCGAGATGAAGAACTCGAGGACGGACAGACCCTCACGGAAGTTCGCCTTGATCGGTCGCGGGATGATGTCACCCTTGGGGTTGGACACCAGACCACGCATACCGGCGATCTGACGGAGCTGCATCCAGTTGCCCCGCGCGCCCGAGGACACCATCCGGAAGATGGGGTTCGTGTGCGGGAGGTTGGCTTCCATCTCCTTGGCGACCTCGTTGGTCGCCTGCGTCCAGATCTCGATGAGCTCCTGACGACGCTCGTCGTCGGTGATCAGACCACGCTCGTACTGGGTCTGAACCTTGGCGGCCTTGATCTCGTATCCCTCAAGGATCTCAATCTTGCGCGGCGGCGTGACGACGTCGGAGATGGCGACCGTGGCACCCGAACGGGTGGCCCAGTGGAAGCCGGTCTCCTTGAGCGCGTCCAGCGAGGCCGCAACCTGAGCCTTGGAGTACCGCTCGGCCAGGTCGTTGACGATCAGCGACAGGCGCTTCTTGTCGACCGGGACGTCGATGAACGGGTAGTCCAGCGGCAGCGTCTCGTTGAAGAGCGAGCGACCCAGGGTGGTCTCGACGGTGAGCCCGGCGATGATGCCGCTCTCATCAGCCTCGACGCCCTCCGGCAGGGTCATGCCTGCCGGCGGGACGACGTCCTTCATCCGGATCTTGACCTTGGAGCCCAGCTCGAGCTCGCCGGCGTCGAACGCCATCCGGGCCTCGGCCACGGAGGAGAACGCACGACCGGTGCCCTTGCCGTCCTCGACCGGAAGGGTCAGGTGGAACAGGCCGATGATCATGTCCTGGGTGGGCATGGTCACCGGACGACCGTCGGCCGGCTTGAGGATGTTGTTGCTCGAGAGCATCAGGATCCGCGCCTCGGCCTGGGCCTCGGCGGACAGCGGCACGTGCACAGCCATCTGGTCACCATCGAAGTCGGCGTTGAAGGCCGAGCAGACGAGCGGGTGGATCTGGATGGCCTTGCCCTCGACGAGCTGAGGCTCGAAGGCCTGGATGCCGAGGCGGTGCAGCGTGGGCGCACGGTTCAGCAGGACCGGGTGCTCGGTGATGACCTCTTCGAGGACATCCCACACGACCGGGCGGGCCCGCTCGACCATACGCTTGGCGCTCTTGATGTTCTGGGCGTGGTCGAGGTCGACCAGCCGCTTCATCACGAACGGCTTGAAGAGCTCCAGGGCCATCTGCTTGGGCAGACCGCACTGGTGCAGCTTCAGCTGCGGACCGACGACGATGACCGAACGACCCGAGTAGTCGACGCGCTTGCCGAGGAGATTCTGGCGGAAGCGACCCTGCTTGCCCTTGAGCATGTCGGACAGCGACTTCAGCGGACGGTTGCCGGGGCCCGTGACCGGGCGCCCACGACGGCCGTTGTCGAAGAGTGCGTCCACAGCCTCCTGCAGCATGCGCTTCTCGTTGTTGACGATGATCTCCGGCGCGCCGAGGTCGAGCAGCCGCTTGAGGCGGTTGTTCCGGTTGATCACGCGGCGGTAGAGGTCGTTCAGGTCGGACGTGGCGAAGCGGCCACCGTCGAGTTGCACCATCGGGCGCAGCTCCGGCGGGATCACCGGCACGGCCTCGAGGATCATCCACTCGGGCTTGTTCTCCGAGGTGACGAACGCCGAGACGACCTTCAGGCGCTTGATCGCGCGCTGCAGTTTCTGGCCCTTGCCCGTGCGGATCTGCTCGCGCAGGATCGCGGCCTCGTTCGTGAGGTCGAGGTCCTTGAGCAGGTCGCGAATCGCCTCCGCACCCATGCCACCACGGAAATACACCCCGAATCCATAAGGACTTCCGAAGCGGTCCTTCAGCTCTCTGAAGATCTGCTCGTCGTTGACGATCATCTTCGGCTCGAGCTCACGGAAGAGCTGCCACACCTGCTCGAGGCGGCGGACGGAGTCGACCGAAGCCTCGCGCGCGTCGTCGCGGCGGGACTCGATGTCGAGATACATCTCGCGCACCTTGAGCGCCCACTGGATGATCGCGTCGAGGTCTTCCTTCTGGATGCGACCGTCGGTGCGCAGGCAGAGGTCGTTCGTCAGCTCGCGGATGTCCTGACCCTCTTCCCAGGTGTCCACGACGTCCTTGAGCAGGCCGGCGCCGAGATCGCGCGCCTTGTCGAGATTCTTGACGTCGACGCCCTTGACGAGCTCGACGTCGTCGGCGTGCACGTCGTCGCCGGTGAGCATCGTGTCGACGATGCGATGGATGTGCTTCGTGATCGCACCCTTCTTCGCACCCGTCGCCTTGGCGAGCTCCTTCTCGAGCGGGAGGATCGACGCGAGGATCTGCTCCCCGGCTGCGGCGACCTGCTCGAGCTCGCGCGGCGCGAGCCGGCGGTCGTCGCGGATCGCGGCGTTGCGGACGAGCTCGCGGATCTTCTTCGAGTCTTCGGTCGTGATCTGACCGACGAGCTCGACGAACAGATTGCTGACGAGGCCGCGGACGTCCTCGAGCGTCGGCAGGCCCTGCTCCTCGGCCCAGTTGGAGAGACCGCGTGCCCAGAAGTCGTCGTCCTCGTCGAAGTTCCGCTCCTTGCCCTTCGCGAAGTAGTCCCGGCGGCGGGCGAGGCGATCCTCGAGTGCGGCGAGCGCCTCGTCACGGTCGACGTAGATGCGCTCGGACTCGGCCTTGACCTGGTCCTCGAGCGCGTTGACGTCGGCCGCACGCTTCTCGTTGTCGACCGCGGTGACGATCGACGCCGCGAAGTACAGGACCTTCTCGAGCTCGCGCGGAGCGAGGTCGAGCAGGTAGCCGATGCGGCTCGGAACGCCCTTGAAGAACCAGATGTGCGAGACGGGCGCGGCGAGGTCGATGTGACCCATGCGCTCGCGGCGCACCTTCTGCCGCGTCACCTCGACGCCACAGCGCTCGCAGATGATGCCCTTGTAACGGACGCGCTTGTACTTCCCGCAGTAGCACTCCCAGTCGCGGGTCGGGCCGAAGATCCGCTCGCAGAACAGGCCGTCACGCTCCGGCTTCAGCGTGCGGTAGTTGATTGTCTCGGGCTTCGTGACCTCGCCCGAGGACCAGTCGCGGATCTGCTTGCTCGAGGCAAGCCCGATCCGAATCGAATCGAATTCGTTGATGTCGATCAAGTGTCTCCTCAGCCCCTAATCAGTCTTCGAGTTCAAGGTCAACAAGGTCTTTGTCGCCGAGCGGCCCGATCTCCGCGTCCGCCTCGTCCTCGGCGTCCTTCGCCGGGGACACCTCGACGTCGTCGAGATCGCCGAGCGACTCGTCTGCCGGCAGCGCCAGCTCGCCGTCCTGGTCGACGCGCTCCTGGCCCTCTTCCACCTCTTCCGCCGTGGGCTGGCGGCCCACCGCGCGGAGCGAGCCGGGCGAGAGGTCGATGCCGAGCTCCTCGGCTGCGCGCAGGAGCTCGTCCTCCTCTTCGCGCACCTCGACCTCGCGGCCGTCGTCGGACTGCACGTGCACGTCGAGCGCGAGTGACTGCATCTCCTTCAGCAGCACCTTGAACGACTCAGGGATCGACGGCTCGGCGATGTTCTCGCCCTTGACGATCGCCTCGTAGGCCTTCACGCGCCCGACCGTGTCGTCGGACTTGATCGTGAGCATCTCCTGCAGCGTGTAGGCGGCGCCGTACGCCTCGAGTGCCCAGACCTCCATCTCGCCGAAGCGCTGCCCGCCGAACTGCGCCTTACCACCGAGCGGCTGCTGGGTGACGAGCGAGTACGGGCCGGTGCTCCGCGCGTGGATCTTGTCGTCCACGAGGTGGAGCAGCTTCAGGATGTACATGTAGCCGACGGTGACGCTCTGCTCGAACGGCTCACCGGTGCGGCCGTTGAACAGCTGCACCTTGCCCGAGCACTTCTGGCCGGGTGCCCGCTTCTGGTCGACGTGCATCTTGATCGGCGAGTCGGGGTTCTGCTCCGTCCACGCAATCAGCGCGTCGTCGACGTCCTCGGGGGTGGCGCCGTCGAACACGGGGGTGGCGATCGCCTTCGGGTCGCCGCCGTTGACCACCTGGCGGCGCACCTTCCAGCTGTCGTCCTCCGTCTTGCGGTCGCCGTTCTCGTGGAAGACGCCGTGCGCCGCGGCCCAGCCGAGGTGCGTCTCGAGGACCTGGCCGATGTTCATCCGGCTCGGCACGCCGAGCGGGTTGAGCACGATGTCCACGGGGCGGCCGTCCGGGAGGAACGGCATGTCCTCTTCCGGGACGATCTTCGAGATGACGCCCTTGTTGCCGTGGCGGCCGGCGAGCTTGTCGCCCTCGGCGATCTTGCGCTTCTTCGCCACGTAGACGCGGACGAGCTCGTTCACGCCGGGGCTCAGATCGTCGCCGCTGTCGCGCGCGAACGTCTTGACGTCGATGAC
>JAYSQM010000253.1:0-12953 GCA_043721575.1 Phycicoccus sp.
CGCCACCTCAGCCTCACGACTGCCGGCATCATGCTCACGGTGGGCGCGCTCGGCTGGTCGCTCGGCTCCTTCGTCCAGGGTCACCGCGTGATGCACAACCGCCGGTCCGAGCTCGTGGTCGCAGGTGGCGCGTGGCTGACCGTCGGCATCCTCCTGCTTGCCGCGATCGCCGAGTTCGGTTGGCACTACTACCTGGTGGGGCTGGCCACTGCCCTGTCCGGGCTGGGTATGGGTCTGGCGATGTCGTCAACCTCGGTGCTCTCGCTGGCCCTGTCGCCCGTCAGCGACCACGGCCGCATGTCGTCGTCACTGCAGCTGTCCGACGTGCTCGGCAGCGTCATGGGCATCTCGGCGGCCGGCGCGGTGTTCGCCGCGATGCACAACCCCGACGGCTCGGACATCCGCGTGTTCGAGCTCATCTGGGTGTCCCTGGCAGCCGTCGCTGCCCTCGTGATGGTCGGCGGTCAGCGCACCAGGACGTGACCCGTCGCGGTCGAGAGCCGGGTCCAGCGACCATGGACAAAGACTCGTGCGCTCTCCTGTGCCAGGAAGCCAAGCGCGTATGCCGCGAATGCAGCTCCCGACGGGATCGGCGGAGTCGTCTGCGAGGCACGAGCCCATACGCGCTGCCGCAGTGCTGCGACCGCTTGAGCTCCCGAACCTTCAGGGGCACCCTGCGCGATCTCCGCAATGCCTTGTGTGGCAATGGTTTTCAGATCCGTGACGCTCAAGTCCCCCGCGACTTCCCAGCCGCTGCGCGGAGGGGCCATGGCCGCCCAGCCGACCCGGACCGTGGTCGGCGGGATCGCGAGGGTCGAGACACCACGGCGCGCGAGACGGTCGGCCACGCTGGCGAGCGACACGGTGACGTCCACGTCAACGGGCTCAGCCAGGGCAATGACCCTCAGCCCGATGATCGCCCCCGTCGTCATCAGCCCCTGTCCTGGCAGGACACCGACATAGGCCGTGAGCGCCATACCGTGCGACTGCAGCCGGATGGCGCCCTCGGCGTCCAGGGATCGCGCACGGGTGACATAGATCCCCAGGTCCTCGAGCGCGTCGGAGTCAGCGAACCGCAGCTCGCTCATCACTTGACCCGCTGACGCCAGCGGAAGGGCACCGGATCGCCGGCCACGCCCCGTAGCACCGCCCGCTCGTCCGGGCGCAGTCGGCGAGGGCTCACAGTCGAGAAGTCGTAGGCGACCAGCGTGGTCTCGGCCCGCGCATACAGCGTCGTGCCGACATCGGCGGGATCGCGCACCTCGTAGGCGAGGTCGAAGCTGGCCCCCGAGATCGAGGTCGCCCACATGTCCACGCTGATCGGCGCGTGCCGGAAGTCCAGCGGGGCGAGGTACTCGATCTCGTGACGGGCGACCAGTACGCCTTCGTCCAGCAGGCTGCGATCCTGGCCGAACCAGGCCCGGAAGCCCACCACGCGAGCATCCTCGAGCAGACGCAGGAACTGGACGTTGTTGACGTGCCCATAGGCGTCCATGTCGGACCAGCGAAGCGGGACATCGACACGGTAGGGGCGCTCGCTCATGGCGCCATCATCGCAGCCGCCGGATATGGTCACATCCGTGACCACCCCTGAGAACGGCGCCATCCTCAACCCCCTGGAGGATCTGCTCGACGTCCTCGACGTCAAGCCCGCCGGCTCCGTCCACCTGGCCGGCGACGGACCGGTCGGCGACGGACCGGCCGGCGACGGACCGGCCGGCGACAAGGAGCCCGACCTCGGCGGGTCCGACGTCGATGTCTTCATCGGGCGCAGCCAGCCGATGCCACACGGCCGGGTGTTCGGGGGGCAGGTCCTCGCCCAGTCGGTGATCGCCGCCGGCCGGACCGTCGAGGACCTCGCCGACGCTGTGGACCATCCACGCCGGATCCACTCGTTGCACGGCTACTTCCTGCGCCCTGGCGACTCCAGCCGCCCGATTCGCTTCGCCGTGGAGCGGCTGCGCGACGGGCACTCGTTCTCGGCCCGGCGGGTCCACGCGATCCAGGACGGCCAGCCCATCCTGTCGATGATCACCTCGTTCCAGGCCGACGCCGGGGGGCTGGACCACCAGGACCCGATGCCCGCCGCGCCGGACCCCGAGAGCCTGCAGACCCTGGCCGAGGAGCTCGCCGGGATCGACCACCCCTCCGTCAGCTTCTGGTCCAAGGGCAGGGCCATCGACCTGCGCCATGTCGAGAGCGCGATCTATATCAACCCGGGGCGAGCGCTCACCGCCCAGCAGAGCGTCTGGCTCAGGGCGATCGGCCAGATGCCCGACGACCCGCTGGTACACGCCGCGGTGCTGGCCTTCTGCTCGGACTACTCGCTGCTCGAGCCGGTGCTTCGCCGCCACGGCCTCGCCTGGTCCGACCGGCGTCTGCGCCCGGCCAGTCTCGACCACGCGATGTGGTTCCACCGACCCGGACGCGTGGACGAATGGACCCTGTACACCCAGTCCTCTCCGTCGGCATCGAGCGGACGCGGGCTCGCCACGGGCCGGATGTTCAACGCGGACGGCGTCCTGATCGCTTCGGTCGCCCAGGAAGGGATGCTCCGCCTCAAGGAGTCGTGATCGTCGCCGAGTCGTGATCGCACTGCAGTCGCTGACCATCGACGCCGCCCGGTGGTACCGGCCGGGCTCCTGGCGCACCCCCCAAGCCATCGGCACGGCATACGGCGACCTGGCCCTGCGGCTGGTCCGCGCCTGAACCGTTAGTCGCGGGTCAGCTTGCGGTAGGTGACGCGGTGCGGGCGGGCCGCGTCGGCGCCGAGACGCTCGATCTTGTTCGCCTCGTAGGACTCGAAGTTGCCCTCGAACCAGTACCACGCGCCCGGGTTGTCGGCGTCGCCCTCGAAGGCGAGGATGTGCGTTACCACGCGGTCCAGGAACCACCGGTCGTGACTGATCACGACGGCGCATCCGGCGAACTCCAGGAGCGCATTCTCCAGTGAACCCAAGGTCTCGACGTCGAGGTCGTTGGTGGGCTCGTCGAGCAGCAGCAGGTTGCCACCCTGCTTCAGGGTCAGCGCAAGGTTGAGGCGGTTGCGCTCACCACCGGAGAGCACACCGGTCATCTTCTGCTGGTCCGGACCCTTGAAGCCGAACTGCGACACATAGGCGCGCGAGGGGATCTCGACGTGGCCGACCTGGATATAGTCCAGCCCGTCCGACACTGTCTCCCACAGGTTCTTGGTCGGGTCGAGGCCCGAACGACTCTGGTCGACGTAGGAGATCTTGACCGTCTCGCCGATCTTGACGTTGCCGTTGTCCGGCGTCTCGAGGCCGACGATGGTCTTGAAGAGCGTGGTCTTGCCGACGCCGTTGGGGCCGATGACACCCACTATGCCGTTGCGCGGCAGCGTGAACGACAGGTTGTCGATCAGCACGCGCCCGTCGAAGCCCTTCTGGAGGTCGTTGACCTCGATCACGGTGCTGCCCAGGCGCGGGCCCATCGGGATCTGGATCTCCTCGAAGTCGAGCTTGCGGGTCCGGTCGGCCTCGGCCGCCATCTCCTCGTATCGGGACAGCCGGGCCTTGGACTTGACCTGGCGCCCCTTGGCGTTGGATCGGACCCACTCGAGCTCGGAGGCCAGGCGCTTGGCGAGCTTGGCATCCTTCTTGCCCTGGACGGTGAGGCGTTCGAACTTCTTCTGCAGGTAGGTCGAGTAGTTGCCCTCGTAGGGATAGAGGCGACCCCGGTCGACCTCGGCGATCCACTGGGCGACGTTGTCGAGGAAGTAACGGTCGTGGGTGACGGCCAGGACGGCGCCGTGGTAAGCCGCGAGGTGCTGCTCGAGCCAGAGCACGCTCTCGGCGTCGAGGTGGTTGGTGGGCTCGTCGAGCAGCAGCAGGTCGGGCTTTTGTAGCAGCAGCTTGCACAGCGCCACCCGACGACGCTCACCACCGGAGAGCAACGTGACGTCGGCGTCCGCCGGCGGGCAGCGCAGGGCGTCCATGGCCTGTTCGAGCTGGGAGTCCAGGTCCCACGCGTCAGCCGCGTCGATCTTCTCCTGGAGGTGTCCCATCTCCTCCATCAGCGTCTCGAAGTCTGCGTCCGGCTCGGCCATCTCGATCGAGATCGCGTTGAACCGGTCCACATCGGCCTTGATCTGGCCCAGGCCCTCTTCGACGTTGCCGAGGACGGTCTTGTCCTCGTTCAGCGGCGGCTCCTGGAGCAGGATGCCCACGGAGTAGCCCGGCGACAGCCGTGCCTCACCGTTGGAGGGGTGCTCCAGTCCGGCCATGATCTTCAGGATCGTGGACTTGCCGGCGCCGTTGGGGCCGACCACGCCGATCTTGGCGCCGGGATAGAACGACATCGTAACGTCGTCGAGGATGACCTTCTCGCCGTGGGCCTTGCGCGCTTTGGTCATGGTGTAGATGAACTCGGGCATGGGCGTCAGGTTATCTGACGCCCACCCCCGGAGCACATTCCCCTAGCGGCTGCCGACGCCCACCGTCTCGTAGTCGTCGGTGTCGGCGGAGGCCAACTCGATGCTCCTGCCGGCTGCGTCAGCGAAGCCCTTCGTGGTCGGCTCCTCATCAGCCTCCTGGAACTCGTCATCTGCCATCGCGGCATCGCGGTCCAGCTGGTCCAGCGCGTCCTGGACCTCGGGATCGGCCATCCGGTCGTTCTGGTTGAGCTGGGGCTTGGCCACCTTGGTGAACTCCGACTGACCCCACGTCAGGTCGTGACCGACGTTGTAGGCGTCGATCTCGACGGTGGTGCCGCTGCGCTCCCCGTTGTCCCACTGGTTGATGCGCATCCGGCCATAGACGATCACGGGCTCGCCCTTCTTCAGCGAGTTCGCCAGGTTGACCCCCAGGGAACGGAAGGCCGTCACGTTCACGAAGTTGGTCCCCGCGTCGATGTACTCGCCGGTCTTGAAGTTCACCCGGCGCACGTTCGACGCCACCCGGAACGTCACGAAGGGCACGTCAGCCTTGGTCAGCCTCGCCACCGGGTCTCCGACCACATTGCCACTGACCGTCACATAGGTCTCGTTCATCGTCATCACCTCATCTGTCTCATCGTCAACTCGCCGCATCTGGCGAGAACTCAAGAGTGGGTATGCCGCCCGGCTGGCGACAGGGCCCGCCGCGAGCCTGTGGACGGTGGGACGACGGGCAAGGTAGTTGTGGACAACCGGTCCACGGATGTAGTCGTGGCGCGTGCTGCGCTCAGGCGCGTTTGCTCGCGGCCTCGAGGTGCTCACGCGTCGCGGCGTGTCGGTCAAGGACCTCTTGGACCGGCGCGACGAGACGATCGCGAGCCACCTGCGTCACCGAGTCGCGCAGGCGAGCAGCCACCAGAACCTTGCGCCGCCGGCCGCCGACCCGGCCGATGGCCCGCGTCAGCAGGGACAGCAGGTATCCGGTGAGCAGGCCCCCGGCCAGCAACAGGAACGGGTAGGGCAGCGGTCCGAGACGAGGAACGTCGACTGCCGGCAGCTGAAGCCATCCGAGCACCATCAGGGCGCCGAGCCAGATCAGGCCCGCGACCGCGGCGACGGCAAAGATCCACTGCAGCATCCCAAAAACCTTCCACCACAATGGATTTCGTGCGCGAAGAGAGGTGCTCACGACTGCCTGGTCCAAGGCGTCACCGAGGTCCGCCCCTGGCGGCGTCGCAGCATCGGTAACCGCGTCGGTCCATGCCTGCGGCAGACCCTGGCCGGCCCGGTCCCCCAGGTCCCGAGTGGCCAGCCCCACGGCCGAACGCGCCGCCGGGGTCGCGGGCGGCAGGGACGACCGACCGAGCACCGAGCGGACGTCGGACTTCGAGATACCACCGGAGCGGCCGGACGCATCCCTGTTCAGCCGGAGCAGCTTGAGCGGCGCAGGGCGCAGAGCCCTGGCCCAGCGGGTGAACGGCCAGCCGGTGCGGGCCAGGGTCTCGCGCCGATAGTCCCGCTGGACGGCGTCCAGGACGACCGGTATGCCGGCCGCGCGCGTGAGCGCGTCGACCAGGTCCGCGTCGACGGAGTCACCTAGGCGGGGCTCGGAGTCGGCGACGCCGGCGCGCAGAACCGTTGCTGCAGAACGCAAGTCGGAGTCAAGACGCCGGACGGCAGCGTTCTGACCCGCAACGGCCGTGCTGATCCGATGGTGCAGATCGATCACCCCGCTACCGTCCCTGGCCGACGTGGCGATCACCTCGGCGTCGACGACGCCGTCTGCGCCGAGCAGCCGCCGGAGATCGCTGCGACAGGCGGCGAGCGCCTCGGGAGTCAGGCGGTCGGCCTGGTTCAGGACCACCATCGTGACGGCGTCGTGGGCCGACAGCTTGGCGATGTAGTCCTCGTGCAGGCGCGCGTCGGCGTACTTCTGGGGGTCGGTGACCCAGATGAAGACGTCCACCAGGTCGAGCACCCGGTCGACCTCGACGCGGTGCGTGACCTCGTGGGAGTCGAAGTCGGGCAGATCCAGCAGCACCAGCCCGGCGAGCTCGAGTCCGGGCCCGGGCACGGTCGGGCCAGCCGGACCGACGTCGGAACCCGTTGCAGCAGCGGGTCTTTCGTCCACCAGGTGACGCACCCCGACCTTGAGCCAGTCGAGCAGGGCCGATGCTGACTGGCTCCCCCAGACCGCCGCGGTCGGCGTCGACGTGGTCGGCCGGCGGACCCCGATCTGGGCGACGTCGGCTCCGATCAGGTCGTTGAACAGACTTGACTTACCGCTGCCCGTGGCGCCCGCGAGCGCGACCACGGTGTGTCCGCCGGCGATCGAGATGCGCGCAGCGGCCTTCACGATGGCAACCTCCGCCCGCTCGACGCCACCAGCGGGCAGGCACCCGGCCCCGGACTCCAGAGCCGACGCCAGCGCAGCTGCCCTGGCCTGGACCGACCCGGCCGAGACAGACGACACGGCGCCCACCGGCGATTCCTCCTGCGAAGCCGCCCGTGCCCCCATCTTCAGCGGGCTCATCGCATGGCCTCGACAGCGGTCGAGGCGGCCTTGAGCCGGTCCGCCTGCCCTGCCCTGACCTCGAGGGTGGCAACCGCAGCGTGCAGACGCGCCTGCTCACCGGCATACAGCTCCTCGGCCTTGTCCATCAGCCTTCGACGAGCCTTGGCGGCCAGGTCACGAACGGCCTGGTCACCGAAGATGGCCTCCAGGATGCGCTGAGCCAGGACTGCCGAGCCGCCGGCGATACCCACCTCGCCGCCAGTGATCCCGCCGGTCTGGCTGAACACCAGGAGCATCAGGATCACGCCAACACCGTTGACACCAAAGGAGAGCACGCGCGCCGTGGTGCGCCGGTCCCTGCCCTCGGCGCGGACCAGCTCGAGGACCTCGCCCTGCCAGTCACGGACCAGCCGCTCGACCTTGGCAGCACTCTCTGGCGCAGGGTTGGCCAGCCCGGGCTGCGCCGCCATCAGCTCAGGACCCCCAGGCAGCTGACGCCAGCGCCTGAGGATGGTCGCCGAAGCGCCGCGCGACTGAGCCGTCAACAGCTCGGCGACACCGGACTGCAGCGCCTCCCCCAGGTCTGACGTGGGTGGCGAATTGCCTTTGATGGCAGCGGTTATCCGGTCGCGCAGGCGCGAGATGCCGGCCTCCACCTGACGCAGGAACTCTCCGGTGCCGACGAACTCCTGCCAGCGGGCGAGGACCTCCCCACGCAACAGGGTCCCGTCTGTCATCCCGTGCTCGACCGCCTGCCTCGCGGCGAGATAGGCAGCCGTGACCTCCTGGTGGAGCGCCGCCGTGGCAGCGTCCTGCTCGGCAGTCGCACCGGACAAGGTGAGCACCCGGTCGCGCAACGAGTTCAGCGCACCGGTGAGGGTTCGGCGTACCACGATCGAACGCGCCGTGGCGTCCCGCGCAAGCGCCGACAGCCACGAACGCAGGCGCGCGATCTCGCGCTCGGAGAGCAGACCGTCATCCGTCAGGGTGGTCTCGGCAATGGTGAAGATCGGCGCGCTGGCCAGGCCCTGCTCGCGCAGCATCGACGCGAGATGGGTGCGGATCTCGTCCATGGCCTCGGGCGGTACGCGGTCCAGCACGATCGCGACCGAGGTGCCGCGCTCGGAGGCTCCGCGAAGGAGGTCCCAGGGCACAGCGTCGGCATAGCGCGCTGCCGTGGTGACGAAAAGCCAGAGGTCAGCGGCCGCGAGCAGCTGGCGGGCCAGGTCGCGGTTCGCCCGGACCACCGAGTCGATGTCCGGAGTATCGAGCAGAGCCAGGCCCGCAGGCAGGGACTCGGAGGCGATCAGGCGAACCGCGCTGTGGTCGTCGCCACCGCCGTCGGCACCGGTGAGGCGAGCCAGACCCGGCAGGACCCGGCTCCCGGTGAACCAGCGCTCGTCCTCGCGGTGGTGCACGAGAACCGGCGACCGCGTGGTCGGGCGGAGCACGCCACTGCGGCTGACGACCGAGCCGACCAGCGAGTTGACCAGCGTGGACTTGCCGGCGCCGGTCGATCCGCCGACCACGGCGAGCAGCGGCGCGTCCAGCGAGGTCAGGCGTGGGATGACGTAGTCGTCGAGCTGTCTGAGCAGCGCAGACCGCGACGAACGGGCGTCGGCGACGCCGGGAATGTCCAAGGGGAGCGTGGCGTTCTGGACCTCGCTGCGGAGCTGCTGAACAGCGCTCAGCAGTCCAGTGTCATCGACCCCAACCCTCACAAGCTGCAAGCCTGCCTTGTCCACTGCCCGCACCTCAACCCGGGGCAGATAAAACTCGATCCTTCCGGCTTGGCCGAAGTGGTCGGCACTGCCCAGACCACTCGCACCGCACCCTGTATGCCGGGTACTCCCCTACACTTTGGCGGTCACCTGGTGCTCCGCACGAGGTGCAGGCGCCCGTAGCTCAGCTGGATAGAGCAAGAGCCTTCTAAACTCTAGGTCGCAGGTTCGAGTCCTGCCGGGCGCGCCAAACCGCTTGCACCTTGGGCCGCAAGGTTCATCTGCCGACCAAAGCCGGAAGACGGCCCGATACCCGCCAAGCCGGCGGTCATCTGCCGGCCAAAGCCGGAAGACGGCCCCGCGACCGGCCGTAGACCTTGGGCGCCATGGGTCACGTCGCCGGGGAACCGATGAACTCTCGGCGCCGGGTCGCCACGGAGCTCAGCAGCCTGAGCTCGGTCGCCGCTGCGCTGTCGTCGGCGGCGCCGCGCTGCACCCGCATCCGCAGATAGGCCAGCTCGCTGGCCGCGTCCTGGAATGCCTCCATGGCGTGCAGGGCTGGCCGCCCACCGCTGAGCTTGGCCCACACGCGGGCCCTTCGCCGATCGCCCATCGAGGACAGCATCCGCACCTCTGGGTAAGAGAGCCAGCCGGCCGCGGCATACCGGGTGAGCTGTTCTCCGATCAGGCGACCCTCACGGCGGCGGGCCCACAGCGCCAGAGCGATGGCACCGGCGAAGATGGGGATCTGGAGGAACACGTAGAGCGTCAAGAATCCCTTGGCCCCCGCGACGGTGGAGAGGTTCCAGGTCGCGTGCAGCATCATCGCCAACAGCAGACCCGCCAGGGGCGCCCCGATCCGCAGGGCTGCACGGCGCGTGGTGACGGCGACGCCCAGCCCGATGCCCGTGCAGATGGTGAACAGCGGGTGCGCGAACGGACCGATGACTGCTCGCATGAAGAAGACCGCGGCCACGCCCTGGCCGCCGTCCACGTTGAAGGCGCGGCCGAGATAGAGGATGTTCTCGGCGAACGCGAAGCCGGCCGCGGTGGTGCCGGCATAGACCATCCCGTCCACGATCCCGTCGAAGTGACGGCGGCGCCAGATGGCGATGATCAGGACGGCCAGGCCCTTGAGGCTCTCCTCGACGACGGGAGCGACCACGACCGCCGCGACGGTGAGCCCGTTGGGGACAACCTCCTTCAGGACCAGGATCGAGGTCGTGTTGATCACCAAGGCCCCGGCTGCGGCGACGAGCGCGCCCCAGGCGAAGGCGAACACCAGCATCCGACTCGGTTCGGCCTCGAAGCGGTCGAGCCACAGGAAAGCCGGCACGACGACGCCCAGGGGCAGCAGGGCCAGGACGAGCCCGAGCAGCGAGGCCTGGACGCCCACACTCGCACCGACGCCCGCGGCCACGACCAGGGCAGAGACCCCGAAGCCGACCAGCATCGCGCCGACCTGGCCCCACCGGCGTACGACTGGCCTCTTGGTCGCGTTCACCGGCCTCTGAGCAGGTCCCCCGCTGCCGCCAACCTCCAGCGGTCCCTGCTCACCCCACGTCATGTCCCGCAGGTTAATGCAGCCGGCCCTCTAGGGTGGGGCGCGTGGCCCAGAACAGCAACGAACGCGCGACCAACGACCGGATCGTCTGGATCGACTGCGAGATGACCGGACTCAGCCTGACCAACGACGCCCTGATCGAGGTGGCAGCGCTGGTGACCGACTTCGAGCTGAACCAGCTCGGCGACGGCATCGACCTGGTCATCAAGCCCCCGGCCGAGGCGCTCGAGCAGATGGACGACTTCGTCCGCACCATGCACACCTCCAGCGGTCTGCTCGAGGAGCTGGCCGCCGGCATCACGATGGCGGAGGCCGAGGAGCAGGTGCTGGCCTACGTCCGCCAGTGGGCGCCGGATGCCGCGAGGGCGCCTCTGGGCGGCAACACGGTGGGCACGGACCGCGGGTTCCTCGCACGCGACATGCCCGAGCTCGAGTCCCACCTGCACTACCGGGTCATCGACGTCTCCTCGATCAAGGAGCTGTCCCGCCGGTGGTTCCCCCGGGCCTACTTCAACTCCCCCAAGAAGGATGGCGGCCACCGGGCCCTGACCGACATCCGCGAGAGCATCGCCGAGCTGCGCTACTACCGGGAGGCAGTCTTCGTTGCGCCGCCAGGTCCGGACTCCGAGGCCGCAAAGGCGATCGCGGCCCGTCACAAGGTCGGGCCGGCCAGCTCCTGATCGACGGCATGCCGGTCGGTGGCCGCCAGCCCGAAGGATTATCGGTGTCCCGACGCCCACGATCCTTCGCCCTCCACGACGCTGCCGGGCCACGGGCACGGGCACCGGTCCGGAGCAGGTACGATAGCGCCGCTGAACAGGCGCCCGCCCTCACTGGCGGTTGCTCGGCGTGGTGGGTGTAGCTCAGCTGGTAGAGCGCCGCCTTGTGGTGGCGGATGTCGCGGGTTCAAGTCCCGTCACTCACCCCAACCACGAAGGGTCCGTTCCGAATCGGGACGGACCCTTCGTCATACCTGCACTGCTGCCGTATGCCGCGCGGCTGGCGCGCGCTGACCGGGTTCCGTTGACACCCGGCCGGCGCTGATCCGGCGGGAGGGGTTGTCACGCGGTGGCTGACGGGTGCAGGCTGAGGCGTTCCCGCCGCCTCCGGCCCGACCAGGGCCTGGATGTCTGGCTGGCCCCAGGAGGAGTAATGGGCAATCCCCGCTTCATCACCGCTTCCCTCGCCGCACTGGCGACCGCCCTCACCGGCGCTGCCGGCGCTGCCGTCGCGGTGGCCGGACCGACCGCCGACACGCTGGTGTCGGTCGGTAGTCCGTCCACGCCGTTCTCGCAGAACAAGCAGAACGAGCCCGCCGTGGCGATCGACGCCCACAACCCCAGCGTCGTCGCCTCGGGCTCCAACGACGAGATCGACGAGGAGTCGTGCGCCGCGGGTAGCCCGACAAGCTGCCCGTTCACCGCTGGTGTCGGCGTCTCGGGCATCTACTTCTCGTTCGACGGCGGGTCCGGCTGGAGCCAGCCGACCTACACCGGCCTGACCGCCCGCGGCTGCCTCGGCACCGCAGCATGCACCCCGCACACGGGACCGATCGGGACCGTGCCGGGTTATGCCGAGATGGGGCTGGCCTCCGACGGTGATCCCTCACTGGCCTTCGGTCCTCGGCCAGGCAGCGACGGCACCTTCTCGTGGTCGAACGGCTCACGGCTCTACTACGCCAACCTGACTTCGAACCTGGGAGGCACCAAGGAGACGCAGACCTTCAAGGGCTTCGAGGCGGTCGCCGTGTCCCGTGTCGACGACGTGGCCGCAGCGGCAGCCGGATCGGCCGCGGCATGGAAGTCCCCGGTGATCATCTCCAATCAGTCCTCGACGACGTTCTCCGACAAGGAGCAGATCTGGGCCGACAACGCGTCGTCCAGCCGGTTCTTCGGCAACGTCTACGTCTGCTGGGCGTCCTTCCGCAGCAACAGCCGCGGCAATGCCCTCCCGACCCCGTTGACCGTCGCCCGGTCCTCCGACGGCGGCGCCACCTGGTCCACTTCGCAGGTGGGCCCGGCCGCGGACAACGCCAACAACACCCAGGCCGACGGCTGCACCGTTCGCACCGACAGCCAGGGCAACGCCTACGTCTTCGGCGTCGGCACGCGCAACGGCCGCACCGTGCAGATGATGTACAGGTCGAGCGACGGCGGCGCCCACTGGGCCGGTCCGGCGGTCGTGGCCGATGCCGTGGCGCCGGGCGTACTCGACCCCGTCCTGGGTCGACCGGTCATGGACGGTGTCGGAGGTGCCCGAGTCGACCTTGCGGTCGGACCGAGCGTGGACATCGCCAACGGAGCGCCGACCGGCGCGGGTGCCACCAACGAGATCTTCATGACGTGGTCCGACGGCCGCAAGGGCCTCGACAACGAGCAGCTCATGCTCACCTGGTCTCGTGACGGCGGCGCCAGCTGGACCGCGCCCGGTGCCGTGCCCATGATGGCCGGCGATCGGCCGTTGTACACCGCGCCCGCGGTGTCACCGGATGGGACCGACCTCTACATCGTCCACAACTCGTTCACCACGCCGTTCCGCAACGACACGACCAGCGCTCGCGGCCTCGTCGGTGGGGTGCTGCACGCCAATATCGCCGCCGGCACTCCCTCCGGGTGGAGCACCGTGCACCGCGGTGTGGTCGGCGATCCGCGCGGGTCAAGCCAGAACGGTTTGACCGCCGAGTTCCTCGGTGACTACGTGTATGCCGCCGCCACCAACAACGCCGTGGTCGGCGTCTGGAACGACACGCGCAATGCC
>JAYSQM010000254.1:0-8925 GCA_043721575.1 Phycicoccus sp.
GACGGGTCGGTTTGCGCCGCGAGGGTATCGTCCGGGCCGGCCAAGCGTGCCGGGGTGAGGGCCGGGGTGAGCGCCGCGACCACGTCCAGCTGGCGCGCCTGGCCACCGACCCCGAGCCCGCGTCCCGCGACGGTTTCATCGGGATCCTCAACGCCGGGCTGCCGACCAAGCGCGTGATCGCCCAAGGCCTGATCCGTAACAGCGCCGACGAGATCTTGCTGTGCGAGCTGACGTACAAGCAGGAGTGGGACCTGCCGGGCGGGGTCGTCGACCCGCACGAGTCACCGGCCCACGCGGTTATCCGGGAGATCCGCGAGGAGCTGCAGGTCGAGGTGTCGCCGCAGTCGCTTGTTGCGGTCAACTGGCTACCGCCGTGGCGCGGGTGGGACGACGCGACGCTTTTCGTGTTCGACCTCGGCGTTCACGATGACGTGATCGCCCGGGCCAGCCTCGAGCCGCGGGAGCTCCGGGCCCTGCACTGGTGCACCCTCGACCAGGTCGAGCGCCGCGCTGCGCCGTACGTCACCCGGATGCTGAGGCGACTCGCGCAGCAGACGGAAGGGACGGCATACCTCGAGGACGGCGCCGACCCGCTCTGGTAACGACCGGACACCTCCGCGGCACCGTTTGGGGCCCGTTCAGCAGCCAGAACGGTGCCGTCGCGGTGTCCGGTGGGGAAAGCTACTCGCCGTCGGGCAGGATCAGGTGCAGGATCATCGACACGAACGTGATGATGATCGCGCCGAGCACCGCGTCCCAGAAGAAGTGGTCGACCTGGAACGCGAGGTTGAGCTTGCCGGCGAACCACGAGGTCAGCTGCAGCATCAGCGCATTGATGACCAGGGAGAACAGCCCCAGCGTCACGATGATGAACGGCAACGCGAAGAACTTCAGCACCGGCTTGATCAGGGCGTTGATGAGGCCGAAGATGACGGCCACCACCAGGATCGTCACGAGCTGCTTGCTCAGTGCGGCGCCGTCCCCGCCGAAGCGAATGCCCTTGAGCACGAAGGCGGCAACCCACAGGGCGACGCCGTTGACCAGGATCTTGATGACGATGGACTTCATGGGCACATCGTGGCACGTGGGCGCCGGTTCAGTCGCGAGGTGACCGGCAATGCGGGGAGCCACGGGCAATCCGGCAAACCGGGAGCCACGGGCAATCCGGCAAACCGGGAGGCGACGGGCAATCCGGCGAGCCGGGAGGCGACGGGCAATACAGTGCAGGCATGAGCCACACCGTCCGTCTCCGCGAAGCGTTGGCTGCAGTCCCCCCGTACAAAGCCGGCAAGCCCGCGGCCGCCCGCGAGGGGGTCACGGTATACAAGATCAGCAGCAACGAGAACCCGTACCCGCCATTGCCCAGCGTCCTGAAGGTCGTTGCGGACGCCGCCATGCAGATGAACCGCTACCCGGACTTGGCCGTCACGGAGCTGAGCCTTGCGCTCGCGCGCCGCCTGGATGTGCCACCCGATCACATCGCCACCGGCACCGGCAGCGTGGGCGTCCTGGGCCAGATCATCACCGCCACGTGCGACCCGGGTGATGAGGTCATCTACGCCTGGCGTTCGTTCGAGGCCTACCCGATCGTCGTGGCACTGGCGGGTGCCACCTCGGTGCAGGTCCCGCTCGACGCGGACGCTCGGCACGACTTGGCTGCGATGGCGGCCGCGATCACCCCCCGCACGCGGCTGATCCTGGTCTGCACGCCCAACAACCCCACCGGCCCGGTCGTGCACCAAGGCGATCTCGACGAGTTCCTGGACAAGGTCCCCGGCGACGTCCTGGTGGTCATCGACGAGGCCTATGTCGAGTTCGTCACCGACGACCGGGCCCCCGACGCGCTCGCGACGTATGCCGCGCGGCCGAACGTCGCGATTCTGCGCACCTTCAGCAAGGCCTACGGCCTCGCCGGACTACGAGTGGGGTATGCCGTGGCCCACGAGCCGGTGGCCCAGGCCCTGCGCAAGACAGCGCTGCCCTTCGGCGTGAGCACCATCGCGCAGCAGGCGGCGATCGCCAGCCTGGACGCGTTCGACGAGCTGCAGGAGCGGGTTGACGCCCTCGTCGTCGAACGACATCGGGTGGTGACCGGACTGCGACACCAGGGCTGGCACGTGCCCGAGACGCAGGCCAACTTCGTCTGGCTGCCGCTGGGTGCTGACACCGGCGCCTTTGCCGCGGCGGCCGACAAGGTGGGTCTGGTGGTGCGGCCCTTCGCCGGGGAAGGTGTGCGTTGCACCATCGCCGAGACCGAGGCCAACGACCGGTTGCTCCAGGTCGCCCGCGACTTCGTGGTCGCGCGCACGTTCTGAGCTCGGCCAAGGCGGGAGAGAGAGCAGAGCGGCCAGGAGTGGCAGCGGAGAGGCCGCGGGAGAACCTGGATCGGACCATCGCGACCGCGACCCCGACTGCGTCCATGATTTGGGACTGACGGGCATCCTGCCGGTACGGTGTGCTGGCAAGGCCTGTGAGCGCCGCCACACGCGTGCGTTGGTCCCTGTCATGGAGCGCATCTCACTGGCGGAGACCCCGCTACGAGTCCATGGCCCGAGGCGATCTGGCGGTCATCCCGCCGGTTTCGCGAAGAAGGAGTGCCTGTGAGCGACAACACCGTGCCCGATAACAGAGGCACATTGCCGGAGCACGCGGTCCACGCCGCTGCCGTGGCAGCGCTGACCGCCCCCGTCCCCGAGACCATCGGCGACGGCGGACCAGAGCTGGTCCAGCTGCTCACCCCTGAGGGTGAGCGCGTCGAGCATCCCGACTACTCGGCATACATCGCTGATCTGAGCGACGAGGACCTGCGCGGCTTCTACCGTGACCACGTCCTCATCCGCCGGGTCGACACCGAGGCCACCGCCCTGCAGCGCCAGGGTGAGCTCGGCATCTGGGCCAGTCTGCTCGGCCAGGAGGCGGCGCAGGTCGGCTCCGGTCGCGCGCTGCGTCCGCAGGACTACGCCTTCCCGACCTACCGCGAGCACGGCGTCGCCTGGTGTCGCGGGGTTGACCCACTCAACCTGCTCGGGCTGTTCCGCGGGGTCAACCATGGCGGGTGGGACCCGAACGAGAACAACTTCCACCTCTACACGATCGTCATCGGCGCCCAGACGTTGCACGCCACCGGCTACGCGATGGGCATCCAGCACGACCACGCAGTGGGCACCGGCGACCCCGATCGCGACGCCGCCGTGATCGCCTACTTCGGTGATGGTGCGACCGCGCAGGGCGACGTGAACGAGTCCTTCGTCTACGCCGCAGCCATGAACGCGCCGGTCGTCTTCTTCTGCCAGAACAACCAGTGGGCCATCTCCGCGCCGACCGAGCGACAGAGCCGGATCCCGATCTACCAGCGGGCTCGCGGCTTCGGCTTTCCCGGCGTGCGGGTGGACGGGAACGACGTCCTTGCCGTGTATGCCGTGACCAAGGCCGCGCTGGACGCGGCCCGCAGCGGGCAGGGACCGACGCTGATCGAGGCCTACACCTACCGCATGGGTGCGCACACGACCTCCGACGACCCGACGAAGTACCGTGTCTCCGCCGAGGTCGAGGTCTGGAAGCTGCGCGACCCGATTGCCCGGCTCAAGGCCTACCTGACGTCCAGCGGTAAGGCCGACCAGGCGTTCTACGAGGCGATCGAGCGCGAGGCCGACGAGCTCGCCGTAACAGTTCGCCAGGGCTGCCTGTCGATGCCCGACCCTGAGCCGGTGTCGATGTTCGACCACATCTACGTCGAGGAGCACCCGTTGGTCGAGGCCGAGCGTGCCGGGTTCGCCGCCTACTCCGCGAGCTTCGAGGGAGGTCACTGACATGACGAAGCTGACCATCGGCAAGGCCATCAACGCCGGTTTGCGACGGGCCATGGAGCGCGACCCCAAGGTCGTCATCATGGGTGAGGACATAGGCAAGCTCGGTGGCGTATTCCGGGTGACCGAGAACCTGCAGAAGGACTTCGGTGAGGACCGGGTCATCGACACCCCGCTGGCCGAGTCCGGCATCGTGGGCACGGCCATCGGTATGGCGCTGCGCGGCTACCGCCCGATCGTGGAGATCCAGTTCGACGGGTTCGTCTACCCCGCGTTCAACCAGATCGTGTGCCAGGTCGCCAAGATGCGGGCGCGTTCGCTGGGCAAGATCAGGCTGCCCATGGTGATCCGGATCCCGGTCGGTGGCGGCATCGGCGCGGTCGAGCACCACAGCGAGTCCAACGAGGCCTACTTCGCCCACACTGCGGGCCTTCGGGTCATCGCGTGCTCGAACCCCGAGGATGCCTACTGGATGATCCAGCAGGCCATCCAGTGCGACGACCCGATCATCTACTACGAGCCCAAGCGCCGCTATCACGAGAAGGCGGAGGTCGACCTGACTGCCGCCGCGGCCCCGCGTGCGCTGTTCGAGGCGACCGTCGCCCGCCCTGGCGAGCAGGTGACCCTGGCCTCGTACGGCCCCATGGTCAAGGTGTGTCTGGATGCTGCCACCGTGGCTGCCGAGGAGGGCAAGTCGATCGAGGTCATCGACCTGCGTTCGCTGTCCCCGTTGGACCTCGACACCCTGGCGACCTCGGTGGAGAAGACCGGCCGGCTGGTCGTGGCCCACGAGGCCTCGACGTTCCTGGGCATGGGAGCTGAGATAGCCGCGGCCATCTCGCAACGCTGCTTCTACCACCTGGAGTCCCCGGTGATCCGGGTCGGTGGCTACAACCTGCCCTACCCGCCGAGCAAGCTCGAGGAAGAGTTCCTGCCCGACCTGGACCGCGTCCTGGACGGCGTCGACCGCGCGCTCGCCTACTGATCAGGAAAGGGACCAGTACCCATGGCTGTAAAGCATTTCAACCTCCCGGACCCGGGCGAAGGCCTGGTCGAGGCCGAGATCGTCACCTGGAAGGTCAAGGTCGGCGACACCGTCAAGATCAACGACATCATCATCGAGATCGAGACGGCCAAGTCCCTGGTCGAGCTCCCCGTGCCGTATGCCGGCACGGTCACCGCGCTGCTCGTGTCCGAGGGTGACACGGTGCCGGTCGGCACCCCGATCATCGCGGTGGACGACGGGCTCGGCGGTGACGACGCCCCGGCGAAGGCGGCTCCGGCGGCGACGTCGGATGACGACGAGGAGATCGAGGCCGGCAAGATCGGTGGCGCCGCACCTGGTGGCCGGGTCGCGGTGCTGGTGGGTTACGGCCCGCGGATGACCGAGGCCAAGCGTCGTCCGCGCAAGCTTGAGGACGTTCCATCCGGGACAACCGCCCAGGTCAATCAGGCTTTCTCGCCCGCCCCTGTCAGGCCCGAACCCGATACGGATGAACAGGTTACGGCTGAACCTGTCACGGCTGAACCCGATATGGCACAGCCGGTTTCGGTGCATGCGGGCAGCGGTGGCAAGGCCCTGGCCAAGCCCCCGGTACGCAAGCTCGCCAAGGACCTGGGCATCGACCTCTCGCAGGTCGCTGGATCCGGGGAGGGCGGGATCGTCACCCGCGCCGATGTCGAGGCGCACGCGGCAGGCGGCGGCATGTCGACGACGGCGGCGACCGGGGCGACTGGGGCGGCGGCGGACAGCGGCACCGGCGCTGCGGCATTCCCCCGCAAGCGGGGGGTGCCCCCAACCGCCCCTGTCTTTGTTGGCCGTGGCGAGCGCGAGATGCGGATCCCGATCAAGGGCGTGCGCAAGATGACCGCACAGGCCATGGTCGGCTCGGCATTCACCGCGCCTCATGTCACGGAGTTCATCACCGTCGACGTGACGCACATGATGAGGCTGGTGGACCGGCTCAGGGCCGACCGCGAGTTCCAGGGCGTCAAGGTCAGCCCGTTGCTGGTCGTGGCCAAGGCGCTGATCATCGCCAGTGCTCGAAACCCCGGGATCAACGCCACGTGGGACGAGGCCGCACAGGAGATCGTGGTCAAGAACTACGTCAACCTCGGCATTGCCGCGGCGACCCCCCGTGGGCTGATGGTGCCCAACATCAAGGACGCCGACCAGATGTCGCTGCGGCAGCTGGCCGACGCCATGGCCAACCTGGTGTCGTCGGCCCGAGACGGCAGGACGCAGCCGGCCGACATGTCCGGCGGGTCGATCACGATCACCAACGTCGGGGTCTTCGGTGTCGACACCGGAACGCCGATCCTGAACCCGGGCGAGGCCGCGATCCTGTGCTTCGGTACGGTCCGGCAGATGCCATGGGTGGTCAAGGGCAAGATCAAGCCACGGTGGGTCACCCAGCTGGGCCTCTCGTTCGACCACCGCCTGGTCGACGGTGATCTGGGCTCACGGTTCCTGGCCGACGTGGCGGCTGTCCTGCACGACCCGAGCCAGGCGCTCGTCTGGGGCTGAGCCCAGCCGCTTTCACCTTCCCCTTCACGCCCGCTTGTCGCCCCGAAACCACCGTTTAAGGCCGGGTCAGGCACTGTGGTTTCGGAGCAACAAGGCGACTGGTTCTGTCGGTCAGTCGGGGGTGGCGGGTGGCGGTTTCAGCCGAAGAGGGCGCCGATGCCCCCGACCTTCCAGCCGTAGGCCTCCAGCTGCTCGCGGACCCAGGCTTTGGCGGCCTTGATGGCGAACGGCTTCATCTCCTGCGCGCGGGCCTTGTCCTCCTCCGAGCCGCCGAAGCTGAAGGTCGTCTCGGTGACGGCGCCCTTCTGGATCGAGGCGCCCACCTGGAAACCGGAGGTGTAACCCGGACCCCACGCAACCTCCTTGAGCGTGTCCGTGAGTTTGGCCTTCTGCTTCCTCTCATCCAGCTTGGCGTCAATCGCGAACGTCCGGTTGACGGCCAGTCGTTGGGCCTGTTGCCTGACCTCAGCGGTGAAGCGATCGAGCTCAAGGCGGAAGCCGTCCTGCGTCCGGGTCACCGCATAGGGGACCTGCGGGCAGGACTGCTCCAGGGCGGCATACAACTGTTCGGTCTTCGTGGTCATGCCTTGATCCTGCCCCTCGCCGGTGCAGCGGGCGCTCAGTGGGAGAGGCCGGGAGGCGCGACCTCTGCCTCGGCGGCCACCGCGGCGTCGGCTGCGTCCGATTTGCCGCGACTTTCATAGGCTGAACCGCTGCGGAGCTCGACGTGCGGAAGGAACCACACGACGATGAACGCGACGACCATCACCGCGGAGCCGATCAGGAACACCAGGTCCATCGCCTGGGAGAAGCCGACCAGAAAGGGCTTGGCCAGTCGCGGGTCGAGCTGTTGGATGAAGGACGAGTCGCTCAACGGGTTGAGCGCTGCGCCACTACCACCACCGGCCTGAGCCTGCTGCAGCCCGTGGATGAAGTCGGTGTTGGCCTGTTGGTTGCCCGTGGGGGACTGGGGACTCTTGAGCGCCGCCTGGAACTCGGGGGTGGGGGCGGCTTTGGCCAAGGCGGTCTGGATGCGGTCCGGCGCCGCGGAGAACAGGATGGACAAGAAGACGGCGACTCCCAGGGTGCCGCCGATCTGACGGGTAAACGTCGCTGATGAGGTGGCCACTCCGATGTCGCGCGGGGAGACGGCGTTCTGCACGGCGAGGGTGAGCGGTTGCATGTTGAATCCGAGGCCGAGGCCGAAGAACAGCATCAGGATCATCGTCCGCCACAACTGGGTGTCGGCTCCGACGTAGTGGAACCCGAAGAGAGCGCCGACGAGCAGTCCGCAGCCGATGATGGGGAACTGCCGGTAGCGGCCGGTCTTGGAGATGATCTGGCCCGAGATGATCGAGCCACTCATCATGCCCAAGGTCATCGGCAGCAGCATCAGACCGGCGCTGGTCGGCGTCGCGCCCTTGACGATCTGCAGGTAGAGCGGCAGCGAAGCCAGTCCACCGAACATGCCCATGCCCAGGATGACCGAGGCGATGGAGGAGACGCCGATCGTCTTGTTGGTGAACAGGCGCAGGGGGATAAGTGCCTCCTCGCCCATCGCACGCTCGACCAGGAAGAACGCGATCAGCCCGATCAGCCCGGTGCCGTAGCAGAGCAGTGACTGTCCGGAGGTCCAGCCCCACGTGCGGCCCTGCTCGGCGACCAGCAGCAGCGGGACGAGTCCGACGGTGAGCGCCGCGGCACCACCGAAGTCGATGCGGTGGTCCAGGCGGGTGTGACGCAGGTGAAGCGTGCGGTCGACCACGAAGAGCGCGGCGATGCCGATCGGCACGTTGACCAGGAAGACCCAGCGCCAGCCGGCGACGCCCAGGATTGTGGCCTGGCCGGCGAAGAAGCCGCCGACGACGGGACCCAGGACGCTGGAAGTGCCGAAGACTGCGAGGAAGTAACCCTGGTACTTGGCGCGCTCACGTGGCGGCACGATGTCGCCGATGATGGCCAGGGCCAGGGAGAACAGGCCACCGGCGCCCAGACCCTGGACTGCGCGGAAGCCCGCCAGCATCGGCATCGAGGTGGCGAACGTGCTCAGGACCGAGCCGAAGACGAAGATCAGGATGGCCGCGGTGAAGAAACGCTTGCGGCCATAGATGTCGGAGAGCTTGCCGTAGAGCGGCGTCACGATCGTCGAGGTGATCAGGTAGGCCGTGGTCACCCAGGCCTGTCCGGCGAGGTCGTGCAGATCGTCGGCGATGACGCGCATGGCCGAGGAGACGATGGTCTGGTCGAGTGCGGCCAGGAACATCCCCATCATCAGCCCGACGAGGATGGTCATGATCTGCCTGTGCGAGAGCGGCCCATCGTTGGTGGGTGCTGGCACAGCTGGCGCTGGCACGGCTGCGGCGGTGGCCATTACTGCTCCTTGCTGGTGGTGTCGGGTAGGGCAGTGCCGGAGGACTTGTCAGTCGTCCCCGGCGCGAAGGTGAGTGACCTGAAATGGTCTTTGGAGGCCTCGAAGGACGTGGCGAACTGCTCGAGATGATCGTGGAAGGCTTCGGCGTCCGCGGGTTCCCAGTCGTGCAGCATCTGGCGGAACCACTCGCCGCGTCCAGCCTTGAGGCGCTCCACGAGCTC
>JAYSQM010000255.1:0-1123 GCA_043721575.1 Phycicoccus sp.
GCGATGCCGCCCCGGCAGACGCGCGAAGGGGTCGATGCCATGGGGCGCGGCCGGTCCAAAGCCAAGCAGACCAAGGTTGCTCGCGAGCTGAAGTACTACAGCCCGAGCACCGACTTGAGTGCGCTTGAGCGAGAGCTGCATGGACCGTCGTCATTCGACAGTCGGCCAGAGCGTGTCCCTGACACCCCTGCGCCGGTCGAGGATGACGACGGCTACGACGAACGCGACAAATGGGCCTCAGGTGATCGTTGACCCACGGGTCTGCCTTCTCCCCCTTCGTGTCTCGAGGACTCGACCTCCCCTGACGCGCTGATCGACCCGAGTGCCTTCGGCGTGCGCACAAACAGCCCTACCGGAGAGGGTGTGAGCCGATGACCTGCACCGACCCGCCGTCAACGCCCTTGGCGCCCCGCACCACCTCGACGCCGTCCTGCAACGGTGCCGTGGCCAGCTCACTGACCTGGCCGAGCAGCCAGGCGTCGATGCCCTGGGTCTTCAAAGTGACGATGGCCAGGTCCGCCTGAGCGGCCGGCAGGACCGCTACGAAGCCGATACCCATGTTGAGCGTGCGCTCGAGGTCTCGGACCGGGACCTGACCGAGCTCGCGGACGACCTCGAAGACCGCGGGCGGTGTCCAGGTTGAGCGGTCGACCCGGGCGAAGGCGCCCTGCGGCAGCACCCGGGCCAGGTTCGCCGCCAGGCCGCCGCCGGTGACATGACTCAGGGCATGGATGTCGATGCCGTCGGCGTGGATCAGGGCGAGCAGGTCGCGGGCGTAGACCCGAGTGGGCTCGAGCAGCTCCTCGCCCAGCGTCCGGCCGAACTCCGCCACCTGCCGGTCAAGTGCCCACCTGGCGGAGGCAAAGACCTTGCGTACCAATGAATAACCATTGGAATGAAGCCCTGACGAGGCGAGAGCCACCACCACGTCCCCGGCCACCACACGATGCGGACCCAGGATGTCGGCATACTCCACCACCCCCGTCGCGGCACCCGCGCAGTCGTACTCGTCGGGCTCCAGCAGGCCCGGGTGCTCGGCGGTCTCCCCGCCGATCAGGGCGACGCCCGCCCTCTCGCAACCGGCCGCGATACCGGACACGATCGCGGCGATCCGCTCGGGCAC
>JAYSQM010000256.1:0-4399 GCA_043721575.1 Phycicoccus sp.
CCGAACGCCACGGCGTCGTGGATCGCGTCGAGGGCGTGGCGGAAGCCGGCCCTGGGCGAGACGAACAGCCCTCGTAGGTCGCGGCGTCGGACCTGGCGAACGCCGCGCGAGCGCCAACGCGCAGCCATCGGACGCCATGGGGTCATCAACGACCCGAGGTCGCCAAGTTCCTCCCAGGCCTTTCGGGGTCGCTTGACCAGGAGAAGGACCGCAGCCGAACCAAGGCTGTCCAGGGCGATCCAGAGCGCAAGGAGGGGCACGGCATACGGGGAGCATCTGGCAAGCGCAACCTGACGGCCATTGCGGCGGTCACGGCGTCGGGCCGCGTCGACGGACTGGTCAGGGGAACGCTGGCCGTTGGCCGAAGCCGCAGCCTCACGGATGCGGGCCTTGGGCGCGACGACGACCCGATGCCCGGCCAGGTGCGCTCGCCAGGAGAGGTCCAGGTCATCGCGGAACTGCCCAAACGCCCGGTCGAAGCCGCCGAGCGCATCGAAGACATCGCGCCGGATGAGCATCCCCGAGGTGTTGACGCCCAGGACGTCGGTGCGGTGGTCGTGTTGGCCCTGGTCGGGCTCGCCCCTCGCGGGACCTCCCGTGCGGACGCCGGAGCGGGTGACCTGCTGTCCGACCTCCAGCAGGCGGGACGGGTCGTCCCAGGTGATCAGCTTGGGGCCGGCGACGCCCACCGAAGGTGATCTGCGGGCGGCATCCAGCAGATGGGCCAGGGCCTCGGGAGCGGCGGCGCTGTCGTCGTGGAGCAGCCAAAGCCATTCTCCGGGCCAGGGCTCGCCAGTGTCGGGCGCCTGGGAGGACCCCGATCCAATGGACAACTGTTCGACCGCGCGACCCACTGCCTCACCAAAGGTGCTCTCACGGGTCGCGGAGATCGTGACGACATCGTCGATCACCTGGCGGATCCGGCCGTGCGTGGCCACGATCTGGAGGCTGTCATCGGTGGAGCCGGTATCGACAATGATCAGCCGGTCCGGCGGGCGTGTCTGGAGCTCGAGCGCGTCCAGGCACTCCTTCAGCCACGCCGCGCCGTCGTGGACGACGAGCACCCCCGTGACAACGACCGGTCGAAGAGCCGCACGCGCCACGCCCGGCTCACGAGGCGGCGAGGTTTCTCTGCTCATGGCGTGCGTCGGGGCAATCGTCATCAGATCAGGGACGGTCCAGTACAGTCACCGAAGCGACTAGACCGCACTTTTCTTGAGCTTGCGGCGTTCACGCTCGGAAAGCCCACCCCAGATGCCGAACCGCTCGTCGTGCGCGAGTGCGTACTCCAGGCACTCGCCGCGCACGTCGCAGCCCACGCAGACCTTCTTGGCGTCGCGCGTGGAGCCACCCTTCTCGGGGAAGAACGCCTCCGGATCGGTTTGAGCGCACAAGGCGCGTTCCTGCCACGACAGCTCGCCCTTGTCCTCGGCGGTGTCGACCAGCTCGAAGTTCGTCATCAGGTGTAGTTCGTGCACGGCCCCTCCTCGACCCAACAATTGCCAGCGCTTGTGTTGACCTGAACCGCCGGGCAGATCCGACACCGACCCTCGGCCAAGACCTGCTCCCACCGTCGCAGACTGCGGAGAAGACCTTTGCGCCGTACTGGTCCCGTCGGGCGTGCCCGGTTTGAATGACAACAATGGAATTACACGCGTGTCTTACCGGTAAGTCAAGCCGTTCTCTGATATTCACCGGGCCGAGCGACCCCCACTGCACCCAAAGAACCCACTGGCCTCCTCCAGCACCACGCGCAACCTCTTGGGCAAAGCCCCCCGTCCTGCACCGGGCGCCCGCCCTGAGAGACTGCCGCCATGCGCATCACCGCCCTGACCGGTGGCGTGGGCGGAGCACGCTTCCTGCGTGGACTGCGCGCCCACCTCGACCGCACGCCCACCCTGTCCAACTCCACGATCACCGTGATCGGCAACACCGGCGACGACATCACCTTGTTCGGGCTGAGAGTCTGCCCCGACCTCGACACCGTCATGTACACCCTCGGTGGCGCCATCGACGAGGAGCAGGGCTGGGGCCGCGCGGACGAGACGCATTCCGTCCAGGGTGAGCTCGCGGCATACGGGGCGCAGCCTCAGTGGTTCGGCCTGGGCGATCGCGACTTCGGCACCCACATCGCGCGTAGCCAGTGGCTGGGGCAGGGTCTCTCCCTCTCGGAGGTGACCGCCCGGCTGTGTGCCCGCTGGGGCCTGCCCGATCAAGGTGTCAGGCTGCTGCCGATGTCCGACTCCCCCGTCGAGACCCACGTCGTCATCGACGGCGAGGGACAGAGCCCTCAGAGAGCCGTTCACTTCCAGGAGTGGTGGGTCCGCATGCGCGCCGCCGTCCCTGCACAGAAGTTCGTCGCCGCCGGGATGGACCGCGCCGCCGCCGCACCGGGCGTCCTCGATGCCATCCGCGAGGCCGACATCATCGTGCTGCCCCCGAGCAACCCGGTCGTGTCCATCGGCATCATCCTGGGAGTGCCGGGGGTGCGAGATGCGTTGCGTGGCAGCGCTGCTCCCGTCGTCGGCGTGTCCCCGCTGATCAGCGGCGCCCCCGTCCGCGGCCATGCCGACGCCTGCCTTTCGGCGATCGGGGTCGAGTGCACGACACAGGCGGTGGCCGGCCTGTACGCCGACTTCCTCGACGGCTGGCTGGTCGATGACGTGGACGCGGCGGTCGGCGGGTTCGCTCCCCGGCTCAGGGTCCAGGCCCGGCCCCTGTGGATGCACGACCTGGAGACCACCGCCGACATCGCCGGAGCTGCCGTCGACCTGGCCCTGAAACTGCGCAGGACCCCGCCCTGGGGGCACATCCCGCTGGCGGGAGAATGACGGCACGCACCTCGCCCGTGACGATCACCCCGCTGCTCGGGTTTCCCGAGGTACGAGAGGGTGACGACCTTGCTGATGTTGTGCTGAAAGCGTTGCAGCACAATGGGATCCAGCTCACGGACGGTGACATCCTCGTCGTGTCGAGCAAGGTCGCTTCCAAGGCAATGGGGCTCCGGGCGCTCGCTGCAGAGCGAGACGGCGTGGTGGCCTCCCAGACGGTTCGGGTCGTGGCCGAGCGGATGACGCCGTCGGGCGTGACGCGCGTCGTGGAGTCGGCGGCTGGGCCGGTCATGGCCGCTGCAGGCGTCGACGCCTCCAACACCACCGACGAGTCGATTCTCCTGGTCCTTCCCGATGATCCCGACGCCGTCGCCGCAGACATCCGGGGCGGAGTTCAGGCCGGCTGGGCGAGCCTGTCGGGGACCCACCTTCGCGTGGGAGTCATCCTCAGCGACACCGCCGGCCGCCCGTGGCGGATCGGTCAGACCGACTTCGCACTGGGGGCCGCAGGCATCCACGTCGTCGATGACCTGCGCGGGTCCAGCGACGCCGACGGGCGGATCCTCTCGGTGACCGAACGGTGCGTCGCCGACGAGATCGCCGCCGCCGCCGACCTGGTCAAGGGTAAGGCGACCGGTATACCGGCAGCCCACATCCGCGGCTTGGGTCGGTACCTCCAGGACGGCGAATCGACATCTGGTGCAAGGGATCTCGTCCGCACCGGACCTGGTGACTGGTTCGGCTACGGCACGTTCGAAGCCGTGCGTGCCGCCCTTGGCGTGGAGCCGGGGTCAGCGGAGGCGACGGCGGTCGGCATTCCGTCGGTGAACACCGAAACCTCAGCGGACAAAGCGAATCGGGCCCTTCGGGTTGCCCTGCTGACCTGCCCCAGCGCCTCCGGTCACGTCGATGGCGACGTCATCCGACTCGTGGCCACCGACGACTTCACACTCGGCGTTGCCGCCACCCGGGCAGAGGTGGCGCTGCGCGGTGAGGGCTTGACCACGACCCTCACTCGCTCGGCGGCCCCGACCTTCGCGAACGGTGAGATACTGACCGCCCAGCCGAACGCAGCTCTCTCCTTTCACTAGCGAAGAATCGTCCAAGCGCCTCAGGCAGGCTGCTCGGGATCGACCCGGCCAACGACTGACGGCGTCCAGCCAGGGCAGTACGGAGTCGACCGAGGGGCAACCCGCGCTGCCCGGTCAAACAGCGCGGGCCGTCCTCAGGAGCGCATCTCCCGCACGTTGCTCGTTCTTGAGGTCATCGTGCGAGGCGGGGACGATTCCTGGCCGCCTTCTTGGCCGCCTGGAGGCGGGAGAACTCTCGGGTCAGCCCATACGTGGTGGCGAGCCCGCCGGTCCCGGCGGGCTGTGGGGCTGGGCGGTCATAGGTGCCAGGTCACTTCGCTGGTGGTGGCGGTCGCGGTCCAGCCCCTCTGGTGGGCGATGGTGTGATGCCTGCCGCACAGCAGCGCCCCGTTGAGCAGGCTGGTGCCCCCGCCATCGACCCAGTGGATGAGGTGATGGGCGTCCGCCCAAAACGGAGGCGCCGTACAGCCCGGGATC
>JAYSQM010000257.1:0-11604 GCA_043721575.1 Phycicoccus sp.
CTGGCCGTCGACCATGCGGGTCCATCGGGCGGCGAACTCGGGGAGAGTCTTGGCCGTGGTCTCGACGTTCTCGATGACGACGCCTGGCACCCGCAGGCCGATCACGGCCGCTGCCATCGCCATACGGTGGTCGTCATAGGTCTGGAAAAGCCCGCCCCGCAACGGCTTTGGCTTGATCAGCAAGCCGTCCTCAGTCTCTTGGACTGATCCGCCGAGCGCGTTGATCTCGGCGGAGAGCGCGGCCAGACGGTCGGTCTCGTGCCCGCGTAGGTGAGCGATGCCACGGATCCGGGAGGGGGAGGCGGCCAGGGCTGCGACCGCGACAACCACGGGTGACAGCTCGCCGGCGTCGTGCAGGTCGACGTCGAGCCCGCTGATCTGCCCGTTGCCGGTCACGGTCAGGCCCGAGCGCTCGAGCAGCACGTCGGCGCCCATGGCGTCGAAGATGTTGCGGATCGCGTCGCCGGCCTGGGTGGTGTGTTGCGGCCACCCCGGGACCCGCACGGTGCCGCCGGTGACGACGGCTGCGGCCAGGAAGGCGGCGGCGTTGGACAGGTCCGGCTCGACCTCGACGTCGAGGGGACGGATCTGTGAGGGCTCGACCCGCCACGTGTTGGCCTCGGAGTCGTCCACGACGACGCCGCAGTCGCGCAGCACCTCGACGGTCATCTGGATGTGCGGCTCGCTGGGGATCGGTTTGCCCTCGTGTTGGACTGTCACGCCCTGCTCGAACCGCGGCCCCGCCAGCAGCAGTGCGGAGATGAACTGCGACGACGCAGAGGCATCGAGGGTGACCGGGCCACCCGGCATACGGCCCGATCCTTGCACGGTGAAGGGGAGCGTCCCGCGGCCGTCGTCGTTGATCCTGGCGCCCAGGGTGCGCAGTGCGTCGATGACCGGAGCCATGGGGCGGTTACGGGCGTGGGCGTCGCCGTCGAAGGCGACCGGGCCGTTGGCGAGGGCGGCCACCGGCGGCAGGAATCGCATCACGGTGCCGGCCAGTCCGCAGTGCACGGACGTTGCGCCGGACAAGGACGCCGGCGCGATCAGCCAGTCGTCGCAGTCACGGTCACTGCCGGGTAGGTCGGTTACCGAGGCGCCCAGGGAACGCAGCGCTGCCGCCATCAGCATGGTGTCGCGTGAACGCAAGGGCCGCCGCAGGCGGGAGGTGCCGCTGGCCAGGGCGGCGAGCACGAGATAGCGGTTGGTCAGCGACTTGCTCCCCGGCAGTTCCACCGTGGCGGTGACGGGACCGCTCATGTGCGGGGACAACCAGTCAGTCAACGGCGTTCTTGACCATACGTCGGGCGGACCTGGCGGCGTGCCGCGCCTCGCGCTTGGTCAGTGCGGCCTGGCGACGCGCCTGAGAGCGGACGTGCTCGGCACGATAGGCCAACCCGGGCTTGCCGGCGGTGTCGACCGAGGCGAGGAGAACGCCCCCGAGCAGGCCGACGTTCTTCAGGAAGTGCACCTTCTGCTGTGCGCGGGCAGCTGGGTCCTCGACGGTCCAGAAGGCGTGGGCGGCATAGGTGGTCGGTACGAGCGTGGCGGCCAGGGCCAGCGCGGCAAGTCGGGGGAACTTGCCCAGGCCCAGCATGGTGCCTGCCACAAGCATCGTGGCGCCGTTGGCGCGGACCATCATCTCGGGGTCGTCCGGCAGGTTCAGGGGCCCGGCCAGCGCGGTGACCAAAGGCGCGGCAATCTTGGCCCGCCCGGCCGGATGGCGCAGGGAGTCCAGGCCGCTCGTCATGAAGATGGCGGCCAGCATCGGTCGGGCAATCCGTCGAACTACGGTCATCTGAATCTCCTCGAGTGTCGTCCGTGCAACTCCTACGGTAGTGGCTCGTCGCGGCCCTCGCGTATCTAGGCTGAGAGCATGTGTGGTCGATACGCGTCCAGCTCGCGCCCCGAGGACCTGGTCGAGGAGTTCGAGGTCGACGAGGACCGCACGGGGCAGGCGGCGCGGAGCATCCTGGTGACCCCTCAGAGCCCGCCGGCCGGTCAGCCCGACTTCAACATGACACCGACCAAGCAGGCGCCGGTGGTCCTGACCCGAGCGGTTCGGGGCGACGTTGACGCTGCGCCGACACGCCAACTGCGTTTGCTGACATGGGGATTGGTGCCGAGCTGGTCCCGGGATGTCAAGGTCGGAGTGCGGATGACCAACGCCCGTTCCGAGTCGCTCCTGGAAACGTCGTCGTTCGCCCGGGCGGCTGCCTCTCGTCGTTGTCTGGTCCCGGCGGACGGTTGGTACGAATGGCAGGTGAGCCCCACCGCCGTTGACGCCAAGGGCAAACCGCGCAAGCAGCCGTTCTTCATCCACCGTTCCGATGGTGCGTTGCTGGCGATGGCCGGGCTGTACGAGTTCTGGCGCGGCAAGTCCGTTGCCGAGGGCGACCCCGACGCCTGGCTGACGACGTACGCGATCATCACGACCGCAGCCGAGCCGGGACTGGACCGGATTCATGACCGACAGCCGCTGGTCCTCGAGCGCGAGGACTGGGACGACTGGCTGGACCCGACGCAGACCGATCCCTCATCCGTCAAGGCCTACCTGGAGTTCTTCGAGCCCGGGCGTTTCGACGCCTACCCGGTCGGCACCGCGGTCAACTCGTCGCGCAACAACGGGGAGCAGCTGCTCGTGCCGCTGGAGCGCGCGGACCTGGTGGGAGCGGTGGACCCGACCACCGGCGAGATCATCGGGGAGTGAGCAGCGTGCCAGTTCGCAAGAGTGTCAAGGAGATTCACACCCCGGTCGGTATGGCGCGTGCGCACCTCTGGCGCCCGTCCCGCCCGTGTGGGGCCCTGGTTCTCGGACACGGCGCCGGGGGTTCGTCGTGGTCGGCGGACCTGCAGGCACTGACGTCCTTGACGGCTGACGGATGGCTCGTGGTGCTGGTCGAGCAGCCGTGGCGGGTGGCCGGGCGCAAGGTGGCCACGCCTCCCGCCCAGCTGGACGTGGCGTGGTTGTCGGTCCTGGCGGCGCTGACGTCAGGGCGTGGTGCGCTGCCCCGGCCGTTGGTGGTCGGCGGCCGAAGTGCCGGTGCCCGGGTGGCCTGTCGGACGGCCACGGCGGTTGGGGCTGATGCGGTGTTGGCACTGTCGTTCCCGCTGCATCCGCCGGGAAAGCCGGAGAGGTCCCGGGCCCCGGAGGCGCTTCTGGTGACCGGCGCCGGAACCCGGCTGGCCGTCATACAGGGGGAGAAGGACCCCTTCGGCAGCCCCGAGGACCTTCGGTCTGCTCTGGGAGGCGAGGCCGAGGTGATGTCTGCCCGTGGCAGCCACTCGTTCACCAATACCCCGACGGACGTCGTCAAGACCGCCCACACCTTCTTGGCGGACGTACTGTTCTCTCGCGATACGTTGTCTCGTGTTCCACCGCCACAGCTCGTCGGCTCCCCACGCCAGAAGGGGGAACGGCAGGATCACCAGCACCTGCCATAGACCAGGTATGGCTGTGCCGAACACGCCCTGTAGCGGCGGCGCGGCCACCACTGCAGCAGCGAGACGATCTCGTAGGCGATTCCCCACAGCATCGGGGCGTCGATGACGTTTTGGGTGTGTTGTCTCGGTGGACGATCCACCGTGAACGCGTCACGCGCCGCCCCAAGTTCCCCGTCTGTGTGCATAATTGACCAGGCTCACAATTGTGACCGTTCACAAGTGCTGCAAGGTTCTCTGGTGACAACTCCGCTGCCCAAAGATCGCGCACCGAGCATCCGCGATGTCGCGCGCCTCGCAGGAGTTTCGTACCAGACCGTTTCACGGGTGCTCAACCACCATCCGAGCATCCGCGAGACGACCAGGGCACGCGTGAACCTGGTCATGGAGGAGCTGCAGTATCGGCCCAACCGCGCTGCGCGCATGCTCGTCACGCGTCACTCCCGCACGATCGGGGTGCTCTCGGCGTCGAGCGCGCAATATGCATCCTCGAGCGCCATTGCCGCGATCGAGGATGCGGCCAGAGCGGCGGGGTATTACGTGAATACCGCGAACCTCGCCGCGGCAGATCCGGAGTCCATCTCCGATGCGCTCACGCATCTGATGGGTCAGGCGATCGAGGGTCTGGTCGTCATCGCGCCACAGGTGCGCGTCTTCGATGTGCTCGCCCAGATGTCGATCGATGTGCCGTACGTCAGCCTTCAATCCACCGGGCACGCTGAGCACCGCGCCCTCTGCGTCGACCAGATCGCGGGGGCTCGGATGGCCACTCGTCACCTGGTCGAGCTCGGCCACCGAGAGATCATCCACCTCGCGGGACCACAGGACTGGATCGAGGCCGAGGCCAGGATGCGCGGCTTCCTCGACGAGATCGACAGCGCCGAGCTCAACACGAATCCCCCGATTCTTGGCGATTGGACCGCGGATTTCGGTTACTACGCAGGGCGCGAGCTCCTGAGGACTCGAGAGTTCTCGGCCGTTTTCGCTGCGAATGACCAGATGGCGCTTGGACTTCTGCACGCACTTCGCGATGCCGGGCTCGATGTCCCGGGAGACGTCAGTGTGGTGGGATTCGATGACATCCCGGATGCGAAGCATTTCTGGCCCCCGCTCACGACGATTCGCCAGGACTACGGCGAGATCGGACGTCGTGCGGTCGAGGTGCTGCTGGGTGAGGTGAGCGGCAACGTCGTCGCCGACCGCGTTCAGATCCTGCCGGAGCTGGTGGTGCGGGGCTCGACCGGACGTGCTCCGGGTGCCAGCCCGACCGTTACAAAAGCGTGACCCAACCCAATTGACAGGGCGATGGCTGCGGGGGCAAACTCGTCCTTAATGTGAACGGTCACATCGAGTTTCTGACCGGCACAGTCCCGCGCGGCATGACAAAGAGGTCAAGCTTGTGAGCACATCTTGGGCCACCGTTGGAATCATCACGGCGTTCTCGCCGGCTGGCGGAGGTCCATCTGACGATTCACCCCTCGCGGGATCTTCTGTTTCGCAGGATGCCCGCAGCGGCTACGGGTGCACGGAGGACGTCGATGTCGACTAACCACACCATTCTGGAGATGCGCTCCATCACCAAGGAGTTCCCCGGGGTCAAAGCCCTGTCCGACGTCTCCATCAACGTGCAGGCGGGAGAGATCCATGCCATCTGCGGCGAGAACGGGGCCGGCAAGTCGACGCTGATGAATGTGCTCTCTGGTGTGCATCCTTCCGGGACCTACACGGGCGACATCATCTACCAGGGCGAGCCTGTGCACTTCAAGGACATCCGCTCGAGCGAGGCGGCCGGCATCGTCATCATTCACCAGGAGCTGGCGCTCATTCCGGAGCTGTCCATCACCGAGAACATCTTTCTTGGCAACGAGCCGGGGAAGCGGGGCGTGATCGACTGGGCCGACGCCAAGAAGCGCGCGCTGGAGCTTCTTGCCAGGGTCGGGCTCCGCGATGACCCCGATACCCAGATCAAGCACATCGGCGTGGGCAAGCAACAGCTCGTCGAGATCGCCAAGGCCCTCAGCAAGTCGGTCAAGCTGCTGATCCTCGACGAACCGACCGCAGCTCTGAACGAAGCGGACTCCCAACACCTGCTCGACCTCATCCGGGGTCTGAAGGGCAAGGGGGTAAGTTCCATCATGATCTCGCACAAGCTCAACGAGATCGAACAGGTCGCAGACTCGATCACCATCCTTCGGGACGGCCGGACGATCGAGACGTTGAACGTCAAAGACGACGGCGTCAACGAGGACCGGATCATCCGTGGCATGGTCGGTCGAAGCCTGGCGAGCCGTTTCCCCGATCGGACCCCGCAGATCGGGGACATCTTCTTCGAAGTTCGCGACTGGAACGTGCGGCACCCGCAGGCGTCAGAGCGGATGGTCGCCAAGAACTCCACCATCACGGTGCGCCGGGGCGAGATTGTCGGTCTGGCCGGCTTGATGGGCGCTGGGCGCACAGAGCTCGCCATGAGCATCTTCGGCCGTTCGTACGGCAACTTCATCTCGGGCCAGATCTTCAAGGACGGCGAGGAGATCCACGTCAGAAACGTCTCAGAGGCGATCGACCACGGCCTTGCCTACGTGAGCGAGGACCGCAAGGCGCTCGGCCTCAACCTGATCGATGACATCAAGCGGGCCATCGTATCCGCCAAGCTGTCAAAGATCTCCGTCGGACAGGTCGTCAACAAGGTCAAGGAGTACGAGGCGACTGAGGCGTACCGAAAGAGCCTGCGTATCAAGACCCCGAGCGTCAACGCGGGAGTGCGCAAGCTCTCAGGGGGCAACCAGCAAAAGGTCGTCATCGCCAAGTGGATGTTCACCGACCCGGACCTGCTCATCCTGGATGAGCCGACCCGGGGGATCGACGTCGGAGCCAAGTACGAGATCTATGGGATCATCCAGGCCCTCGCCGCCCAGGGCAAAG
Organism: Phycicoccus sp.; assembly: GCA_043721575.1. Classification (GTDB taxonomy): domain Bacteria; phylum Actinomycetota; class Actinomycetes; order Actinomycetales; family Dermatophilaceae; genus UBA4719. The sequence goes on from JAYSQM010000257.1 coordinate 6,364, forward strand.
GAGTGATCATGATCTCTTCCGAGCTGCCCGAGCTGCTCGGCATCGCGGACCGGATCTACACGATCTTCGAGGGCGCGATCACCGACTGCATCCTGGCGGCAGACGCCGATCCTGAGTCACTCATGAAGAGCATGACCTCCGCGAAGAAGAAAGTCGACAGCAAATGAGCACAGCGACGGGGTCGGTCAAGACCGGGTTCAAGGACCTGAAGAAGATCTTCGGCGGTGGGCAGTCCGACGCCCGCCAGTTCGGGATTCTGTTCAGCCTCATCGCCATCATTGCGTTGTTCCAGTTCCTGACAAACGGTTTGACGCTCTCCTCCGGGAACCTCATCAACCTCGTGGGCCAGTTCTCGTACATCCTGATCCTGGCCATCGGCATGGTCATGGTGATCATCGCCGGGCATATCGACTTGTCCGTGGGATCGATCGCGGCATTCGCTGGAATCGTGGTCGCGACCTCCATGCAGTCATGGCACCTTCCCTGGCCGCTGGCCATTCTTCTGGGGCTCGTGGTGGGTGCCCTGATCGGGGTGTGGCAGGGATTCTGGGTGGCCTACATCGGGGTCCCGGCGTTCATCGTCACCCTGGCCGGCATGCTCATCTTCCGCGGTGGAAACCAGCTCATCGGGAATGCAAACACGGTGCCCGTCCCGCAGGGATTCACCGTCATCGGTGCGGGTTACCTGCCCGAGTTCGGCCCGAAGACCGGCTTCAACAACGCCACCCTGCTGCTCGGCCTGGTCGTCGCGGTCGCCGTGGTCCTCAAGGAGTGGCGCGCGCGTCGGGTCCAAGAGAGCATGGGTTCGGATCACGCCCGGCTGTGGGTCAGCGTTCTGAAGGTCGTCCTCCAGGATGCCGTGGTCGTCTACGCCACGATCCAGTTCGCGGGTGGCCGTGTCGGAACGAGCTTTCCGGTCTCGGGCATCATTCTCGCCGTCCTTGTGCTCTTCTACTCGTTCGTCACCCGGAACACCATCGTCGGGCGCCACGTCTATGCCGTCGGTGGGAACAAGCTCGCCGCGGAGCTCTCCGGCGTCAAGCTCAAGCGGGTCAACTTCCTGGTCATGATGAACATGTCGATCCTGGCCGCGCTCGCCGGCATGATCTTCGTGGCTCGCTCGGTCGCGTCCGGCCCGCAGGATGGGATCGGCTGGGAGCTCGACGCGATCGCGGCGGTGTTCATCGGTGGCGCCGCCGTCTCGGGTGGCATCGGAACCGTGACCGGCTCCATCATCGGTGGACTCGTGATGGCTGTCCTGAACAACGGTCTCCAGCTGCAGGGCGTCGGCTCCGACAAGGTGCAGATCATCAAGGGGATGGTCCTGCTCATCGCCGTCGGCGTTGATGTCTGGAACAAGAGCCAGGGGCGCCCGTCGATCACCGGATTCCTGATGCGCGGCCGCAACACCGCGGTCCAGGCACTCACCTCGGATCCACCTGCCCCATATCCACCAAAACAAGGCTCAACCAAACAGGAAGTGAACTGACCATGCGCAAACACGTCATCACGACGGCAGCGATCGCTGCCCTCGCGCTGCTGGCGGTCTCGGGATGCTCGAGCCGTGACACCGCCGGAAGTGGCACCGCCGCCGCAGCCGGTTTCGCCAAGGACGCGGTGATCGGTGTCGCCCTCCCCTCCAAGACCTCCGAGAACTGGGTTCTCGCCGGTGGCCTCTTCACGGACGGTCTCAAGGCAGCCGGCTTCAAGGGGGACGTGCAGTACGCGGGTGCCTCGACCATGGTCAAGGACCAGCAGGACCAGATCTCGGCCATGGTGACGAACGGCGCCAAGGTCATCATCATCGGTGCGGCTGACGGTGGTCAGCTTGCCACCCAGGTCAAAGCGGCCCATGACGCGGGCGCCGTCGTGATCGCGTACGACCGTCTGATCCTCAACACGCCGTACGTCGACAACTATGTGGCGTACGACAACTTCAAGGTCGGCGAGCTCCAGGGTCAGGCACTGCTCGACGGGCTGAAGGCCAAGAAGGCGACGGGACCGTACAACATCGAGCTCTTCTCCGGTTCGTCGGACGACGCCAACTCCAAGGTGTTCTTCGACGGCGCGATGAGCGTGCTGAAGCCGAAGATCGCTGACGGCACGCTCGTGGTCGGCTCGGGTCAGACCGACATCAAGCAGACCGCGACCGCCGGATGGAAGGCGGAGAACGCCCAGAGCCGCATGGATGCGCTCCTCACCAGCAGCTATGGTTCGAAGTCGATCGATGGTGTGCTGTCCCCGAACGACACCCTGGCGCGCGCCATCATCACGTCGGTGAAGGCCGCCGGCAAGCCCATCCCGGTCGTCACGGGCCAGGACTCCGAGGCCGAGTCGGTCAAGTCGATCATGGCCGGCGAGCAGTACTCCACCATCAACAAGGACACCCGCGTGCTCGTGGCGAAGGCCATCAAGATGGTGCAGGATCTGCAGGCAGGCAAGAAGGTCGAGGTCAATGACACCAAGTCGTACAACAACGGTGTCAAGATCGTGCCTTCGTTCCTGATTCCCCCGGTCATTGTGACCAAGGCAAACGCTGCCGAGGCATACGCGAACGACCCGAAGCTCGCGCCGTTGACCAAGTAGTCACATCCGCGCGTTGGAGGGGTCGGCCATCACTGAGGTGAGGGCCGGCCCCTCTTTGCTGTGTTCGTATCGGGGCTCACCCCGCTAAGGCGGTCGCTGACCCAGGCAGAGTCGCTGACCCGGGCGGGGAATGTCCAACGCGGCCTGCGGTGTTGATGCAGGTGACTCGCCCACGAACACCATGCAAGGAGCGACGTGTTGCTGACTGCCGAGCTGGCTACGGTCACCCGGGGCCCTCAGATTCGCTGCGTCTCCGCAAGTGAGTGTCCCCGCCCGGCACTAGACTGGGCCCTGATGACAGCTGACCAGCACGCCGCCCAGAGCGCACCGAACACCGCCGGACGCGACACCCGTGACGCCGACACACCCGACGGCGACACCCGTGACGCCGACGCCGGCGAGTCGATCGTCGACGTGAGCACAGAGACCGCGGCAGAGCGGGCTTCACGCTTCGAGGCCGAGGCCATGCCCTTCCTGGACCAGCTCTACAGCGCCGCCCTGCGCACGACGCGCAACCCGGCCGACGCCGAGGACCTCGTCCAGGAGACGTTTACCAAGGCGTTCGCCGCCTTCCACCAGTACAAGCCCGGCACCAACCTCAAGGCCTGGCTCTACCGGATCCTGACCAACACCTACATCAACACCTACCGCAAGAAGCAGCGCCAGCCGTTGCAGTCCGATGCGGCCGAGGTCGAGGACTACCAGCTGGCCCGCGCCGAGTCGCACACCTCCAGGGGTCTGCGTTCGGCCGAGACCGAGGCGCTGGACCACCTGCCCGACAGCGACGTCAAGCGTGCGCTGCAGGAGATCCCCGAGGACTTCCGCCTTGCGGTCTACCTGGCCGACGTCGAGGGTTTCGCCTACAAGGAGATCGCCGAGATCATGCAGACGCCGATCGGCACCGTCATGTCGCGGCTGCACCGTGGTCGGCGCCAGCTGCGCGTGCTGCTCACCGACTACGCCCGCGAGCGCGGCTTTGTCATCGAGGGAGCCAGACCATGACCTCCCTCGAGCCCGAGGGATTCGACTGCTCCCGCGCCCTGGTCCAGGTCTACGAATACCTCGACGGCGAGATGGGCCCGGATGACTGCGCCAAGATCCGCGAGCACCTGGCGCAGTGTGGCCCGTGCCTGAAGGAGTACGACATCGACCAGATGCTCAAGACGTTGGTGCACCGCTCGTGCGGTCGTGAGGCCGCACCCACGCAGCTGCGGATGCAGATCATGGCCCGCATCACCACCATCACCACCATCACCGTCGAGCGACAGGGCTGACCCACGCGACAGGCGAGGTATGCCGCGTGGTCACCACGCGGCATACCTGCCTTGGTGTCTTGCCGTGACCCGCCCCGGAGCAAAGAGCACGCAGAAGGCCCCCGCTCCCTGTCGGGAGCGGGGGCCTTGCGTGCCGGTGAAGAAGGGTGAAGAAAGCGGCTCAGGCGTTGGGCTTGCGGCCGTGGTTGGCGGCGTTGCCCTTGCGGGAGCGGCGCTTGCGGGTGCGCTTGCTCATGTCTGCTCCAAAAATGGGGATAGTCAATAGCCCGTTCGGGCACGCTCCCGGCTATTGTGGCATAGTCTGCAGTCGGGGGACGACCCGGCCACAGGGCCAGGTGGTTGAGATGACGTTGAGACGGCAATCGGCACCAAATTGCCGCAAAGCGATGTTGTCGGCTGTAACTCCCATGCCATTTTCACCAAGGCCATGGCGTGAACGTCAGACGCCGGTCTGGATCTGCCGTTGAGGCCCTCATCCGTGGCACGATCGAAACAGCTTCGGACGCCAATGCGGCGTCGAGGCCCCGCCTCGACGCAGTTCCTGCCGCGCCCCCCACGAAAGGGAATCATCATGAAGACGATCGCCAAGGTCATCGAGTCCATGCTCACCAAGGACGCCACCCAGCAGTGGACTGGCCAGACCTCCGCGGTCGCGTCGCGCGACGGCTGGGGCTGGGGCGGCTTCGCGGACGAGACGGCGACCGTCTTCTAATTCCCCCCTGTTCTCGTCCCGCCCGCGAGTAGGTTGGGTCGGGTGAACGACACGGGTTCGAAGGGACGCTCACGCTCCGTGGGCGTCCCTTCGCATGCGCCGACCATCTATATCGCAGCGGTCCTGCTCATCGCCGTGGGCCTGGCGGTGCTGGGCTGGCGAATGCACCCGTTGAACGACGACGACGTTGTGGCGCTGGTGGTGCTGTGCGTGATGGGCATCCTCAGTGAGTCCGTCCGAGAGAGCGATGTCGGTCGTAGTAGGACGACCCTCTCATTCACCAGCATCGTCTCGCTGAGCTCTGTAGCCCTCCTTGGGCCCTTTGGTGCCGCCATTGTCGGTGCGGCGATTCTGTTGGGGATCAACAAGGATCGGCTGCAGGTGCGCGTCTTCAACTCCGCCATGACCTCGGCCTACGGAGCTGTTGCAGGGTTCGTCTACCTCCTGATAGGCGGGCTCCAGGTGGTGGGTTTGCCGTCGGGCGCGCAAGACCTCCTGCTTCGGGTCGGTCTCCCCTTGATGGTGGCGGACGTCGCCCTGTGCTTGAGCAACGCCGTGATCCTGTCGGGCATCGTGCGGCTGACCCAGGGCACCCCGATCCGCCGGTTCGTCCTGGGGATGCTGGGCACGTCCGGGCTGGCCTACGTCGGCTACGGCGTCATTGGCTTC
>JAYSQM010000258.1:0-14183 GCA_043721575.1 Phycicoccus sp.
GTACTGGCCGACCCGGACAAGACGTGCGTGATCATCGGTGACCGGACCCTGACCTACGCCCAGGTCGAGCACATGTCCGGGCTGGTCGCCGGAAACCTGCTGGGCCTCGGGCTGGACCCCGGGTCGAAGGTCGCGGTGCAGCTGCCGAACATCCCACAGTTCCTCTTCGCCTACTTCGGCGTCATCCGCGCCGGCCTGGTCATGGTGCCGCTGAACCCCATGCTCACGGCTCACGAGATGGCCTTTCACCTGGAGAACTCCGACGCGCGGGTGCTGATCACCTTCGAGTCGTTCGCTGCTGAGGCCCACCGCGGCGCCCAGACGGTTGGCGGCGTGTCGACGTACGTCGTCGACGGAGGCGCCGGAGGCGCCGGAGTGACACTGGAGGGCACGAACCGCTTCGAGGACCTCTGTGCGCCCGTCGACGTCCCGGGCATCGTCCCCACCAACGCCGACGACACGGCGGTGCTGCTCTACACCAGCGGCACGACCGGGAAGCCCAAGGGCGCCGAGCTCACGCACTTCCAGCTGTTCATGAACTGCAGCGTCGGCGGCGAGCTGCTCGGTTTCGAGGAGGGCGACGTCGGCATCGCCGTGCTGCCGCTGTTCCACGTGTTCGGGCTCTCCAGCGTCCTGAACGCGGCCGTGCGCTTCGGGAGCACCCTTGTGCTGGTGCCCCGGTTCGAGGTCGACGCCGTCCTGGATGCGATCGAGCAAGCCCGCGCCACGATCTTCTGCGGGGTGCCGACCATGTACATCGCGCTGCTGCATGCCGACACCACGGGTCGTGACCTGTCCTCGCTGCGGGTGGGGATCTCCGGCGGCTCAGCGATCCCTGGAGAGATCATCCGGGCCTTCGAGGAGAAGTTCCCGGGCGTGGTCATCCTTGAGGGGTACGGCCTCTCGGAGACCGCGAGCACGACCACGTTCAACATCAGCGCCGAGCAGCGCAAGGTGCTCTCCATCGGCAAGCCGGCGTGGGGGGTGGAGGTACGCATCGTCGACGACGCCGACCGGCCGCTGCCGCCGGGCGCGGACAACGTCGGCGAGATCGTCGTCCGCGGCCACAACGTGATGAAGGCCTACTACAAGAACCCGCAGGCGACCGCCGAGGCCATGCGTGGCGGTTGGTTCCACACCGGCGACCTCGCCTACGCCGACGACGATGGCTACCTCTTCGTCGTGGACCGCAAGAAGGACCTGATCATCCGCGGTGGCTACAACGTCTACCCACGCGAGGTGGAAGAGGCGCTCTACGAGCACCCGGCCGTCGCGGAGGTCGCCGTCATCGGGAAGCCCGACGAGTGGCTCGGCGAGGAGGTCGTCGCCGTGATCAGCCTCAAGGTCGGCGCGCAGGCGACACAGGAGGAGCTCACCGCCTTCTGCAAGGAACGGCTCGCGGCCTACAAGTACCCGCGCGAGTTCCGGTTGGTCGAGGAGCTCCCGAAGGGACCGACCGGGAAGATCCTCAAGAAAGAGCTGCGCTGATGAGCATCACCGTCCAGACACCAAGCACAAGTACCCGCGTCGCATCGAGGCGGTCGATCTTCACCATGGGGCCGAGCCACAAGGTACTCATACGCGAGCTGCGCACGCAGTTCCCCAACAACAAGGAGACGAGCTCATGGACCTGAATCTGTCGGAGCAGGAGCGCGAGGTCCGCGAGTGGGTCCGCACCTTCGTGCGCAAGGAGATCATGCCGCTCGAGGCCGACGTGCTGAACCGCGAGCGCCGGGGCGAGCGGGGCCTGCAGGCGCACGAGTTCGAGGCCCTGCAGGACAAGGCGAAGGAGGCAGGGTTCTTCGGGGTGCACACACCCGAGGAGTACGGCGGCATGGGGCTCGGCGCGGTGATGAACGCCCTCGTCGAGGTGGAGCTGGGTCGTTCGTTCGTTCCTTTCAAGTTCGGCGGTGAGGCCGACAACATCCTCTACTTCGCCAACGACGAGCAGAAGCAGAAGTACCTCCTCCCCACCATCAGCGGCGAGCGCAGGAGCTGCTTCGCCATCACCGAGCCCGGGGCCGGCTCCGACGCCCGCGCCATCCGCACCTCTGCCAGACGCGAGGGCGACGAGTGGGTGATCAACGGTGAGAAGACCTTCATCACCGGAGGCAACGAGGCCGACTTCACGATGGTCTTTGCGGTCACTGACAAGGAGAAGGGCGCCGATGGCGGAGTCACCTGTTTTCTCGTCGACCGCGACCACGGCTGGACGTCTGAGAACATCGACACCATGGGCGAGTGGGGCCCGGCGTCGCTGATCTTCGACAACGTGCGTGTGCCCCACTCGAGCATTCTCGGAGAGGAGGGCAAGGGCTTCGAGCTCGCCATGCGGTGGATCGGCAAGGGTCGCTACCTGCTGCCGGCCCGCGCGCTGGGGGCCTGCGAGCGGCTGGTCGAGATGGGCATGGAGCACGCACGCAACCGGGTCACCTTCGGCCAGCCGATCGCGGACCGCCAGGCGATCCAGTGGATGGTCGCCGACTCCGCCGTGGAGATCGAGGCGCTGCGCTGGCTGGTGCTGTCCGCGGCGTGGCAGGTCGACGCCGGGCTCGACTCGCGCCAGGCCCAGTCGATGGCCAAGCTGTACGGCGGCGTGAAGGCCAACGAGATCGTCGACCGGGTGCTGCAGATGCACGGCGGTATGGGCTACACCCGCGAGCTTCCGATCGAGCGGTGGTACCGGGAGCTCCGGCTGCTACGCATCTACGAGGGCACCGACGAGATCCAGCGACGCACCATTGCCCGCAACCTGTTGAAGGGGCACGCCTCCATCCGCGGCTTCCTGGGTTAGCTCCACAGGCTGAACGACTCGACGAATGTCCGTTTTGCGAACTAGATTGACGTCGTCCAGTCGGCAACAGGTCGACGACAACCTCTGAGGGGACAACGCCAATGGGCATATTCGACAACATCAGGGACAAGGTCAGCGGGCTCATCGACGGCCGCGGCGACAAGGTCGGCGAAGGCCTCGACAAGGCGGGCGAGCTCGCCGACGAGAAGACCGACGGCCAGTTCGGCGACCAGATCGACGGCGGTGTCCAGCAGGCCAAGGACGGTCTCGATGGTCTCGACGGCAAGGACGACGACATCAGCTGATCAACTGCTGACCCACTACGCAATGGCCGCAGTCACGATCAGGTGGCTGCGGCCCGTTGCTGCCCGCGCCGGCTCCCCGGCAGGGCCCGTTCACCCGAGTTGTTCACCCGAAGTGTTCACATACCGAGAAATCCCAGCCGCACGGACTACCGGGCACCCTCGTGTCGTTGAAGCCTCCATGACCGCCAACCCGCGCTTTCCCCGTGTCGTCGACGACGTGACCGTTCGGCTGATCGCCACCATCGTTCTGGTCCTGGCGATTGCGGCCCTGGCCCTGCACCAGTGGTGGATCTATGCCGTGCTGGCCGTCGACTTCACCCTGCGGACCGCGTTCGGACCCAAGGCCAGCCCGTTGGCACAGGGCGTCCAGCGCTTCGTGCGTCCTCGGGTCAAGGTGCCCAAGCGCCCAACCGCGGGAGCGCCCAAGCGTTTCGCCGCAGGTGTCGGCGCCGCGTTGACCGCCGTGGCCGCGGCACTGTGGGTTCTGGGCGTCGCAGGCCCGGTCGTGGTGACGATCGGGGCGGTCATGATCGTCTTTCCTGCCCTCGAGGCGGTCCTCGGTCTCTGCGTGGGGTGCAAGGTGTTCGCGGCCCTGATGAAGCTCGGGATCGTGCCCGAGGAGATCTGCCTGGAGTGCGCCGACATCAGCCTGCGCCAGCGCAAGGTCCCCAGCCCTGCCTGACTCGTCAGCGGTGCCAGATCAGTACGACGGCCCGATCGTCGGTCTCGCCGGCCAGTGCTGCGGCGCAGATCCGTGACGCACCACCGGTAAAGCCATGGGACACCATGCGTTCCGCTGCTCCGAGCATCCGGTCGATACCGAGCGTCAGGTCGCGGCTACGGGTCTCGATGACACCGTCGGTGTAGAGCAGCAAGGCATCGCCCCGGCAAAGCTGGCCATACGAACGGGGAAAGGCAGCGCCCTCCATCACGCCGAGCAGCGGACCGTTCTCCGCGTCCAGGACCTCCCACAGACCAGAGCCGGCCGAGAACTTCACCCCCGGAGGGTGCCCGGCCCCACCCAGGCAGAACCGGCCGGTGTCGAGCTCGAGCGCCACGTGGATCGCCGTGGCAAAGCCCTCGCTCCAGTCCTGACGAAGCAGATACGAGTTGGCAGCGCCCAGAAACTCGGCCGGGTCCATAGCGCCCAGCAGTCCGCCAAAAGCCCCTGACAGAAGCAGTGCCCGCGTCCCGGCATTGACGCCCTTGCCCGAGACATCCACGAGGGCGACCTCGAGGCGGTCCCGGTTGTTCGAGCGGTTGGCCACCACGAAGTCACCGGAGAAGGACTCCCCGTAGGCCGACTCCAGAGCGACCTCCGCGCGCCACGGTTCGGGCAGTGTCGGCAGCTCGCCGTGTGCGCGAAGCCGGTCGCGCAGGTCGACCAACATCGACTCCCCCAGCGTCCCCTGAACACCCAACCGGGCTCGGGAGACCGCCAACCACGAGATCATGGCCGCCACGACGACGATCACGATGGAGGAACCGACAAAGGCGGGCTTGTCCCCCCTCAGCAACCACCCGGCATACGCGAGCAGACCAGCGGTGACCAGCAGGACGAGAGCGAGCCATCTCGGCGGCAGGAACACCCCGGCAAGGACGATCAAGGGGACGAAGGACGTCCAGGGCATGACGGACGGCCAGCTCACGAGCAGAGCGGCCAACAACATGGCCATCAGGATGAGGAGCAGGGCAGCGACGATCGGGAAACCCCGAATGATCGCGGTGATGCGCCCCGAAAGCCGACGCAGCGCCATGGCGCGGCGCCGACGCGCGACCCCTTGTCGACGCGCGACCCCTTGATGTGTGGTCACGGTTCGCACTGTATTCAACGTCTCCGTAGGCGGGAGGGGTTTTTACCTACTTCTTACCAAGCTGGAAACCCTCCGGCTTCAGCCCTCGGCCGCTGGAACCGGCGGCAGCTCACCGTGTTGTTCGTAGCGCTCCACCATGGCCAGGCGTCGCGCATGCCGCTCGTCACCACTGAACTTCGTCGTCAGGAACGTCTCGACCATGGCCTTGGCCTCGTCCGCCGTGTTCATCCGCGCGCCGATCGACAGGATCTGGGCGTTGTTGTGCGACCGCGCCAGCTCGGCAAGCTCGACGTTGTAGGCCAGCGCCGCCCGGATGCCCCTGACCTTGTTCGCGGCCATCTGCTCGCCGTTGCCGGACCCGCCCAGCACGATGCCGAACGCTCCGATGTCGCCGGACACGGCCTCCGCCGCGCGCAGCACCGACACCGGATAGTCGTCCTGGGCGTCGAAGTACTCAGGCCCGTGGTCGACCACGTCGTAGCCCTTGCCCTGCAGGAAGGTCACCAGGGTGCACTTCAGGTCGTATGCCGCGTGGTCGCCGCCGATGTGAACGCGCATGGGTTGGGGTCCTTTGTTGTCAGCGGGTTTGGAGCCGGTGTCTTTTCAGGGGCGTCAGGAGTGGGGGCCGTCGTAGATCGGGAAGATCGGTCCGACGGTGCGGGTGCGCTTGAGCTCGAAGAAACCGGGGGTGCCGGCAACGAGGAGGCAGCCGTCCCAGAGTCTGCCGGCGACCTCGCCGCTGGGAGCCGGCGAGACGACGGGGCCGAAGAAGGCGACATCCTCGACGCAGATCACGGGAGTCCCGACGTCGTCACCCACCAGGTCGATGGCCCGCTGATGGCTGGCGCGCAGCTCGTCGTCGACCTCGGTCGAGTCGGCGAACCGGAGGAGGTCCGCGGGCAGGCTGACCTCCTGCAGTGCCTCGGCGATGACCTTGAGGTAGTCCGTCTCGCCGCCGAGGTGGATGCGGGTGCCCATCGCGTCATACAACGGCTTGACCACCGTGGGGCCATGCTCACGGGCCGCCGCGATGATGACACGAACCGGGCCCCAGCCGCGGTCCATCATCGAGCGGTACTCCGGGGACAGCTCACGTGCGTCGTTGAGGGCCGACAGGCTCATCACCGACCAGGTGACCTCGACGTCGCGGACCTGTTCGACCTGCATCAGCCAACGGGAGGTCAGCCACGCCCACGGGCAGATCGGGTCGAACCACATCTCAACAGAGGCCTTGGCAGTCGCAGTCATGAGTCCCATCCTGCCAGCCGATGACGGCCGCCGATTAACCGGTGAGGGTCCAACAACGGTCATGCGAGGATGTCGTGACCAAATAGACGTGTCCCAACAGGAGATGACCCCGTGCCTGGCAAGAACCTGACTCGCGACGAAGCCCGTGGACGCGCCGACCTGTTGTCCGTGTCGGCCTATGACGTCGCCCTCGACCTGACGACCGGACCGGTCAGCTTCCGGACCCGATCGACCGTCGCCTTCACGGCCTGCGAAGAGGGTGCCAGCACCTTCATCGACCTGATCGCGGCGTCCGTCGAGCAGATCACCCTCAACGGTGAGTCACTCGACCCGGCAACGCATTTCGACGGCGTTCGAGTCCAGCTCCCGGCGTTGAGGTTCGGCGCCAACGAGCTGACGGTCGATGCGACCGGTCTCTACATGAACACCGGCGAGGGCCTGCACCGTTTCGTCGACCCGGTGGACGACGAGGTCTACCTGTACACGCAGTTCGAGGTCGCCGACTGCCGGCGGATGTTCGCCGTCTTCGAGCAGCCCGACCTCAAGGCCACCTACGCCTTCACGGTCACCGCCCCCGCGCACTGGCAGGTCGTGTCCAACGAGCCAACGCCCGAGCCGACGCCCGAGCCGATGGCGGCCGGCGAGGCAAAGCCCGTCGCAGCCGACGAGATTTCAGACGTGCCCAGCGCGACCTGGGCCTTTGCACCCACACCGAGCATGTCCTGCTACATCACCGCGCTGATCGCCGGCCCGTACGACGTGGTCCGCGACGAGGTCCAGACCCGCAAGGGCGCCGTTCCGCTGGGCATCCTCTGCCGCAAGTCGCTGACACCGCACCTGGACGCCGACAACATCTTCGACTGCACCAAGCGCGGTTTCACGTTCTTCGAGAACGAGTTCGACTGTGCGTACCCCTTCACCAAGTACGACCAGATCTTCACGCCCGAATACAACGCGGGCGCGATGGAGAACGCCGGTGCGGTCACGTTCAGCGAGATCTACATCTTCCGGGCCAAGGTCACCGAGGCGATCATCGAGCGCCGGGCGCTGACGATCGTGCACGAGCTGGCGCACATGTGGTTCGGCAACCTCGTCACCATGGCGTGGTGGAACGACCTGTGGCTCAACGAGTCGTTCGCCGAGTGGGCCGCGACGACGTGCTTGGCCGAGGCCACCCGGTGGGAGGCTGCGTGGACCACGTTCGGCACCTCCGAGAAGGCCTGGGCCTACCGCCAGGACCAGCTGTCCTCAACCCACCCGATCGTCGCCGACATCCGCGACCTCGAGGACGTCGAGGTCAACTTCGATGGCATCACCTACGCCAAGGGTGCCTCGGTGCTCAAGCAGCTGGTGGCCCATGTCGGTCGCGAGCCGTTCACGGCCGGCCTTCGCCGCTACTTCGCCGAGCACGCCTGGCAGAACACCACGCTCTCCGACCTGCTCGGGCACCTCGAGCACGCTTCTGGCCGTGACCTGCGGGCCTGGTCACAGCTGTGGCTCGAGACCGCGGGCGTCAACACCCTGCGCCCCGAGGTCACGGTCGACGACCGCGGCGTCATCACCGCTGCCGCCATCACCCAGACCGCGGTGGAGGCCTTCCCGACGCTTCGTCCGCACACTCTGGCGATCGGCAGCTACAACGTGGAGGGCGACCGGCTCGTGCGCGTCAACCGGATCGAGCTCGACCTCGACGGCGAGCGCACCGAGGTGCCGCAGCTGGTCGGCCAACAGCGGCCGGACCTCCTGCTGGTCAACGACGACGACCTGGCCTACGCCAAGATCCGCCTCGACGAGCGTTCGATGGCCACGGTGCTCGCGAACCCGCGAGGTTTCACCAGCAGCCTGCCCCACGCCCTGGTCCTGGGTGCGGCCTGGGACATGACCCGTGACGCCGAGATGTCGGGGCGCGACTTCTGTGACCTGGTGCTCAACGCACTGCCGGGCGAGGTCGACTCGACGCTGCTGCGCGTGCTGCTGAGCCAGCTGAACACCGCCGCCCAGCTATATGTCGCCCTAGCACACCGCGCCGGGACTCTGGCCTCGCTGACGGCACGCCTGCGTGAGCTGGCCGCCTCGGCCGCCCCCGGCAGCGACGCGCAGCTGCAGCTGGTCGGCGCGTTCGCCGGATACGCCCACAGCGCGCAGGACGTGGCCTGGGTGCGCGGCCTGCTCGAGGGCAGCGCCGTGCTCGACGGTCTGGCGATCGACACCGATATGCGCTGGGCACTGCTCACCAGCCTGGCCGCAGCCGGCGCCGCAGGAGAGAAGGAGATCGAGGCCGAGCGTCAGCGGGACAACACTGCGACGGGTCGCGAGCGCGCCGTCCGGGCGCTGGCGACCCTGCCCACGGCCGCGGCCAAGGCCTCCGCCTGGCACAAGGTCATCGAGGAGGAAGGCCTGCCCAACCAGACGGTCAACGCCGTTGCCCAGGGCTTCGCCCGGGTGCACGACACGGCGCTGCTCACGCCCTACGTCGAGAAGTACCACGCCATGCTCACAACGCTCTGGGCCTCGCGCACCCACGCGATCGCCGAGTCGGTCGTCGAGGGCTTCTATCCGGTGACGTTGGCCAACCGCGAGCTGGTCGACGCCTCCCAGGCCTGGCTCGACGCCAATCCTGGGGCGAATGCGGGCCTGCGCCGGGTCGTGTCGGAGAACCGGGACGGCGTGACGCGGGCCCTGGCTGCCCAGGAGCGCGACCAGAGCTAAACGGAATCCGATCAGCGCGAAGGATCGTGGGTGTTCAGACGCCCACGATCCTTCGCCTCAGTCCGGCGGCCTGACCGGCAGCGCTCAGCGTTGGGCGACGCAGCGGGCCAGGCGGCGGGCCCAGCGCGAGTTCATCAGGTCCTCCAGCAGCACCGGCTTGCCATCAGGTCCGGCCAACGGCAGCCGCCAGTTGGGGTACTCCTCATCGGTACCCGGCTGGTTCATCGCCCGGTGGTCACCGGTCAGGTCCGGAACGGCAACCCCCAGCAGCTTGGCCGGCGTCCATGACAGGAACCGGTGCAGAGCCTCGACGACCTCGCTGCCGGGGGCACCGGGTCGCAACAGGCCTCGCTCGACCAGCATGTCCAGGACCTCCTGACGAGCCTCCTCGTCGATCTTGCGCTCGTCCTCCACAGGGCGGGTGAGCAGGCCGAGGTCATGACGCAGGTCGACGTGCTCACCGGCCAGATAGCCGGCGGTCGGTGGCAGGTCATGGGTGGTCACGGTGGCCAGACACAGCTCGCGATAGGCTTCCGCGGGCAGCGGCTTGCCCTGCGCGTCCTTCTCGAACCACAGGATCGACGTGCCGAGGATGCCGCGCTCGCGCAGATAGTCACGGACCCATGGCTCAACGACGCCGAGGTCCTCGCCGACCACCAGCGCGCCCGCCCGATGGGCCTCGAGCGCGAGGATGCCGATCAGCGCCTCGTGGTCGTAGCGGACGTAGGTGCCCTCACTTACGGGGTGGCCCTCCGGGATCCACCACAGCCGGAAGAGCCCGATGACGTGGTCGATCCGGATGCCGCCGGCGTGACGCAGGACGGTGCGCAGCATGTCCCTGTATGGCGCGTAGCCGAGCTCCTCGAGCCGGTCCGGGCGCCACGGTGGCTGGCTCCAGTCCTGGCCGAGCTGGTTGTACTGGTCCGGCGGGGCACCAACAGTGACCCGGCGCGCGAGGGCATCGGCAAGTCCCCAGGCATCGGCGCCTTCGGGATGCACGCCCACCGCGAGGTCGTGCACGACCCCTATCGACATCCCGGCTTCCTTGGCCTGACGCTGAACGGCGGCGAGCTGCTCATCGACGATCCACTGCAGCCAGCGGTAGAACTCCACCTCATCGCCGATCTGGTCGCGCAATGACTCGACCGCGGAGCTGCGTGGGTCCTGCAGCTCCGCGGGCCACCGACCCCAGGGCAGTCCGTGCTTCTCGGCCAGCGCGCACCACGTGGCGAAGTCGAGCAGACCCTGGCCTTCGCGCTCGCAGTACGCGGTGAAGGCCCGCTCGCGTCGCGATGACCGCGGCTGGTGGAAGACCGTGCGCAGCGCCGCGACCTTGGCCGACCAGACCGCGTCACGGTCGATGGTGTCCCGCTCGTTGAGGGTCCGCGCATCATCCGCGTGCCACTCCAGCAGCTGCCGCTCTGCCGAGGACAGGTAGCCCATCTCCGGGATGTCCTCGACCCGGATGTAGATCGGGTTGACGAACCGCCGAGAGGTTGGCAGATACGGCGAAGGCTCCATCGGGGCCACCGGCTCGGCCGCGTGCAGGGGGTTCACCAGGACGAAGTCCGCGTGCAGGTCGGTCGCCGCCCATGCCGCCATGTCGGCGAGATCGGCGAGGTCCCCAAGACCCCACGACTGACGGGACCGGACGGAGTACATCTGGCTCATCAAGCCCCAGGCGCTTCGCTGCTGCAGCGCCGATGGCAGCGCCAGGGCCGGGGGTGACACGACCAGTGGTGTCGAGAAGCTGTCGTGACCAATCCGCGCGTTGACCGTGTGCCACCCCAGTGGCAGGTCGCCGGGCACCTCGAAGGTCGCCTCCCCCGTCGGCTGGCCGTCGATGATCCGGGGCTCGACGTAGTGGTCGACCTGCCGAACCTCGCGACGTGTTCCATCCTCCAGGACCACCCACACCTGGACCGTTGCGCCGTCGGGCAGATGCACCGGCACCCACGCAGTCCGGCCTTGACGGCATACGACGATCGGGGGCAGGGTCCGGCGCCACGCCCGGTCTGCAACAGCGGCAAGGGATCTCGTGGCCGCCGCGTCGTCGGAGGTGTCCACGCCGAGGGCCGAGAGGACCGCCGAGATCGTCGACGCACCGACGATGACGTGGTTGCCCTGCCAGTCCCAGTACTCCGTGGCCACGCCGAACGCGCGGGCGAGCTCGGCCAGTGAATGCGAGGGTGCGGGGGTCGGCACGTCATCCCTTTCGGAAAGGCAGCGTTGGGTACGCAGCGAGTGTTTCACGAGTGGCGGTGCACTCACGCGCGCAGCCATTGGCAAGGATGGTCGGTATGACGTTCGCTCTCCTGGCCTTTGACCCGAACCCCCCGCAGTCAGTGCTCACGCTGACCGCCCTGACCGCCGAGAGGGTGGGTCAGTGGCTGATCGGCAAACCTCTGACGATCATCGGCACCCTGGTGGGGGCAGTAGTGCTTCGCTGGGTGCTCCACCGCGCGATCAACCGGGTCGTCGCCACGGCGATGACTCGCGCCTCCCGGCGTGAGAGCCAGACTCCTCGCCGGGCGAACCGGATCCTGGCCCAGGCCACCGGACTGGACGAGCAGCGCAGCACGCAACGCGCGGCAACCATGGGCGCCATCCTCAAGAGCACGTCGACGTTCGTCATCTTCACCCTGGCGCTGCTCACCGTCATGGCGACGGTGGACCTGCCGCTGGGACCGCTCCTGGCGTCCGCCGGCGTCGGCGGTGTCGCACTCGGCTTCGGTGCGCAGAGTCTGGTCAAGGACTTCCTGTCCGGCATCTTCATGATCCTCGAGGACCAGTACGGCGTGGGCGACGTCATCGACACAGGCGAGGCGATCGGCACCGTCGAGGACGTCACGCTGCGGGTCACCAGGTTGCGGGACGCAGGCGGGATAGTCTGGTACATCCGCAACGGCGAGATCGTCAGGGTCGGCAACCGCTCGCAGGGATGGTCGACCGCGCTGGTGGACATCCCGGTCGGCTACGACGAGAGTCTCGACATCGTCCTGCCGCTGATCCGCAGGGTCGTCCATGAGCTGGATGGGGCGAAGGAGTGGAAGACGCGACTGCTCGAGGAACCGGTGGTCGCCGGAGTCGAGTCGATGGCAGGCGGTGTGGTCACGGTGCGGATCATCGCCAAGTGCGCGCCCAACGAGAACTTCGCTGTTTCCAGGGAGATCCGCGAGCGGGTCAAGGCCGCCTTCGACCGGGCCGGGATCCGTGCTCCGCAGGTCATGCCGCCCTATGGCGGTGGGCCGGGTGCTCCCCGCACCTGAGCACGGCCCCGTTCCCTGCTGCGCCCCACGTGGGACAACCGCTGCGCGGGCTGAAAGACTGGCGTCGTGACCGCCACGAGCTTCTATGACCAGGTGGGTGGCCACGAGACGTTCCGCAAGCTCGTCCACGAGTTCTACGCGGGGGTCGCAGGCGACCCGGAGCTGCGGGCGCTCTATCCCGAGGACGACCTCGGGCCGGCCGAGATACGGTTCCGGATGTTTCTCGAGCAGTACTGGGGCGGTCCCTCGACGTACTCACAGCAGCGGGGCCACCCGCGGCTGCGGATGCGCCATCACCCGTTCAAGGTCACACCCACCCAGCGCGACCGGTGGCTCAAGCACGTCATGGCCGCGGTCGACACCCTTGACCTCCCCCCCACCCACGACCTGATCCTGCGCGACTACCTCGACCGGGCGGCGCACTCAATGGTCAACTCTCTGGAGGACTGAAATCATCGCAGCCCATCTCGACCCTGACCTACCCGCAGGGGTTACCTCGACGCAGCTCCACCCTGGCTCGCCCGCAGACTCGCCCTGGTGGCGCCATGGCGTGATCTACCAGATCTACCCCCGCTCATGGGCGGACAGCGACGGCGACGGCGTTGGCGACCTGCCGGCCATCACGGCCCGCCTCCCGTATCTGCGCGACCTCGGCGTGGACGCCATCTGGATCTCGCCGTTCTACACCTCGCCCCAGGCCGACGCCGGCTATGACGTGGCCGACTACCGCGACGTCGACCCGCTCTTCGGCACGCTTGCCGACGCAAACACCTTGCTCGCTACGGCGCATGACCTCGGCCTCAAGGTCATCGTCGACCTCGTCCCCAACCACTCCTCCGATGAGCATGCCTGGTTCCGCGCCGCGTTGGCCGCGGCCCCCGGCAGTCCGGCTCGGGAGCGCTATCTTTTCCGCGAAGGCCGTGGTCCGGGCGGCGACCTGCCGCCGAACAACTGGAATTGCGTCTTCGGCGGTCCGGCCTGGACCCGGGTCATCTCGGACGACGGCTCCAGCACCGGAGCCGGCAATGGCGCCGGTGTCGGCGCCGGTGTCGGCGATGGCGATGGGGATGGCCAGTGGTATCTCCACCTGTTCGACGCGAAGCAGCCTGACTTCAACTGGGACAACCCCGAGGTCCGCGCCGAGTTCGAGGACGTGCTGAGGTTCTGGCTGGACCTGGGCGTCGACGGCTTCCGGGTGGACGTCGCCCATGGCCTGATCAAGGAGGCGGGGCTGCCTGACTGGGACGAGTCGCAGCACATCCTGGGCAACGGCGACACGATCGAGCACGAGCGCTCCGGCGAACAGGCGCCGATGTGGGACCAGGAAGGCGTCCACGAGATCTACCAGGGCTGGCGCCGAGTCCTCAACTCCTACAACCCGATCGACGCTGACGGATACTCGTCCGACAACGACCGCATCCTCTGCGCCGAGGCGTGGGTCGAGCCGCAGGAGCGTGCTGTTCGCTACGTCCGCGACGACGAGATGCACCAGGCGTTCAACTTCGACTTCCTGCAGACCCAGTGGCAAGGCGCCGCCCTGCGCAACGTCATCACGTCGTCGTTGGCGGCAGCGGACTCGGTCGGCGCCCCCACCACCTGGGTGCTGTCCAACCACGACGTCGTGCGCCACGCCTCCCGGCTCGGACTCCCCGTAGGAACCCGGCGTCCCAACGGAATCGGCGTCGGCGACCCGCAGCCGGACACCGTTCTCGGTCTGCGTCGAGCCCGGGCGGCCACCGCCCTGATGCTTGCCCTGCCGGGCTCGGCCTACCTCTACCAGGGAGAGGAGCTGGGACTCCCGGACTCCACCGACATGCCCGACGACCTCCGTCAGGACCCGACGTGGTTGCGCAGCGGTCACATCGAGCGCGGCCGGGACGGCTGCCGGGTGCCGATGCCATGGGAAGGCGACCGGCCGTCATACGGCTTCGGCCCCTCCGATCAGACCTGGCTGCCGCAGCCCGCGTCCTACGCGGCGCTGGCCGTCGACCGCCAGCTGGGCGTCGAGGGCGCAACCCTCGAGCTGTATCGCGCACTGCTGGCC
>JAYSQM010000259.1:0-2722 GCA_043721575.1 Phycicoccus sp.
TGGATCCTGGCGGCCTCGGGATCATCCGTTGGTGGGGCTGGTACCGCCCTGGTCGGGGGACGAGCCGGCACCGTCGCCTCCACCCGGCTGGGACGCTCCTGCCCCTCCGACGAGCCCCTGTTGGACGCCGCCGCGAGCATCAGCGCCACTTTGACCGTCGGACGCCCCGCTGGTCGGTCCGTCGGCGGGTTGGCGTTGCGATGCTCCCGCGTCTCCCGACTGACCTGTCGAAGTGCTAGGTCCATCTTGCTGGTCCTGGCTGCCGCTCTGGTCTCTTGTTCCCGTGCCCTGCGATGGAGGGCTGGGTATTGCGCCCGGTAACCAGGAAGCGGTGAGATCGGCGACCACGCGCTGGGCGGGGCGGGGGAGATGGTCTGCGGCTGCGGCCAGGCCGGTGCCGAACAGGCTGGCAACGCCCAGCGCGGTGACGCCGGCGATCACGCGGCGTCGGCGCTTCGCTGAGCTGGTGGGTCGTGACCAGATCACAGGGAGGGCCAAGAACTCCGCCAGGGCTGGGCTGGGTGGCGGTGCGGGCAACTCGCCCATGGCCCGTAGCACCTCGCCGAACACCTCGAGCGGGTCGGCTTGCTCTGATCGACCGCGGAGCAGGACCTCGAGGTCGTCACGGGACGGCGTGTCAGGGTGATGGTTCATCTCGCTCCGGTAATCGCTGTGGCGTGTCACGGGGTTACGCCCTTCTCGACGATCTTGGTGCGGAGGGCGATCAGGGCACGTCGCTGGAGCTGTTTGACCGATCCAGTCGACCGTTGCATGACCGCGGCGGTCTGGTCTACGGACAGATCCGCCAAGACTCGAAGGAGGAGCACCTCGCGGTAGTCGTCAGGTAGGCGGGCCAGTACCGCCGTCACGGTCGAGGTCTGCATGTCCGCGAGGGCGACGGTCTCGGCGGAGTCGCTCACGCGAACGTCGACCTCGGGTTCATACGGCATCTCGTCCGGTCGTCGGTCTCGCCGGCGTATGTCGTCCACGAGTCGGGCGTGGGCGACCGAGAAGGTCAACGTGCGCAGACCGGCGATCCCTCCGGTCACTGTGTCCAGGCGGGTGAAGACCGCCAGGAACACCTCGCTGGTCACATCATCTGGATCGCGAACTCCGCGAGCTTTCAGATAGCCGTGGACCGCCGAAGAAAGGCGGTCGTAGATCTCACGCAGCGCCTCGGTGTCGCCCGCGGCCGCGGCCGCGAGATGTTCGTCGGTGAGGTTCGCGCCCCGGCGAATCGGCGTGGGCATGCGGCTGGGGTGGGCCGATGTCGGGCCCACCCCAGCCGCGGTGGATCTGCTAGTTGTTGCCGCCACCATCGCCGGACTGATCCTGGCTACCGGACTTCTGGTCGCCGGACTGATCCTGGCTACCGGACTTCTGGTCGCCAACTTGTTCGCCCTGCTGGCCGTCGTCGGTCTTGGCGTCGTTCGCGGTGCCCTGCTCCTTGACGCCCTGCTGGCCGTCGTCGGTCTTGGCGTCGTTCGCGGTGCCCTGCTCCTCGGCGACTGTGTCGGCCGCGGGAGCGACCGGGGTGTCGACCGCGGGAGTGACCGGGGCCACCGCGACGGGAGCTGTGGGCGCAGGTGCAGTGTCGGCAGAAGCGGCGACGGCACCGGCCACGCCGGCGACACACAACGCGACGATGGCCCCGCCAGCAACGAGCTTGCGCCCGGTGAGTCGTGGCCTGAGGGACTTGGTCAACTTGGTGCTCATCGCACTCCGAATCGTGGTTGGCGAGTCCAAAAAGGACCGTGCGTACCGGTAATCGTGATTCTGTCTCGAAGGGTTACGCATTCGCCCTCCACCGTCTCAACATACGAGATGGAGCCGTCCCACATCCTCGACGTCATCGCCGTGGCGGCGTCAGTCACTCCTCACCGTCAGCGCCGACGGCGCCGTCCCGATCGCCTACCGCCTGGCTGATGGCAACACCGTCCACAACCCGACGCACATCCCGACCTGGGGCGGCCTGGTCGCTCTGCTGGCCCGGGTCGAAGGCCGGCCGCGACGGTGCCAGCCGGATGGCACGCACCGAAGCCGGTATCGCCGCCATCGACGCGCTGGACGCCAAGCTCGCCGGGCCCCGCAACCGACACAAGACCCGGGCCGCCGGCGCGGTCACCCGTGGAGGTCCGATCGCTTGTCAACATCACCTGCGGGAGCCTGCCATCGACTACCGACAGCCGTACCCACGTTCGGAAGATGCCCCGTATGCCGACTCCCTCGCCGTCCGCTGATCGCCTGCCGGGAGCTACGGGAAGGGCAGGAACTCGACCTGCAGTGGCATCGCCGGCCCAACAGCCTGCGCGCGATGGTGAGTCCGTCGAGTCCTCAGGCTTTGAGCAGCTGGTGGACTCGCTGGAACGACACCCCGACCGCTTCGCCGATGTCCCGAAGAGGCACATGGTCTGCGTCGAGCTTGCGCACCAGGTCCACCGTCAACGCTGCCACCTTGCGCTCAGCAGCGCGGGCCGCTTCGCGCCCGGCGTCGATCTGGCGGCGACGCTCCACAAGGTCGGTCCCGTCAACGATCACGGCCACGATGTTCACGTCCACCTGTGAAGCAGGCACATCCACAGTGATCGCGATGAGCGAGACCGCCATGTCCTTGATCTCTGACAGCCTGCGTGCCTGGGTGAGCCCGTCGATGGCGGGGACGTCGATCATCCACCACTTGCCCTCGCGGGTGACCGTGATGTTGTACGTCTTCATCGGGTGG
>JAYSQM010000260.1:0-1038 GCA_043721575.1 Phycicoccus sp.
CGTCGTCGATGGCCTCTGACGGCCGGTGTGGGGTGTGACAGATGTGCGCAACCTGTGCGTTCATTGTCTTCCGGCCGTGGGAGACGATGTCGGTGGGGCTGGGCCGCCGTCAATGACCTATACCCAACCTTTGCCGTCTGCAGGACAAATCCGAAGAATCCGGATGCATGCGTAACGGGCCCGGGGTGCTGAACGCGGCAGCGCCGGATTTCAGCTCAGCGAGATGGCTGGGCGGTTCGGCTCCGAGCTGACCTCTGCATAGGCCGCGAGCAACAGCGACAGGTCGGGGCCCTCGAGGCGACTTGGCTCGGCCAGACCGTCGAGCACCACGAAGCGCAGCAGCGAGCCTCGGCTCTTCTTGTCACGTTTCATGGCGTCGTACAGCTCGGGCCAACGGTCGCCGCGGTAGCTCGTCGGCAGTCCCACGCTGGCGAGGACCGACCGGTGTCGATCCACCACCGCGTCGTCCAGCCTGCCTGCGAGGCGCGCGAGCTCGGCCACGTAGACCATTCCCACGCTGACCGCCGCGCCGTGGCGCCATGAGAAGCGCTCCACCTGCTCGATGGCGTGGGCGAAGGTGTGGCCGTAGTTCAGGATCTCGCGCAGCGAGGACTCCATGAGGTCCTCGGTCACCACGCGCGCCTTGACCGTGATCGAGCGCTCGATGAGCTCGCGCACGGCCGGGCCATCGCAGCGTTTGACGCCCTCGGGGTCCGCCTCGACGAGGTCGAGGATCGCCGGGTCCGCGATGAAACCACACTTGATGACCTCGGCCAACCCGGCCACGAAGTCGCCCGGAGGCAACGTCTCCAGCGTCGCAAGGTCGCACAGCACGCCCGCCGGCGGATGGAAGGCACCCACCAGGTTCTTGCCCTCGGCGGTGTTGATGCCGGTCTTGCCGCCGACCGCGGCGTCCACCATGGCGAGCAGCGTCGTCGGGACGTGGACCACCTTGACACCTCGCAGCCACGTCGCTGCGACAAAGCCCGCGAGGTCGGTCACGGTTCCGCCGCCCACGCCCACGATCGCATCCGAGCG